>JBAVHY010000542.1:0-1984 GCA_049686315.1 Candidatus Acidiferrum sp. | reverse complement strand
TACAGGAACAGGCCCAGGAACGCCGACTCCAGAAAGAAGGCGAACATGCCCTCCATGCCGAGGGTCTGGCCGATCACGCCACCGGCGAAGCGCGAGAAATGAGACCAGTTGGTGCCAAACTGAAATTCCATGGGAATGCCGGTCACAACACCCAGCACAAAATTGATGCCGAAGATCCGCGCCCAGAAACGCGCTGCGCGGTTATATGTCTCGTCGTTGCGGCGAAGGGCGAGGGTTTTGAGCACCACGATGAGTGGCGCCAGTCCCATGGTGAGTTGCGGGAACAAATAATGAAAGGTAACGGTAAAGGCGAAGTGTAGACGATGTACTAAGAGAGCGCTGTCCATGAAAACCTCAGGCACCACAGCCTAAATGCTTTTCCGAAGGCGTTTATGTGATTTGAATCACATTCCAATGAAAAGTCAGCGGCCGGATTTACGGCGACGTTCCAATTCGGCGCGCCGGATATCGCGGCGGCGTCCGGCGTCGTCGTAGCGGCGACGCTGCTCGTCGGTTTCGGGAACCACCGGCGCTACCTTCAAGTGCTTTCCGGTCCCGTCGATGGCCACAAAGGTCAAATAGGCCGAACCCACGTGCTGGGCGGTGTCAGCAATATAGTTTTCGACGAAAACTTTGACCCCGACTTCCATGGAAGTATGAAAGACGCGGTTCACGGACGAGCGAAGGATGACTAGGTCGCCCACTCGCACCGGAACCAGGAAGTCAATGTGATCGACCGAGGCGGTCACGACGTAGTTGCGCGAGTGGCGATGTGCGGCCATAGCGCCGGCGAGATCGATCCAGTGCATAAGCCGGCCGCCCAGCAGAGCGGCGAGCGGGTTCGCATCGTTGGGCAATACGATCTCTGCCATCTCCGACTGCGAATCGCGTACCGGGCGGGTCACAAGCGCGTCGTCGGTCATGATTTTCCTCGTCCCTGGCTCTCTGGTCAGGACCTCTTTTGCAGAAACGATCCCAGAAAACAGTCCGCCATCTTTTGCAGACGAGCATCATCGTGGCACCGCAGCCACTGGGACCGCTGCGGGTCGAATTCGAGTTCCCCGCGCTCAACTGGACGATGATTTCGTTCGCAGACGTAGATCACTCGAATCCCCGCGCTCTCGCGCCGATCATCAACCTCGGTGGGAGCTACAACGGCGAAGCGCACGGCGTCCCACGCTCGATCCTGTGGCGCCCAGGAACAACCGCCAGCATAGCCAAGATTGCAAAATGCTTCGAGGATATCCGGGGCCGGGGTTTCGTTCTCATGTCCGGGAGCAGTGCAGTGGCCGCGCCATCCACATCCCAGCGGAAGCCGCGAGGGGTGCGGCCAGGTGCCCGCCAGTTTTTCCACCGGCATAAAGTACGGACAGGCCAATTCGTCTGCCTCAGAGTGCGGAATTATCGGGACTCGTCATTGTAATCAGTTGCTGAGGTCATGACCAGTTCCGCGCTCAGAGTTTGTAGTAATCTCGTTCTCAAGGAACCTGCCGGCATGGACCGAATCGGCGCGCTCAACGAGATTTTGACCGAGAACCCGAAAGACGCCTTTGCGCGCTACGGACTCGCGATGGAATACTCCAAGCAAGGGGACTTCGACCGGGCGCTCGCCGAGTTCTCGATTCTGCTCGAGCACCACGCCGACTACACGGCGGGATATTTCATGGCTGCACAGACGCTAGTGCGAGCCGAGCGTGCCGACGACGCGAAGAAGATGCTGCAGGATGGAATCGCTTCGGCGCGGCGTACGGGAAATCTGCACGCGCAATCGGAAATGGAAGCCATGCTGACCGAGTTGGGCTAAAAACTTTCGAGCAGGATTCATTTTCGATAAGTCAGCCCGCCATCCTCCCCATCGCCCACTCCACCACGCCCGGAAACAGTTGATAGAACTTCACGGGCAGGTGCATTGTCCACGGAACAATGACCTCCCGCTTCCGCTTCAAGTATCCACGTAGCGTGGCACGAGCCACTTGCTCGGCGC
>JBAVHY010000541.1:0-1706 GCA_049686315.1 Candidatus Acidiferrum sp. | reverse complement strand
GGTGGCCCATATCGTCAATGGTACGAATGGGCCATCTCCTTCCTTGCTCTAGGTCAAGTAGGAAACGCAGGAGCGGCGTACCATTCGGTTAGCTTATTGGAGTGTGCGATTCCAGAGGAAAGCGATGAGCGGAATTAGTAATTCAAGGAACAGATTGGTGCTGTTGGCAACCGTGTTGGCGACCAGCATTGTCGCGTCGAGCGCTTTTTCACAGTCGTCTCAAAGCATTCAGAACGCAACCACTGGGGCCGGGAAGTCCTCCGTGACGGCGGCTCCGCCCCGCCCTGAGCCGAATTTTCTCTCGCGACGAGCGATGATGTATTACCAAGGTGCTTGGGGAGTTGACTCGTTCCGCGTAAAGTGGGCGGAGTCGGGCGAACTCGTTCGATTTAGCTGGCGCGTGGTGGACCCGGCCAAGGCCGCCGTGCTCAACGACAAGAAGGCCGAGCCCACCTTGATCGATCTGCAGGCGGGGGTCAGCCTGGTGGTCCCGGCGGTGTCCAACGTTGGCAAAATGCGCCAAGCTAGCACGCCCGAGGCGGGCAAGTCCTACTGGATGGCTTTTTCAAACTCGGGCAGGCGGGTGAAGCGCGGAGACCGGGTTAGTGTCGTGATTGGGAAATTTCGAGCGGAAGGACTCGCAGTCGAATAGCGATTTCCTTCCGCCAGTTCGACTCCTTTGATGGGTTTGAGTTTAGTTTGCAAATCTTGTAACGAGGACGCACACATGTTGCGAAAGTTCCTGGTGGTTCCGATTTCTTTGGCGTTTTGCATTTCGCTCGCGGCGGGAGCGAACACTACTTCACCGCGAGCCCAGCTTTCGGCGGCCGAGATCGTGGACAAGAACGTGGCGGCGCGGGGCGGCTTGGAGGCGTGGCGGGCAGTCCAAACCTTGTCCCTGCAAGGAAAAATGGGCGCCGGAGGGAATCAGCGAGGCACCGTTGCTGTGCCCATGCCGAACCCGAAACAACTTACCCTTCCTCACCGGCCGGCCGAAGAGGCGCAACTGCCTTTTCTCATGGAACTCAAGCGCGGTCGCAAAACGCGCTTCGAGTTGCAGTTCGCCGGCAAAACGGCGATCCAAGTCTACGATGGTACCAGCGGCTGGAAACTCCGGCCGTTCCTGAACCGAATGGAAGTGGAACCCTATACGCCGGAAGAATTGAACATTGCCTCTACGCAATCCGACCTTGATGGTCCCCTGGTGGATTACGCCGCCAAGGGCAGCAGCATCGAGCTGGACGGCGTCGAAAAGGTGGAGGGGCGCGACACCTATAAGCTCAAGGTCATTGAGAAGACCGGGCATACATTCCACGTATGGGTTGACGCGGAGACCTTCCTCGAAGCCAAAATGGAGGTACAGCCACGCCGCCTCGATGGCACAGACCATCCCGTGGAAGTTTACTACCGCGATTATCGGGCCGTGGATGGCCTTCGGATCCCGTTTGTTTTGGAGACGAGAGTTCTCCCGGTGTCCCGGACCGCGCTCGGTAGGGATACTCCGGTTCCGCCGGAAAAAATAATTATCGATAAGGTCGTGGTGAATCCCAAGTTCGATGAACAGCTGTTCTCGAAATTGGAAGTCCCAACCGCGTCGAAAAGCAAGTAATCCAGGATTTGGTTGTCCTCCCCCATTTCTCACGCGGACGACATCCACAAAGTGGATGGGAAGAAGATTAGCGTGCCCGCGCTTCTGAGGCCATATC
>JBAVHY010000540.1:0-7592 GCA_049686315.1 Candidatus Acidiferrum sp. | reverse complement strand
TTACATCACTGCATCAAGGCCGCGAGTATCACTCACAGAGCAGCCGATTTTTGATCGGCTATGTCCGGCCTGAGGGCATTTTTCGAGGGGCGGCAGATTATGGTTCTTATGCCAGCGAAACGTTGCTTTAGTTCAGTTCAGGGCTCATCGCGACCTCCAAGGAAGTCATATTGGAGGTCATATTGTTTATTTCTGTAACGTCTAGGCGGGCGAACGCGAGTTCGCTGGCGTTAGCGTTTGGGAGGACAGCGATGAGGAGATGGGACCGGTTACTGGACTCGTATATCGAAGAGTACCGCGCGCGGGGAGTCAGCCCGCAGTCGGTCGCATACACAGAAGCACGGCTGAATCGGTGGGGGCGGTGGCTCAAGGGGCGTCGCCCGCGCGTAGGGATCGAGCGCATTGATGCCGAGATGATCACGCGCTACATCTCGAACTGCTCGAGTTTTCGCGCCAAGGCGACCGTGTACGCGACGCTGAGTTCGATGCGGGGCTTCGGTGACTTCCTGGTGCGCCAGGGTTTGTGGAGGATCAACCCGTTGCGCTGGATGAAAGGCCCTAAGGTCACACCGTACAGCCGCCTTCCGAAACGGATCGATCACGCCCACATGGAAGCGATGTGGCGCGAAGCAGCGAACCGCCACGGTGCATACACCTCGCATTTGTGGGTAACGGTGCTGGCGATGCTGTATGGCACCGGTCTTCGCCGCGGTGAACTGGAGCGGCTGAACCTCGATGCGCTTGATCGTACGGAAGGAACCTTGCGCATCGATGGCCGCAAGACGGGATGCGAGCGCTGTGTGCCGTTACCGGAGATGGTGCTCCGGTGTCTCGAAGCGTATCTGCCGCTTCGCCACAACCAGCTGGAAGAAGCCGGATTATGTGGCGAGTGCGCCCTGTTGGTGAGCCGCACTGGCAAGCGTCTTACGGGCGCTGCGATCAGCAACGGTATCCACGCCATCTCGCGCCGCGCGCAAGTGCCGATCCACAGTCTGCATCAGTTTCGGCATAGCTGCGCTTCAGATCTGCTGGAGTCTGGCGTGCACCTAGCCCAAGTGCAACGCATCCTGGGGCATTCCGGCATCGCGACGACGGTGCGCTATGTGCACATCGCCGATCCGCAGCGTCGCGCCGCGATGACGCTCCATCCCATCAACGATTGGTTAGCAGAACAGAGGGTGAGCGCATGAAGAAAGCTAATACAGCCACCATGGACCCGTTGGTCGAGGGCTACTTAAGTTATCTCGATAAAGTTGGACGCAAGACGCCGCGCACGATCGTGGACGTGCGTTGCACGCTGCGCCGCGCGATTGCCCGGCTGGAACAAGTGCGCCCTGGCGTCGAGCTGTGGCACCTCAAGCTGGAAGATTATTTGCATTGGCTGGAGGTCGAGCGGAATTGCGGCTGTACCGACAGCAGCCTGGCCAAGTATCTCAGCCACGTGCGGGGACTGCTTGAATACGCCTGGCGCAGCGGTCGCGCAGAGCGCAACGTGCTCGATGGATTTAGTCTGCAGCAAAGGTTGCGGCGCACGGTGCCGAAGTCGCTCAACTTCGACGAAGCCGAGCGGCTGGTGCAAGCCACAACCGCACCCGGACCTATGGCACGACGTGATCGCCTGATCATTTTGCTGCTTTATGGTTGTGGGCTGCGCACCAGCGAGTTGTGCGCCCTGGATGTCGCGCATGTCAACCGTGAGCGCCGTGAACTGGTGGTCCTAAAGGCCAAGGGCGACCGACCGCGCGCGATTCCGATCCCGGAAGCAGTCTATACAGAGTTGCTCGCCTATTTGCTGGAGCACGGAAAACGCGGCCCCTTGTTTCGGACGAGTACTCGTAAACTTCGCCTGCAGGTCCGCGATGTATGCGAGATTGTGACGGCCGTCGCGACGCGCGCCGGTCTAAACGCCGGCGTCACGCCCCGTACGCTCCGGCACAGTTTCGCGACGCACTTGATGGATCGTGGCGTCGATCTTGCCATCATTGCCTCACTGATGGGGCATCGCAGCCCGCAAGAGACTGGTGTCTACCTGCATGTCTTGCCCGGGCGGCCACAAGGCGCTGTGCGTACCCTACCGATTGGAGGCCGCTCATGAAATGGTCCTATTGGATCGATCTTTATATTCGCACCCACTGCGTTGCGCGTGGTTTACGTCCGCTTACACTCGCTGCTTATGAAGACGCACTGAAACAGTTCCATGAATGGGCACGCGTCACGCGGGCGGATATCGCACCGGATCAGGTAACTGCCCGCGATGTGCTCGCCTATCTACAGCATTTGCGCGACGTGCGCGGCAACGGAGCTTCTGCCGTGAATCGTGCTGTTGTTGTTCTGCGGCGTTTCTATTGCGCGATGGTGGCCATGGGCTATCTTGATCATGTAGCGAACCCACTGGTCGGCTTCCCATCGATCAAGGCCGTGCCGCGCAAGCTGCCCGTCGCTCTTTCTACTGAACAGATGAGCCGATTGTTGGATGAACCCGAGACGGACACGGTGATCGGTCTGCGGGACCGCGCCATGCTGGCTTTGCTCTGTGGCACCGGCATCCGCGCTTCTGAGTGTGCTTCGCTTCACAACGGTCAGGTCGATCTGACGCAACTGACCATCACCGTGCAAGGCAAGGGCGGGCATGAGCGCGTCATTCCATTGAGCCCGGGACTCGCCGAACTGCTCCGTGCTTACGCGCGAGTGCGTGGCCCCGCGCTTCCCACTGCACCCTTTTTTCGATCGCGTTTCGGACGCGCGCTCTCGCGCGGCAGTATCTACGAACGCGTGCGCACCTGGGGCCAGCGCAGCCGCGTCGGGTTTCCGCTCTCCCCACATCGCCTGCGACATACCTTCGCGACTCTTTTGTTGCGCGCGAAAGTCGGCTTGGTGACCATCCGCGATCTGCTCGGCCATCGGCTGATTACCAGCACGCAGATCTATCTGCATGTCACCGCCGACGACCTGCGCGACGCTGTGGCGCATCATCCCATCAGCCGATTGCTCCACACCGTCGAGCATCTGCTTTCTGTCGGACCACTGCCATTCCAGAAAACGCACGCGATTTATGCCAGCGGATAGCAGCTATCCGCTGGCATAACCATTCACAACAAGCCCTTCCCAGTACACCAGAAGTTCGGCGATGATTCGCTGCGCCCAAAAACCAATTGAACGCATGAAACAGCTTGCCTCTTGGCACCGAAACACCCTGAGAGTAGTATCTGTGCCAATGTCAGCACTCGCTCGCACTTCTGAGAGAGACTGTCGGACTCGGGCAACGAACGAGAACTGCACCGCGAGTGAGTCCTGGACTCGAACTAAATACGTCTACGACGGCATTGATTTGATCGAGGAGACCAGTGCTTCCGGCGGAGTGACTGCGCGTTATTTGTATGGGGAAGGCATCGATCAATCGCTGGCGATGCTGCGCAGCGGAACAACCAACTACTACGAGGCAGACGGGCTAGGCTCGGTGACCTCGCTGAGCAACGCTGCTGGAGCGCTAGCAAATAACTACGCTTACGATTCCTTAGGCAATCAGGTGGCCTCGGCAGGCAGCCTCGTGAACAGTTTCCGCTATACGGGGCGGGAATTCGATCCCGAAACCTCACTGTATTACTATCGCGCCAGATACTACGATCCGGCCACCGGCCGCTTCATGAGTGAAGACCCGGCTAGATATTCCGGAGGAACAAATTTTTATCTATATGTCGCGAACAATCCCGTCAAGCGCAAGGACCCACTGGGGCTTTGGCAAGTCACGATTGGGGGTGGCGAGGGATTGGGGGGACTTCTGACGTTTGGCCACAACGGCGGGCAGTGGAACTTCGGACTGTACTCGGGAGGAGGAGTAGGTTTGTTCGGCAAGTTGGACCCGATGGACGCCGGTGGCTGCCGAAAATTCGGAGCGCACGGGGCAGGGACAATCCAAGCCGAGGCCGGCCTTGGGGAATTCTTCTCAGTCGGTGGAGGAATAAGCGTCGACGCAAGTGGAAGCGAGCCCGAAATGGGCTTCGAGGGAATCATAGCAGACATTGGTGGCGTCGCCTGGAATCCCAACAAACCTCATGAACCGCCACACGGTGTCCTCGGGGGAGGGGAGGGCGGATTTGCAGGTGTTGGTTTCGTTTTTAATTCGCCCCCGGCCTCTAAGTGCGGCTGCGGCGATAAGTAGGGGGTTGCTTATGAGACACTTCTGGACCATCCTGAACTCGATCGCGGTGGTGCTGGCGCTTAGAGGTGGTTATGCTTCTTTGGCTCCGGACAATCTCCGCGGGAAAAACCCCGAGCCAGTTCTGTGCTTGATCCTTATACTGGGTGTTCCTGTATTCGCAATCCTGAGCGTTGGGTACTCTCTTCGACGCTCGAAGAGGAACCTACTCGCCCGCCCCTCATGGGCTAGAAATCCGTTCAATTGGTGGGGCGATCCTTTGCAGTCGCTATTTGTCGCTACTTGCATAATGAGTGCCACGGCTTTGGGCAGTGCTGTCCAGCATCCAGCATTCGGATCAGTTGGTTTCTGGATGCTAGGAGTGTACTCCTGCATCGCCCTTGGACTCTTAGCTGGACAGATTCTGGCGTATCAGATTTATCGACAGCGCATAGCATCCAACTAGATGATCGATGATCGGGGCCGAGTGTGATCGCCGGATTAGACGCGAACGGCAACACCATCGTAAAGACCGACAGCACGGGCAGCACGTCTTACACCTGGGACTTCGAGAACCGGCTTGCGAGCGTGACGCTGCCCGGTTCCGGCGGGACGGTTACCTTCAAATACGATCCCTTCGGCAGAAGAGTCTACAAGTCTTCATCCTCAGCGACGAGCGTCTATGCCTACGACCGGAATAATCTCATCGAGGAAACGAACTCAACAGGCGCCGTGGTCGCTCACTATTCACAAGCGCTGAACATCGATGAGCCGCTGGCGATGCTGCGTGGTGGAACGACCAGTTTTTACCATGCCGATGGCCTTGGCTCCGTCACATCATTGAGCAACGTAGTTGGAGCACTGGCGCAAACCTATACGCTCGATTCTTTTGGCAAGCTGACGAACTCGTCCGGCTCGCTGACGAATCCATTTCAATTCACGGCGCGCGAATCCGACGCAGAAACTGGGCTGTATTACTACCGCGCCAGATATTACGACCCCAGTACAGGAAGGTTCCTCAGCGAAGACCCCTTGAGATTCAAGAGCGGAGTCAACTTTTACAGTTACGTCAAAAACAGCGCCGTGAATCTGAAAGACCCGTACGGGCTGTGCGATACGGCGGACAACCCCCTTGGACTCGGTTGGTGTATCAGCGTATGCCACGCTAAGGCCAGCCTGGATAGGGCACTCTGTCTCATCAACGAACTTTGGGTTGCCGACTTTGACAAAAGCTGCTTGCAGACTGTCTCAGGCTTGGAGCATCAATGCATTGAGACTTGCTATGCCGATTACGGCCAGCCTAGGCGGCATTAGGAATAGGCAGTGGAGGCAGCGGTGATGACTTGGCCGAAAGCAACCATTCGTACCATCGCTCTGGGGAATGTCGTTGTCGGGGCAATGGGGCTGTACTTGCAAACCGACAGCGTCGTTAGATTTTCTCAACGACACCAATTTACTTCCACGAGACCTTACGAAACATATGCGTATTGCATCCTCGCATGCATAAGCTTCGTGTTTGCGTCACTCGCATTGGTATCAGGCTTCTTCCTGTGGCGGACTGGCCGTGCTGCACTCCGCCTCTGCAACATACTTTTCGGTTCTCAGTTGGTCTATTGGGTCGGGATCGCGATGCTTGATGTTATGCTGGTGAAATCTAAGAGCGAATGGGCCCACCATTTCGTGATGAGCATTGCAGCTGTAAGCGGAGTCGGAAACATGGGGCTTGCCCCACAGGTCCTTTCTCTTTACCCGGTTTGGGTTCTTGTGCTCCTGAACCTCGCGTACTGGCGTATGTGGAAAGCTGAGCCGCCGAACGGATAAAATATCGGCCTGAGCGACCTTGAGCTTTACGACAGTGACAACCTCGTTCGGGACGTTGTTCTCACTTGGGAGGAGTAAAAGGGCCTCATGGCCAACCTGCTTGCCATCTGCTGATTCTCGTTGGCTTCGGCATAGCTGTAGTTGCTGGCACCCAACACCGCCACGAACATTGGGGCTTGGCGAACTTCACCGTTCGAAGAGCTGGGACGCCGTCCTCATGGTGCTGCTGGATGAGAATTTCAACGCCATCGAAATTCACGAAGCAAGACGAAAAGTTGTCCTTGCCGCCCTTTCAGCACCCGGCTCCAAGGCGCGCAATAAGAGGGGCGCCCTCAGCGTTAGCAAATTCAAGAATTCAAGACGATTGGGAAGCTGCGCTGGCAGCGGCAGCGTTAGCTCCGTCCGAGGTGGATTCTGCCAAAACCATCGTGGGTATGTTTTGTTGAGCGCGCCCACCTGGAGCGATCTGATCGCTCCAGCGCTAGGACGGTGCCTTCGGCACCGTCAGTAGTTTGTGACACGTAACCCCAACGTGGGTGGCACGGAGAGGAAAATTAGACGAGAACAGGATAGGTCGGAGATTCGGAGGCATCGAAAGGCAACTGTGACACGTCTCGCTGTTTGACATTCGCTCATTGGAGAGGCCACGTAATGCGGAGCGCGCAGTTGTATAGAAGGTCTGCCAGTCCACTACTTCATCCTACGTCGGCTTGCCATCCGCGCCACGAAATTTGAGCCCGAAGCCGACTGGCGATTTGGACAGTGCGTGAAATACAGAATGCCGGAGTCTCGGACGTAGAGAATAACGAGGGGCCATTAAGGGGCCAATAAGGATTCCTTTGGACTCCCCATTGTTCCTTTTCAATTCCTTAGCGTTCCCTAGCATTTCTTCTAAGTCCTTGAAATTCCGATTGGCATTGTTTTCGATCCCCACCGCCCCTACGAGCCATCTTCCTGATTGGTAGGAACTTAACAAAAATGCGCGTTGGCAGAAGTGGGCAGTAACAGCTAAGATGACGTTCAGCAGTCGGCTCACAGCTTCGACAAATCTTGCGGCACGGCCGGCAAGTCGACAAATCAAACATCCAAGAGCAGACGAACTGAATCCTGCAGAGTCTGAGTGGGGTCCGGGGCAACTTCAACGAATAGCGGACTATAGGACCAAGTGGTCGCGTCGAAAAACTTTGACAAGCCAATCTTTAACAGAACGCCATTCCGAAGCGAAATCCTCTGAGACAGTGCATGCAAGGGCGGCATCAAATATTTGCGGTGCAACTTGTTTTTTGCGCACGCGAAAGGAACGTCGTCCGTTTTCCCGGGGATGCCGAGCGCGTAACGCGGCTGGCGTGATGTAGAGTCCAGGGCAGCTGGGGCGCTTTCAGGCTATACTTGGATCTGTTGTTTAGCTTCATTGATTTCTCGGTCATTTTGGCGCTCAATTCCAGGCATGTTCGCGGCGTGACTCTCTTTCGATTTACGCAATTCTTCTTCGTGGTCGTATTTCTGGCGAGCTTCACGAATCAGCTCGCAGCACAGACTCCATCAACTGCCTCGCCTGTCAACCTACTCACCTTCGATGCATCTGATTCCCCTCCGCCCAATCTACCCTTTCCCAATCGTGTCAACGGAGTATCTC
>JBAVHY010000539.1:0-48578 GCA_049686315.1 Candidatus Acidiferrum sp. | reverse complement strand
AGAGCACTGTCGTGCCGTGCCACTGCGGCTCTCCAACGGTATTTCGCATCCTCTAAGTATAGCGCGATGCCTGATTCCGTCCATGGCAGAGACTCGCGAATTGGAGCTCAATTGGGGAGAAGAACTTCGTGGAACGAGAGGACCTTATAGGTTAGCGGGCCTTTCGCTCGATTTATCGAACAACTGTTGTAATTGATCCCGAAGCCGGGATTGCCGCCATAACCACCTGTTTTACTACCGAAGAACGCGGCGCCGAGCATATTGCCAGACAGCAGGTTCCCGGAACTGTCGCGCGTTGTGGCCACAAAAACGGCGCCCGTGAATCCGCCCGGACCATTCTTGCTCGACGAGAGAATACCTTGTCCCACCACGAGTACAATTCCATCCCAACTTGCATCTGGATCGTAGTATAGCGTTCCAGTGACGAGAAGCAGGCCGTAGCCAGAGTTGTGCCACCCAGTGAGGTTCAAATCTCCGTTCACCACAATGGTCATCGGATTGGAGATAGACATCCCCGGGGCGTTATTCGAAATGTCCGTGCCAGTGGCAGTGGGCTTATTGATGACCACATCGGCGCTCTTCACGACGTCTTGCATCACGGCATCGAGCGACGCAGGAGTGAGCCAGCTCTGACGCAAGATGGTGGGCGTGGGCAAGAGGCTCGGAGTCGTTGGCGTGTATCCAGGAGGAGGCGGGGGATTGGTGAGAGGAGCTCCTGGGTACTCTGATTTGTCGGGATTCACTTCCGCAAAGAGTGGGGGATAGTCCAAAGAATTGGTATACCCAATGGCTTGGACCGCTCCCGGAGGTGGTGGTGGGCAACCATCCACCCCATTGATCTGGTAGCTCGGCTTCCCCGGCGACTGGAAAGTGACGCCGTTTCCATCGAGTGTCAGCGCTGCGGGAAAACTCTGGTCCGTGGCGTCAGGCGAGATGACCACAGGCGCCACCACATACTGCAAAATGCGACGGCTTCCGCTCGGGAGCGCGGCGAGCGCGGTAATTTCCAATGCCTGAACCGATGTCGGGGTGGGTGGTACGGGAGGCGATGAAGGTGTGGAAGAAACCACTAGACTTGGAGCGGGTTTGCCTGTGGATGGATCAATATGAGCCGGGTCGTAGAACAGAACAGCTACAGAATCTAGAACGCCGTCTCCGTTGACATCGATATTCAGGGATGCTTCCGTAATCGGATTGATCCGCACCCACTTGTAATTAGGCCCGGGCAATGGGATTGACGGCGCGGGTGAAACGGATGGAATCTGCTGCATGATCGCGCCGCCCAGGCCCCAAGGAAACTCATGCGCATATTCGGTATCTGGATAGTTCGCCGGGTTGGCGCTCGCCGGGTCCACAGTTTCGCCAGCAGCCGTATTCGGATTGGTGATGTAAAGGACTTGCGTCAAGCTCCATTGCGGTAGCACGCCAGAACCATCAAACAGAACATTCGTATACGCTGCCGTTTTGTTGATAAAATCGGGGCTTTTCCAAAGTAAACGGCCGCGTGCCTCTTCCAAGCCAGCGATGCCAGCATAATACCCGCCGGTAGCGGTACGGTAATTCCCCGCCAGGGCGCTGTCTGTTCCGGTGGAGACCAGCAGGGCAATGCCGACCACGCTGATCAGGAGCAACGCGAAAATAGCAATCAGAAGAGCTGAGCCCGCTTCCGTGGAGCTTCCTCCGGATTGGCGATGCAGTTTCATGTTTAAATTCCAGTTGCAGCCTCTCCCTAATTTACCGGGTTTACCCGATGACCCATTCCAATCAGCTCCACAAGTTTCAAGCTCTGAGTCTGCTGATCTCGCTGCGGCGTAATCACTATCAGATTTACACCGATGTCACGAATATTCTTGGGCGAATTGCTGCCCCCCGCCGACGGACAAGGCGCGGAAGGAGCCGGTCCCCCCGGTGTGTCGCAGATGTACTGAAAAATGGGTTGCGGTTTCTCACTGGGAAACATGGAAGGATATTGCGCTGTGATTTGCGTCAGTAACGAACCAGGTGCATTGTTCGCTACGTTAGCAAGGAACGGGGTCAGCACATCGGGCGCTGAGGTGGCGGTAACAGGGTCTCCCCCGGCACTTTTTGGAACCACGCCGCGATATAGCGTGGTGCCCACGAGCTGATAGCGAATCCAGCTCACGCCGCTTCCCAAGTCTGTTTCCACAATTAAATCGAAATCGCCAGGAGTTGGACTGCAGGTTAGCCCCACCTGGCAGTCCGTATTGGATGAGTAGCCCGGATCCCACGCGAACGGACTCACCGCGTAACTTGCAGAGCTGGCGGCGTTCGAAAGCATGCCCGCCGCCGGATAACCCGAAATATTCACGTCGCGCACGATCTGATCCATTGCCAAACGGGCATCTTGAAACGCGGCGGTCAACTGAGTTTCACTGTTATATTTTTTCTGCGAGAGGTTCAGCAATTCGAACATGGCGCCACAAATGATCAGGAAGATGGCCATGGCCATCAGCATCTCCAGGATCGTGAAACCTCGCCAGTTTCTATGGCGCCGCTTCATTCTTATTTTTCCACCATGGTATCCAGCGTAATGGGCAGCGAAGGATTCTGCATCCCGCGGCGAAACACGCCCACAATGATTCTCTTTCCGGTGACCACGGACTGCGAGTTGACTATGGTGATCACCGCCCATCGCACGTCGTAGGTGGCACCGAAAGGATCATTCGGGTCCAGGTACGTGAAGCTGTAGCCCGGCACCGGCGTCGCGCCGAAGTCAATAATCGGGTCGCCAGCGCTATTGGTTACCACCGGGCTACCCACGACCAGCCTTGGCTGTTGAGTTGGATCACCCAGGTTGCAAGTGTTTCCTAGGGGGCAAGTCACGCCTGCAGGGTCGGTAAAGGTCGTGTTCGCGAGCGGTTGCTCGCGCAGCGCTTCCATTTGCCACTGGGCAAAAACCAGAGCGGTTCCGTCATTGCGATTGTTGGAATTCATCAGGACGGAAATGGGCACGAGCTGAGCCACTGCGACCAGCCCGACGAGCAGGATCACTGTGGCGATTAACATTTCCACCAGTGTGAAGCCCTGTTGGCGAATGCACCTGTTTGTGAATTTTCTCTTCACTCTGCATCCTTCACCGCTGTTGTTGCCAGTTCCCCGCGCCGTCTCCGGTCCAGATCTGGATCGAACCCGCAGGCATGAGGAAGACCGCCCGATAGCCTGCCTCCGGAGCGAGTGTGCTGCTTAGATAAAACACAACCACCTTGTTGGCAGGTGTCACTACCGCTCCGCGAGCGTCAAATTGCACGGCGTACCCTGACGGCGTAGCCGGGTCAACCGCGAAGGAGCCAACAGCCAGGGTACTCAGGGAGGAGGCCCCTGGCACACTTCCTACGTCCACAAGACTTCCCGCTGGCCCCAACAGAATCATTTTCTCCGTTGCGTCGAGAGCAAGATTCTTGTTCGAATCCACCCACGCGTCGGTGTAACCCGGATCCGAAACAGAGGGCTTGATCACACACTGAATGGGGGTGTTCAGCCGAATCGCCTCGTACCGGGTCAAGCGCAATATATCCGCAACCTGTGTAGCCACACTGTTCAACTGGTAAGCCCGGTAAGCCCGCATGAACGCGGGAAGCCCTACCGCCATCAGGATCAGGGCCACCGCGAGGGCAACGACGAGCTCCGTCAAGCTGAAGCCGGCATGCCGCTTCGCTGGGGCGCACAATTCAATTCCCTCTCACGCAACAGAATGACCGCAACCACCACTGGACAGTCTTCGACCATCTTGGCCGGACTGGGACTTATAACCTATCAGGGTTTTGCGGGCTTAGATAGGCGTTGCCCTTCAGGCTATTATTCACATCTCTACTTGAACAAGGTTTATTGGGTCACTTCTGCGGCGTGTACTTTCCCCCCGTTTCTTTAAATCGTTTTTGTAGTCCTGTTTCGGTGAAAAAATCCGCGGGAAGACTGGGGTTGTGCCTGCACGAGTTGTAAAAAATCTGGTGTGTGCGGCGGCCGTTGTGTTCCCTGGTAACTTGCAGGGGAGTCTGGACGCCTTCAAGTTCCTTATAATTCGAATAAATGGTCACGTCCTCGTCCGTATCCCGCATCTCTTCATTGGGGGTGCTGACAATTGTGCGCAGCGGCAGGTGCGTTCCGTGTTCCAGCGCCAGTCGAACCGACCGTCCGTCTCGATCGCTGATCTCGACCCACTCGACTTGGCGCAAGTCCGCCACCCCGATACCCGCATAGCGCAGGAAAACTCCCTCTTCATTCACCCGATCCAGCAGCAGATTGTGGATCTGACGTTTCATCACGTCCTGAAATTGTGCCACAACCGTGGCATCCGCCTCATTCACCCCGCCCTTGTCCATGGTCCAGCCCTTGTCGCCGTTGAACAGCTGGATAAACGTGCCTCCTTTAATCGGCAGGCTTCCGACCAGCACCGCGAAAAATCCTCCCTTGGTGCTTTTTACTTCGTATTCCGTGCGGTTCTTGTCCGGGTAGTGCCAGTAGCTGCGAATGTTGTTGAAACCCTCCAGGCTGCCGTTTCGATCGAGCTGGGCCACGCGCCCTTCGCACTCGCTTTCCAGGCTGTTCTTATATGCGCTCCCGCCCAACGCTTCGATTGCCTGGTTCAATAGCTGTTTGGCCTTGGCGGTGCTCTTGTCCGGATCCATGGTGTCCGGATTTTGCGCCAGTGCCGCGGGCGTACAGAGGAACACTCCGAACACCGCCAACAAGCCACAATGTCGCAGACTTAACCGCACAAGACCGAACCTCCGTTCACGTTTAGAATTTCCCCACTGATGAAATTGGCGAGGTCTGAGGCCAGGAAAAGAATGGGCCCGGCAACCTCCTCGGCCGTCGCCGCCCGTCCCAGCGGAATCGCGCTGGAGGCCATCCTTTTGCCTCCCTTGGTTGCCAGCACGGGATTCGACATATCCGTCGCAACCCATCCCGGCGCCACGCTGTTTACCAAAATGCCGTGCCGCGCCAGTTCGGTTGACAGTCCCTTTGTCAGGCTAATGATTCCGCCTTTGGACGCTCCATAGTGCGTGTGAAACGACTCTCCGCGCTGGCCCGCAGTCGAGCTGATGGATACGATCTTCCCAGCCTTCTGTTTGATCATTTGTGGCACGGCGAAGTGAATCACGGAATACACGCTCTTCAGATTGATGCGCATCATGTCGTCCCACTGCTTTTCGGTCATCTTCTCGATGGGTAGATCCTCCAGGTTCCAGATCCCGGCATTGGGTACCAGGATATCGAGCCTCCCCAGACGCGTGATGCAATGCTCGACGAGTTTGCGATTGTCTTCGTGCTTGCCTACGTCGGCCTTGAATGCTTCTACGCGCGTCCCGTGTTTGGCGGCCTCCTGTTCGATTTGACGCGCCGCTTCCTTCGCGGAGTTGTAACTGAAGACGACATCCGCGCCGGCTTGCGCAAATAACTTGACCGCTGCGGCCCCTATGCCGCGGGAACCTCCGGTAATAAGTGCCGCTTTTCCTGCCAGTGAGATCATGTTTCCCCCATGTTCTGATTCGTAGACTCGCCGCGCGGTTGGACCTGAACTACGACTTCGTGACGTGGACCCTGCGCGCTTCCCTTGAAGCGGTCAGCAGCTCCGAAAACAGCCGTTCGGCCAAGGCATCGCCCCGCATGCGCTCCGGATGCCACTGGACGCCGACGACCCAGTTGGCGTCACCCGTCCATTCCACTGCTTCGACAATGCCATCACTGGCCTGAGCTGTGACCAGCAACTGCCGGCCCGGCTTGGCAATCGATTGGTGGTGCGAACTGTTCACCACCGCCTGCGCCGAACCCGCCAAATTAGCCAACCGGCTGCCTGGAGTAAAGCGCACTTCATGCTTCAGATCGGCCGTTGGCTCGGGTTGGACATCCTCTTTGCAGTGCGGGATGTGGGTGCCAGTTTCGCTACGCAGGTCCTGGATTAACGTTCCGCCCTGATACACATTCAAAAGCTGACAGCCGTAGCAGATCGCCAGGACTGGCTTCCGCGCTTCAAGAGCATGGCTGAGGATGGCCTGGTCGGTGCTCTCCCGCGGCAAATCGGCTGGCTCGGACTTGCCCTGATTCGCGCTTCCATATTCCGCGGGGTCAACGTCGGCAGGGCTGCCCGGCAGGACAAACCCATCGAGCCCAGTGAATTGCCCCTCGAGGACCTCCGGGTGAGCCAGCGAGAGCAAAACCGGCTCCCCTCCTGCCGCGCTTACGGCTTCCATGTAGTTTAGGATTTTCGGCAGGTTCCCCTGAGCTTCCTCCTGGGATGTCCGCCAGGGGATGCCAATCCTCGGTCGGTAGGGGCCGGTGGGTGTCATGGAACCCAGAATCGTAACATCCGGCGGGATGAGCGGCAACCGCGCCGCACGAAGGGGAATCGAGGCAGGACTCTGGTGAAGGAATAGGCCTGAGCAAGCAGAAAGGGCGGTGTCAACACTAGCGGGTTACTGCACTGGGGTGCTGTCGAGGATAGGGTGGTCCCTCCCAAGGAGCGTCCGGCTGGGCTGGCCGTTGAGATCGAGAACCACGACTTCATTTTCGCCGACCCGCAACCATGGGCCTGGGACGTACAGGGTCTTTTGCGGGCCGATGCTCCATATTCGGCCAAGCGGGTGGTGATTCAGCCAGACCGCTCCCTTTTCAAAATCACTGGTATCGAGAAACGTGTCCGCAAGCGAATCGGCATGAAAAGTGGCGCGGTAAAAGCAGGCGCCCTCGCAGGAAGTCCGTGCGAACGGCAATTTCCAGGGTTCGTTCATGGGCAGAGGATAGATATCCCAACCGAGAAGTGCTTTACCCGCAAGAGTGACCTGCTTGGTCACGCCTTTGCGTTCGCCGCGCAGCGCAATGCTAAAGTTGATTCGCCCGCTATTTTCCACCAGGATGTCCAGGCGCGCCCCAGCAGCCGGGACCTTCAGCGCCAGCTGATTCTGCGCGAGTCGGCGGTCAAGCGTCCCGAGCAGCTTGCCATCCAGAAACACCTGCGCGTAGTCATGGAGTTCGTCGAGAACGAGTTTCCCCCCAGCGCGTCCGCTCAAATGAGTGCGATAGAGGATGTAACCAAAGGCTTGATCCACATCTTCCATGCTCAGGATCTCTTCGGAGTGCACGGGAGACGGAAGCACGTTCCACAGGGAAACTGCTTCCTCCATTTTGATATCGGGGAGTGTGGTTGCTGGCGCCAGACCCCGCGCGGCAGTTGGCGGGCTGGTGTTCGCCTTGGCGATTATGCCACGGAAGACGTAATACTTGGCCGAGGGGCGGCCACTCTCATCGAGCGGGGCGCTGTAATCATAGCTGGACACGTCGGGCTCGTAGTTCTTGCCATCACTGTTGGCGCCATTCATCCAGCCGAAGCTGGTGCCGCCGTGAAACATGTACAGGTTGACGGAGTAGCCTTGGCGCAGCATCCAGTCCAGGTTCGCGCCCTCGTTGCTCACGTTGGTCGTGCCATGTTTGCTGCCCCAATGGTCAAACCACCCGTCCCAGAACTCGCTGTTGAAATAAGGTCCGTTCGGCCGGGACTTCTTCAGAATCGCAAACTCTTTCTGGGCTTGACTGGGATCAGAGCCGCCGCCAAAGTTGATGCCCACGGGGAGGTCGGGAAGTGAACCCGAGGCAATCTCCTCCGCTCCGTCCGCCGTATATAACACCGATTTGGTGAAACCCGCGTCCAGAAACATCTGGCGCATCTCCTCCATGTAGGCGTGATCGTTGCCGAAGGAGCCGTACTCGTTTTCCACCTGGACCAGGATTATGGGCCCGCCGTTGCCGATTTGCAGCGTGGCCAACTCTTGTCCGAGCCGCTTGATCCACCGCGCCGCAGGTTGCATGAATTTCGGATCGCGGCTGCGCACGACGATGGAGTGATCTTTCAGCAGCCAGGCGGGGAATCCACCGAACTCCCATTCGGCGCAAACATAGGGGCCGGGGCGCAAGATGACGAACAAGCCTGTCTGCTGGGCTTCGCGAATGAATTCGGCGACGTCGTTATTGGCGGAAAAATCGTAGACGCCGGGGCGCGGCTCATGCGCATTCCAGAAGACATAGGTGGTAACGGCGTTGAGCCCCATGGCCTTGGCCATGCGAAGACGGTCGCGCCAGTAAACACGGGGGATTCGCGCGTAATGCATCTCGCCAGAAATGATGCGAAAGGGTTTGCCTTCCAGAAGAAACTGACCGTTTTGCACGGTGAAGCTCCGGGGAGCGGCATGCTCATGCTGCGCCGGCGCGGCAGGAGAAAAGCTTGCCAGGGAAGCAAAGAGGAAAAGGCAGAAACATTTGGAGTGCACAAATGTAAGTTTGACAGCGTGAATGCCGGTTGCCAAGGCTATAAGCATCACAGTGCGGACTATCGTCAGGCCACGGCTCCACGCGCCGCAAAAAAAAAACGCACTAGGTTGTCGTCCCGAGCCCCGTAAGGGACCGCTTCTCCCAAGTGTCCGTTAGGCGCGGTTCGCGAAGGTTCCCTTGAGTGCTTGTTGCAGGCAAAATTCAGGGCGCTGGAAAAACGCCGGTAGTTGGTTCAACCTGTCCTGCAATTTCTCCCATTGATCGGCGCGAACGGTGACATGCCCCAGCTTCCGCCTGGCGCGGGGTGTTTTTCCGTACAGGTGCAGGTGTGCGTTCTCTACTTGCAGCACCTGCTCTGCCTCAGGTAACTCTCCGATCAGATTCACCATCGTGGAGTACCCGACGGCCAAGGTCGAGCCCAACGGCAGGCCCAGCACCGCTCTCAGATGATTCTCGAATTGGCTGGTGACCGCTCCTTCGATGGTCCAGTGCCCGGAATTATGAACGCGTGGCGCCATTTCATTCGCCAGGAGTTTTCCTTCCAGCTCAAAAAACTCCAGGCAGATGACGCCTGCGTAGTCGAGCGTTTCGAGCACCTTCCGCGCAGCTTCTTCCGCGCTTTGCTGCAGGCTGCCGGAGAGACGCGGCGCCGGGGCCAGCGAAAGCCGCAGGATTCCGTCGCGGTGGTGGTTCTCGACCAGGGGATAGAAAGCTATCTCACCGCTGCGGCTCCGCACGCCCAGAATGGAAACCTCGCGCGTGAAGGGCACAAATTTTTCAAGAACCAGGGGCATCGTAGTGGGCAATTCCCCCAGCGCCTTCTCCACATCCTCGTGCGTTCGTAGCAGCAACTGCCCCTTGCCGTCATAGCCCATCCTGCAGGTTTTCAGTACCGCGGGCAGTCCTACTTGCTTGACGGCGAGGTTAAACTCCTCCTCCTTCGCAATTTCTGCGAATTCCGTCATCGGAATTCCCAGCCGTTGAAACAGCTTCTTCTCGCGCAGGCGGTCCTGGGCTTCTTCGAGCGCTGCCGGCGGCGGGAAGACCGGCACTCGCCCGGCAAGAAATCGCGCTGCCTGCACCGGGACGTTTTCAAATTCGTAGGTGACAAGTTCGAGCCCGTGTGCAAATTTCTCCAGCGCCTGTTTGTCGGTGTACTCCGCCGTGACGCGGTGTGCGATGCGGCCAACGGGCGCTTCCGGAGACGGGTCCAGAAACCGGAAACGCAGCCCCAGTGGATAACCCGCCAGTGCCAGCATGTACCCGAGTTGCCCGCCGCCCAGGATCCCGATGGTCATGGGCGCTATTTCCTCTTGGCCTTTTGCACTGGGGCGATGACACCCCTCAACCCAGCCGCAGCCGGGTCGGGGGTCGCCAAAACCTTGGCGGTCTGCGCTTGCCGGAACTTTCGCAGCGCCTCTTTAATCTTCGCGTACTTGTTGCCGAGGATTGCCGCCGCCAACAGCGCCGCGTTAATGGCTCCAGCCTTCCCGATCGCCAGCGTCCCCACAGGAATTCCGCCGGGCATTTGCGCAATCGAGAGCAGGGAATCGAGGCCCTTCAGCGCTTTCGATTCGACCGGCACTCCAAGCACGGGTAGAATCGTTTTTGAAGCGGTCATCCCAGGCAAATGCGCAGCGCCTCCGGCCCCCGCGATGATTACCTCGATGCCCCGTTGTTCGGCAGCAGGCACATACTCGAATAGCTGGTCGGGAGTGCGGTGCGCGGAGATCACGCGAGTTTCGAAAGAGATCCCCAGTTCTTCCAGCGTTTTTGCGGAATGCTCCATGGTTTCCCAATCGGAAGTGGAGCCCATGATAATGCTGACCAAAGGACTCCCGGCGCCGCTTGACGCACCTTGCGCATTGTTTTTCATGATTGGCGGAATTCTTCCATGATCAGTTCTCTCAGAAAAGAGAACGCCGTCCCGGCGGCCGGCAGAATATTGCTGCGAGCCACTATTCTACGGTCTTTTGCCACTGGATGCGACCTTCCCTCGCCCCTTCCACGCGTGCCGCAACTGGCCCACGAGGTAGAGCGACCCGGTGATGAAAATCGCGTCTTCGGGGCGGGCTTTCGACAGCGCTGCGTCGAGAGCCGCCTCCGCATCCTTGATGACCGTGAAATGTTTTGCATGATGCCCAGCCAGTTCCGCAAGCTGCGCGGCACTAACAGCCCGCGGGTTCGCGGGTTGCGTAAAGAGCACCTCGCTGGCCAAAGGAAACAACGTGCCCGTGACTTCATCGACTGCTTTGTCCCGCATCGCCCCGAAAATCAGAAAGATTCTTCGTTCGGCAAAATCTTCCTCGAGGAAATGCGCGAGTTCGCGCGCAGCTCCCGGATTATGCGCGCCATCGAGATAAACGTCCGGCTGAGATTGCAGTTTTTCGAGGCGTCCAGGCCACTTCGTTGCCGCTATGCCGCGCTCTATATTTTCGTTTGTGATGCGGAAATTCCTGGCCTGGAGCAGCCGCGCACTGGCAACGGCGTTCAGTGCATTTTGCAACTGAAAACGCCCAGGCAGCTGCGGCGCGAGTTCGAACGAAGCGCCGCTGGCTGTCTCCACCACTGTTGCACGCACGCAGCCGTCCTCCATTCTTTCCTTCTCCATACGAAATGCATCCGGAGTTTCCCGCAGTGCGCAATGCAAATCCCTGGCGCGCATCCGTAGAACTTCGCGCGCTTCCATCAATTGCGGGGCGCTGACAGCGGGCACATGGTATTTCAGAATCCCGGCTTTTTCCCTTGTGATCTCCGCGAGTGAATGACCCAGATAGTTTTCGTGGTCGAAGTCGATGCGCGTGATCACGCTGACCACGGGTGTGATGATGTTTGTAGCGTCCAGCCGGCCTCCCAGCCCCACTTCAATCACGGCAAATTCCACCCGCTCGCGCGCAAACACTTCAAAAGCCAGCGCGGTGACACATTCGAAGTACGTTGGATGAGCGCGCAGTTTTCCCTCGGCCAGCAACTCCTCAATCACCCTGTGAATGCGCGCAAAAGTCTCCGCAAATTGCGCGTCGCTGATCTCTTCTCCATTGACGCGGAAGCGCTCGTTGATGCGTTCCAGATGCGGGGAAGTGTTCAGGCCGGTGCGAAAGCCAGCGTCCCGCAGAATCGCTTCCAGGAACGCGGCGGTCGAGCCTTTTCCGTTGGTTCCGGCAATGTGCACGGTGGGATAAGCGCGATCCGGCCTGCCCAGACGCTCCAACAACACGCTAGTGTTCTCGAGGTCGAATTTTGCCGCAGCCGCTTGTGTGGGTGCCGCTAATTCGCGGCCGAGAGACAGGAGATACCGGACCGCGCTCGTATAGTCCATCTTAGGACAACAGCAGGTCGAGGGTATTGGCGATGAATCCCTTCAGATCCTTGCGATGCACCACGGCATCCAGGAACCCGTGCTCAAGAAGGAATTCGGAGCGCTGGAACCCTTCGGGGAGTTTCTGGCGGATGGTCTGTTCGATGACGCGCGGACCGGCAAAGCCAATCAAGGCGCCAGGCTCGGCAATGTTCAGGTCGCCCAGCATCGCAAAACTTGCGGTCACGCCTCCTGTCGTCGGATCCGTGAGCACGGAAATGTACGGAAGCTTCTCGTCATCCAGCCGCGCCAGTGCCGCCGAAACTTTCGCCAGTTGCATCAGGCTGATGGTTCCTTCCATCATGCGCGCCCCGCCGGAGCAGGACACGATGACCAGCGGTTGGCGCGTCTCGATCGACATTTCAATCGCACGCGTCACCTTTTCTCCGACCACCGCGCCCATCGACCCGCCGATAAATCGAAATTCCATCGCGCAGCAGATCACGGACCTTCCGTTCAGCTGGCCCTCCGCGGTGATGATCGCGTCATTCATCCCCAATTTCTTCTGCGCGTCCTTAATCCGTTTCGAGTACGGTTTCGTGTCCACGAATTTCAGGGGATCGGTGGAAACCATTCCGGCGTCATGCTCAGTCCACTTCCCATCCAGGAGCATTTGCAGCCGTTGCTTGGAATCCATTCTGAAGTGAAACTGGCACTTCGGGCAGACGAGCAGGTTTTCTTCCAGGTCCTTGCGGAAAACGATGGCGCGGCAGGACTCGCACTTCGTCCACAAGCCTTCCGTGCGCACGCGACGCTCTTCCGGCGGTGTGGCCTGATCGATCGATTTTTTGTCTCTTTTAAACCAAGCCATGAAAAAGTTGTCAGTCTTAAGGTATCAGTTCTAAGTCAGCCCCGCTATTTCTCTCTGGCGCAGAGCTGGCCTTAATGCGCCGCCGCGATTTTGAATGAGAACCTGCAGCCAAATCAGGGTACTGATAACGTGCAGCTGAAAACTGCGAACTTCAGTAATCAATGCCCCGCTGCGCCAGTATACCCTTCGTGTATGGGTGTTTCACTTCTTTCATCTCCGTCACTAAGTCAGCCTGCTCCAGCAGCAGGGGATGCGCGTTTCGCCCGGTGCAAATTACATGCACATGGTCCGGCCTGCCTTTCAAAGCTTCGGCCACTTTTTGCGCGTCCAACATCTTGTAGCTGATCGTGTAGTTGATCTCGTCCAGGATCACCAGGTCGTATTTGCCACCGTAGATCGCCGCGCGCCCTGCTTCCCAGCACTGTTCGGCCAGTCGAATGTCTTCGGGGTCGGTTTCCGCGCCGCCAACTTTTACGAACCCGCGCCCCATGGGACGAATCTCAAACTTATCGTCGCCCAGCATTTTCGCGGCGTCGAGCTCGCCATAGTGCCAGGAACCCTTGATGAACTGCACCATGAGCACACGTAATCCCTGCCCAACGGCGCGAAACGCCGTGCCCAGCGCACAAGTTGTTTTCCCCTTGCCAGGTCCGGTGTAGACAATCAGCAAGCCTTTTCCTTCCGGCATTGTTTTCCAACCTCAATGAGGAGATCGCGGGATTGGACCTCTGAGATCCCTCGTGAACTACAAGCCCAGTCTTTTCACGAACGCATCTGCAATCACGCGCACATGCTCGAGTGCCACTTCGCCCAGAGGCCGATTAGGCGGCGCTTTCGTGTCCTTCAAAACAATCCAGAGTCCCGGGCGGTAAACCTCTTCATCGCCGGGACAGATCGCGCCCGTCAACTGCACAATCTCTAGATGCGGAACGCCTGTCAGGTCCAGGTCAACGAGATGCATTCCATCGAGCAGCGTCGGCGGGTGAGCCAACAGGTCCGTCAAAATGCCGCGGGCATCATCGACTAGATCTCGAAAACCCTGCGAAACTAGAATCGCGTCGATGTCCCGCGGTGTTGGCTGTTCCACTTGTTCCAGATCGTAGTCCGGCAGCGGTCTTGTTATTGGTATTTCGATCGCTACAGACGGCTGGTTTTTGTCCGGTGCAATGCGCATGGCCATAGAGTTTCCCGCCGCTGACTCAGTCACGCAACTCTAAAAACGTTCCCGTCGCGTACGGCGAATTGCGTCCCGGAACACATTTCTCCAAGGTGTTTCTTGCTAGCAATTTGCGGTCCTTCGCCTCATTTCGGATAGGGGCTGCCGGACAGGATGGCAAAGGCCCTGTAAATCTGCTCAGCCAGCATCACGCGCGCCAGTTCGTGGGAGTAGGTCATCGCGCTCAGCGAGATCTTCGGCTTCACGCGCTCGCGCAGTCCTTCGGAGAACCCCTCTGCGCCGCCACACACGAAAACAATTTCGCGCGTGCCGCGGTCTCGCTGTTCCCCAAGCCATTTCGCAAATGCAGCGGAATCGTAAACCTTGCCACCGGCGTCGAGCAGGAGCGTCGTCGCCGCCCGATCCGCATCCAATTTTTTCAGCGCGGCATCGTCATCGCGCACTTCCGTCACCTCGATGGGGCAGGAACGCCCGACACGCTTCACGTAATCCGCAAGCAAGGCGTTCATCTCCGGCCCCCGCGTCTTCCCCAGCATCAACAACCGAATCTTCATGCCGTGAGTCTCCCGCGGGCGCGCCAAGGCATGTCATTCCTTTCGTTATCCACCACACAAACCTGTGAATCCGCCGGCCGCAGAGTGATGAATCCACTTCAGCTTCGGATTTCGAACTGAGATCCTTCGGCGTTCCTCGCTGGGCCGCCTTATGCCCGTTACAGTTGAGGGCGATCTTCTCGCTGCCTTTGCCTGCTTTGCGAGATCTCCGATTCATCTGGAAGCACCAGCGACGGCGCCGCGCGCCAGAGGCGTTCGAGATCATAGTAACGCCGCGCCTGTTCGCCGAACACGTGCACGATAAAACCGCCAAAATCGAGCAGCGCCCAGTCCGCCGACCTATGGCCCTCGCGGTGCCGCGGCTCGCGCTTCATTTCACGGTGGAGCACTTCTTCAATTTCGTTGCAGATGGCCTGCAATTGCGGCGTGCTGAAACCCGTGCAGATGACGAAATAATCCGTGAAGGCTGCGTGTCCGATCAAATTAAGAACGCTGATTCCGCCGGCTTTTTTGCTCTGTGCGGCCTCGACAGCCAGGCGCACGTCTTGGGGTAAGGATTCCAACTTCATCGATACAGCCCCTGTTTCAAAATGTATTCCTCCACGCGCGCCGAAACAAGCCCGTGAATCGACTGTGCGCGGTTCGCTCTCCGGCGTATCTCGGTGGCGCTCGCCTCGCTGGCCACATTTTCCAGCAGGTACACGGTTGTTCGCTTTAGCCTTGCCACCACCGGAGAACCATGGGCGATCGCATCCTCATCTTTTTTGTCGCGTTGTGTGTCGGCCGGCGCGTGCAAATCAGGTGGGACAACCAGGCGCAGCGCTTCCAGCCGGATTCCCGGCCGGTTGGCAATCACGAAATCGCACAGCGCGAGCAGGGTTTCGTATTCCTTCCACATGGGAATATCCAGGAACGCGTCCGCCCCGACAAGGAAGAACACGCGGTCACCCGGTCCGTTGTAGGCGTGCCGGAAATAGCGCACCGTATCTACCGAGTAGTGCAGTTGTTGTCCACTGAAATCCTCGCCCGCCTCCGCCAACGACGGCACAAAATGCGGATGCTCGGAGCAAGCCAGCGCTACCATCGCAAACCGGTGCGGAAACGGCGCCAGATGTTGTTTCAATTTGTGAGGTGGACGGCTGGCGGGAATAAAATGAATCTCATCAAAATTGAATCGCCGGTCCGCGGCGCGTGCCACGGCCAGATGGCCGGAATGGACAGGGTCGAACGAGCCGCCGAATAGTGCAATTCTCCTGGGATGGTGCTTTGCCGCCGTGCGGTGCGCTTGCGCTGTCGTCAATCCGCCTCCCTGAAATCGCCGGCATCGATTCTCTCACGAAATCCAGTCCCTGCTTCTCGCTTCATCTCTCGTTCTCCGAATCGCCCAGGATCTCCTCACCCTCCGGATCCCGTGCCTCCTCGACCTCATTTGCTTCCGGTGCCTCTATTTCCCCGTCCAGCTCTTCCTTAGGGATTTTGTCCAACGCATCCGCAATCGCCCGCACCAGATCCTTTACGCCCTCACCCGCAGCCGCCGAAATGGCGTGGAATTCGAGCTCCTGCTTCTTGCAGAACTTCCGCAACTCCTCGAGCTTCGTGCGGTCGGTTATGGCATCCAGCTTTGTCGCTATCACGATCACCGGTTTTTGCGTCAACGTTTCGCTGAACGCCGCCAGCTCCCCCCCAATAATCTCGAACGCTTTCACCGGATCCATTTCCGACGTATCGCTGGTGTCGATCAAGTGCACCAGCAGTCGCGTTCTCTCCACGTGCCGCAGAAACCGAATCCCCAGCCCAGCCCCCTGGCTCGCGCCCTCAATCAATCCCGGCAAGTCCGCCACCACAAACGTTCGCCCAAGCTCCGTGCCATGCCCGCCCGTTCCGCCGTCGGCGTTCACCACGCCCAGGTTCGGTTCCAAGGTCGTGAATGGGTAATTCGCAATTTTCGGCCGCGCCGCGCTGATCACCGAAATCAGCGTCGATTTCCCGGCGTTCGGGAATCCCACCAGACCCACGTCGGCAAGCAACTTTAACTCCAGGCGCAGATGCCGCTCTTCCCCCAGTGTCCCTTCTTCACTTTCTCGCGGTGCCTGATGCCACGGCTTCGCGAAATGCTGGTTCCCGCGTCCACCCTTCCCGCCCTGTGCCACCCGGATTCTCTGCCCGGGCTTCTTCAAATCCGCAAGCAGTTCCTCACCCTCTTGGTCGTACACCAGCGTCCCCACCGGCACTTTCAGGATCATGTCGTCGCCAGACACACCCGTGCAGTTCGAACCCTCGCCGTGCCGCCCGCGATCGGCCTTGAATTCGCGGTTGTAGCGGTAGCGCAGCAGCGTGTTGTCATTCGGATTCGCTTCCAGGTATACGCTTCCGCCGTGGCCTCCGTCACCGCCAGATGGCCCGCCTCGCGGCACGTACTTCTCCCGCCGGAACGCCACGCACCCGTTCCCACCGTTCCCAGCCTTCACCAATATTTTGGCTTCATCAACAAACATCGGATCACTTTTCTGTGCCCTCTGAGGCTCTGTGGCCAATCTGCGTTCCTAAAGCCTAGCCGGGCACCGCCGTTTTCCCCATAAACAAAAAAGCGGCCCCGGCGCATGGACCGGGGCCGTTAGAAGCTTTCTCGATTAGCTCGCGGCCTTCGCTGTTTCCGCCGGTTTTACGTTCACGAACCGCCCACGAGTCCCCCGGTCCTTGAACTCCACGTACCCGGTCACCAGCGCGAACAAGGTATCGTCCTTGCCCTGTGCCACGTTTTCCCCGGCTTGGTGCTTGGTGCCGCGCTGCCTCACGATAATCGTTCCGGCATTCACCAGTTCTCCGCCAAACCGCTTCACTCCCAGTCTCTGTCCGTGCGAATCCCGCCCGTTGGTTGACGAGCCGCCGCCCTTCTTATGTGCCATTGCCCAATTCCTCTCGATGTACCGGCCGGTCTTTAGACCGGCCAGCCAAAATCTATCGAATTAAAGCTTGATCTCGCCGACCTGCACGGCCGTGTAATTCTGACGATGCCCGCGCTGAATCTTGTACTGATTGGTCTTCTTATACTTCAGCACGGTGAGCTTCTTCGCCCGGCCCTGCTCCACAATCTTACCCGTGACCGTGGCCTGGGACGCGTCCGCCCCTGCCAAAATCTTCTTGTCCTCGGTGTGCACCGCGAGCACGGTTCCGAACTTCACCTGTTCGCCCACATCGCCCTTCACTCGTTCAATTCGAATGGTGTCCCCGGGTGCGACACGATACTGCTTTCCCCCGGTCTTTATGACTGCGTACATCTCTCCTCCAAACACTCAAGACAAACCACTATTATAAGGGTCGCCCGGCAGGATCGTCAACGATATGCATGGATTGGTGTCAGACAAGTGTTACCTTGGGAAGGTTCGCGAAATGTGCATCCGTGGTTATAAGTCTTGCGTCGCAATCATGCGCCGTGGCGTAGATTATCGCATGCATTATAGGAAGATTTGCCTCAAGGCTTGTTTTCGATGCCAGAACTGCCAGCTCAAAACTAAGAGGTATTAGCCGCTCACCAAAACCTAAAGCGTGGGTTAGAAACACATCCGCCAATCCCTTCCCTTGTTCCCTATACATTTTCCGGTGAACTTCATAGACTACGATTGAGGGAAGCAGAAGAACTGCTTGCGATTCGATGGATGGAGTGAAGCTACTGGCTTTCGGGCCATTCGCCAGGTATTCGACCCAGCCCGTGGAATCGACCACGATTCGGTCAGAAGCGCTCAGAGTGGTCACGATCTTCGTCCTTCCACTTCATGCCATTCGCGATACCCCGAAGTTCTTTAATGGACCGCGGGCGCTGCAATCGGATTGACTTCTCAAAAAGATAAATCTGTAACTCCTCACCCGGTTTGAGATCGAGTTCTTCCCGAATCTTCTTGGGAATGACGACTTGGAATTTGGGTGACACTTTGATGGTTTCCATAAACGACTCCCAGAGCAGAGTATCGATGACGTTTAGGTATATCAATATGTGTATCGATAATTGTGTCGAAATACAGGTGTACTACGGACGTTCTATCGAGGAAGTGAGGCTCTCCGGCGCCTAGTCCTGTCAATTCAGGTTTAGCAAAGACTGAAACTCGTGCGCGAAGCGAATTCGGCCGAAGGCAGGGTTGGCTTGCGGCAAAACTGACTGAGGGAGCAAGCACGCAAGCGCGAGAAGCAAGTGACGCATGACGAGTCGAGTATAGCCGAGAGTGGGAAACGGCCGAAGAGGACGGCTGCGTTTTTCCTGGCAAGGACGGTACAATCTCTCTTTTACTTGGCGAGTGGAATTTGACGAGAGGGGACCGCATGAAGTCTTTCCTAAAAGCGATCTTGTTGCTGGCCGTCTTTACCGTTTCCGGAGCGCTCTGGGCGCAATCTCCGCAAAAGGCAAACGGCGCGGATAGCCGGTTCAAAGCAGACATTCTAGTGGTGGTCGCCCATCCTGATGACGAAGCGTTTTTCACGCCGTATCTCGCGCGTGCGATCAACGACATGCATAAGCACGCCGCGGTCGTGTTTAGCACGCGGGGCGGGAGCGGAGTAAACCGGTATACACGCGAGCGCGGGCCGGCGATGGCCAATGAGCGGGAAATCGAGGCGCGGGAGGCTTGCGCCAAACTGGGTATTTCGAATGTGTGGTTCTTGGACGGTAAGGACACGGCGTCCCAGGATTTACTCGACTCGCTGTCCAATTGGGGGCACGGCGCCAATCTGGAAAGGCTTGTTGGATTGATCCGGTTGACGCGGCCCGAAGTTGTGTTCACTCACATTCCTGGAGTCTTCATCGGAGAAAACCATGGGGATCATCAGGCCACCGGGGTGCTAACGACGGAGGCCTTCGATCTGGCTGCCAGTCCACTGGTGTTTCCTTCGCAGCTCGCAGGAGACACAAAACACTACGAGTCGTATCTGTCGAACCTGCAGACGTGGCAACCAAAAAAGATCTATTACGGCAGCGATGCACAAGACAGCAGGCAGTTTGAAGGTACAGGACCGACCTATTCGGTTCGGGAAATCTCTCCCTCACAGAAGAAGCCGTACTGGCGACTGGCACTGGAATCGGCGATGGCCCATCGAACGCAGTTTCCCGAAGATATTGAGCGCATTTCCAAATTGAACGACGAGCAGTTGGAGAAACTGATGAGTGACCCGAATTCAGAGTGGTGGTCCGAACCGTCGACGCTCATCTTCGGAAAGTCAGTCGTGGGTGGGAAATCGACGGATGAGGTATTCGCGCACATCGAGGAAAAACCGAGGCCTGTCAGCATAAAGGAAGGGGCTTCGTGCGGTAATACCTCTGCGGGCAGGAATATTGCTGGAAAACTTCCGCAAATAGAGTTGGGAGGACCTTGGCAGTTCTACGACGCGTTTTTCCCGGCGCACGGATTGTGCGATCTGCCAGTCGCGAAGGTTCCGGAGATTGGCGTGAAAACGGGGACCACATTGGTGATACCGATCGTCATTCTCCATGATCCATCGAAAACTCTGACCTTGAGCCTCACAGGGAAAACGCCGGAAGGTTGGAAGTTGACCCAAGGGACGGGGCAAGTATTGTTGCCTGCCGAAGAAGCAACTTCCCTGCCCATTCACATGGAGACGCCTACATTGTCAGGAGAAGAGTTGAAGAAGGCTGTGGCACAAGAAGTGATGATCCGTGGGGAGGCTGACGGAAAACCGATGGGCGAAGTGAGGCTGCGCGTGCTTTTGAGGGGTAGCGCTCTGCCGCAGTAATAGGGGGCAGACTACTTCTTTGTCCGGGCCTCCTCGAGTTGCTCCCAGACGGCGTCCGGAAGCATGGCGAGATCGTTGAATTCGCCGGCACCACGGAGCCACTGGCCCCCATCAATCACCACACATTCCCCGTTGATGTATTCGGCCATGTCGCTGAGGAGAAACGCGGCGAGATTGGTGAGTTCTTCGTGTTTACCGAAGCGCTTCATGGGATGCTTGTTGATGGCGTGTTCCTCGAATTGTTTCGAGGGAATCAGGCGGGACCACGCGCCCTCCGTGGGAAAAGGACCGGGGGCAATGGCGTTTACGCGAATGTGAAATTTGGCCCACTCGACCGCCAAGGAAGTGGTGAGGGCAAGAACACCAGCTTTGGCGCATGCCGATGGCACCACGTAACCGGAGCCGGAATTTGCGGCTGCATAAGTGGTGGTGATGTTCAGGATGTTGCCGCCAAGCTTTTTGGAGATGCGCCGCTTGGCAAAGGCCAGAGTGCAGTGGAAGGTGCCGTTCAGAACGATGCCGACAACGGAATTAAAAGCGTTCGGAGAGAGTCTTTCCGTCCGGGCCATGAAATTTCCCGCGGCGTTGTTGACCAGCGAATCGATTTCGCCAAAATGATCTTCCGCTGCGGCGAAAGCAGATTCGACAGCGGCATACTCTCGGACGTCACAGGTGGTAAAGGCCGCAGCGCCGCCAAGGCGGTGGATTTCCGCGCAGGTCTCTTTGAGCGGCTCCTCGCGACGGCCGATGAGAAACATGCGCGCGCCCAATTTGGAGAACTGCAGAGCCATGGAGCGGCCGAGGCCGCTGCCGCCGCCGGTGAGAAAGATAGCGCGACCTTTCAGAAGATCGGTTTGGAACATGGGCCCTCCCTTTCCGGTGGGAAGCAGCATTGTAACAGCGGAGAAACAAGGTGTGGAGAAGAGGATTTCGGATTTCGCTGAACGGAGAAGGAAGAGCAAAAAGACAAGGGCGGGATGGGGACCTGGACCCACCCCGCCCTTGCGCGGAAGCGAAAAACCGCTTGCCGCAATAACGCTGGGGGACAGCCGCTCTTCTGCCGACCACTCAGTCCACTGCCAGGACTACGCGACCGCCGCCATGCACCGGTTAGTGCTCTGCCATCTCATAAGGCGGTCAGGGAAGCGCAGCCAGAAGCGTCTCCACAGCGTCAATCAAATCCTTCCAAGCGACTTCGACGACCTCCTGCAGCCTTTGAAGCTCTTGGTCGTCGGCATCTTCGAGTGCTTGAACCCGGTGCTTGAACTCCGCAAAGCGGGTGCGGACATACTCGAGTTCCCAGTAGTGCTCGAGCTTGATGCTGATCTTCTGCTTGGCGAAACGACTCTTCAAAAGGGCCACGCGGGAGGACAAATCCTCGACTTCTCCCACCACGCGGTCCAGATACGCTTCTTTCAGTTGCATGATCCCCTCGCCCTCCATCAAGAGACACCGGTGAAACTTGACGATAGATGGACGGATCGTTGTTGAGGAGTGAAAAGCAGATCGTGCGCCAAACTCGTCTAGGCGTAAGTATTAGAAAACAGATTAGATAGTCAATTTGTGACCAACGACCGGGAGCTCCGGATGCGTGGGAAGACCCAAGAGGAGCAGGAATAATAGGTGAAAATCACGCAGTTCGGGCCGTCTGTGGGAGAGATCAGCACCGAGAGCAGGTCGAGGATGTTATGCGCAAATCCTCAGTTGGACGGGCCGATGGTGGAGGGGATGGGGCGTCCCATGGCTTTGGCGAACTCTGCGTCATAGACCGCATTGCCTGGAAATTCCTCCGTGAGTTCCTTTAGGTTTTTCTGTGCCAGCGCGTTTTGCTTTTCCCTGCGGGCGGAGAGAGCGAGAAGTATCTTCGCGAAGGGTTTCAGGTAGTGGCCGTTGTCGGCAGTCTTCTGGACCTGGGACATGCCGAGTTGTTTGTCGCCATGGATACCACCGAACCACAGGAAGAAGCGAGCAGAAGAAGAAAGAGAGCCGATGACGTAGTAGGCGATGCCGGGTGCGACATAGGCGTCGTAAGCCTCGGGATTATCGCGAAGAAGCATCTCCGCGTTGGCGTTGGCCTCTTTAAGACGCTTCAAGGCGTCGTAATGTTTCTTCAGGAGCATGCTGTCCGCGTCCGACTGCATGCCGGCGCAAAGCGTCAGAGAAAAGAGCCCTTCGGGGTCGCGCGGGTGAAGCTTCAGGCGCTGGACGGCAAGTGTCCGCGCACGGCCACAGGCATCCTGGAAAGCTTTGATGCGTTTCGGATCCGGCGTACCGGTGATACCACCGAGGAAGCGCTTGTCATCAAGGAAGTAATCGCTGGTCAAAACGCGCTGAAGAAAAAACTCTTCAAATAGATAACTTGCGCCAATGGAGGCCTGGCCGAACGGCTCGGTGGGATGTTGGTCAGCCCATTGCTGGAAGACCTCGCGCGCTTGAGAGAACTGTTGTTGGTAGAGGAGGCGATAGCCCTGCTCGAGTTCCGGAACGGAAGAGAAGGCCGGGCCCGTCGATTGAGCGGAAATGGCTGGTGGAAAGAACGAAAGAGTCGCGAGGCTCGCAAGCAGCAATTTGGAAATGAAGCGCATGATCCACATGCCTCAGAACAATCCGGGAAGGAAACGGGGCTTCCCGTACATGGCCTCCCGATAGCGTGCGTCGGAAAAAAGGACGCGCTCTTCGGTGTTGATGCGGCGCGACAGAACGAGAACGTGGGCGGCAGAACCCACGCTGGCGGTAATCCAGGCACAGTGGATGAGCGGAAGAGCCAGCATTTCGACGAAAACGGCGGCGTAATTCGGGTGGCGGACATAATGGAACGGACCCGTGGTGACAACACCCATGCCAGTGGAGTTCATGACCTCGACATTCCAATGCTCGCCGAGGGTGCGAATGACCCACCAGCGAACTATATTGGCGGCAAGAAAAACGGCAAAGCAGATGGCGGCCAGAACCGGATAAAAAGGGCGGTGAAGAAAAATGACTTCGAGCGCGGCGCCGACAAGGACGCCGGTATGAAGAAGGACCATGGTGCGAAAAATGGGATCGACAACCTTGGAGGCACCGTGAGCCACCATCTCGCGCTGGTGGCGGCGGGATATCTGGAGTTCGTAAATGCGCAAGAGCGCAACGACCAGGAGGAGGCCGAGGTAGGCGCTGACGCTCAGTTCCATTGCAGCAGCAAGAACTCGGCGCTGAAGCCGGGGCCGAAAGCAGCAGCTATAGCGTGCTCGCCGGGCTTAAGTGGGCGCTTATCGAGCCACTCCTGGAGAATAAAGAGGATCGTAGCGCTGGAAAGGTTTCCGACATTGGCGAGGATATCCCAGGAAGGCTGAGTATCGCACTTGCAAAGGCCTAATTTCTCCTCGACATTCCCAAGCAGGCGCGCACCGCCGGGGTGGAGAATCCAGCCCTTGATGTCCTGGTGTGACTTTCCGTTCCGTTCGAGGAAGCCGTGAACGAGCTCCTTGATCTGCGCGCCAATCATTTCCGGAACGTCTTTCGCGAGAAGGATGTGAAAGCCGGAATCGCGCAGGTCGAAGCCCATTGCGCCGAGAGAGTCAGGGAAAGTATAAGTCTCTGTTTCCAGCACGCGAGGGCCAGGCTTGTCTTGTCCGGTGACAATCACAGCGGCGGCACCATCGCCAAAAAGGATGGAAGAAATGAGATTGGCCTGGGAAATGTCCTTGCGCTGAAAGGTGAGCGAAGGCAGCTCGACAGCGATGATCAGGACATTGGAACCTGGATTCGATTTGATGTAATCCGCTGCGCGAGAAATGGCCATGGCCCCGGCTGCGCAGCCCAACTCCGTGAAAGGCATGCGGCGAATGTTGGAGCGGAAACCCATGAGTTTGATGAGGTGGGCATCCAGGGAAGGAATCATGAAGCCGGTGCAGGAAACCGTGATGATGAGATCGATGTCTTCCGGACTGAGACCGGCCCGCGAGAGGCACTTCTCGGCGGCTTCGCGACCGAGCTTTACAGCGTGCTCGATGTATTCGTTGTTGGTCTGGGCTAGAGTGCGCGGCTCAATCGTATAGTCGATGGGGAAGATGGCATGGCGCTGGTGAACCTGAGCGTTGTCGACGATGGCCATCATGGCCTCCACACGGCGCTCAGGAATGTCAAAGACGCGTCCCATGTAATATTTCACATCATCGCGAGTTATAAGATATGGAGGCAGCGCGGTAGCAGATGCGGAGATAGTCGCAACTGCTGTATTCCCGTTGGAAGAAGCCTGGTTCGTCAAGTTCAAGAGCACCGTCCCTGACTCGGTAAAAGTAGCTTCCCAAAATAACTCGACACCAGAAGTTGATGTGCAACCCTGTAGGGAGGAAGCATCGATTCGGTTACTCTACATCAAATCAGGGCACAGTGGAAATGTGGAAATGGCAAGAACCGGATCGGACCGCCAAGACAGAAAAGACGGGAGCGGAGGTTCGACGCCGGCCTGATCTGCTCTATCTGTCAGTGTTGCGGCTCGGAACTGCGGTCCGGAGCGATGGCGTCCGCCATGCGGAAGACGGCCGCGAGAACCTCAAGAACAATGCGGCAGTAAAGGAACCAAAATACATATCCGACTACGGCGGCCAGCAGCGCGAGGAGCCCTTACACCGGAGCCTGCTGGAACGCCAGGACGACCCAGGCGACAGCCACAATGAGCCCGACGAGCAGATGGAGCGCGTACAGGAACTTCGACATTCGCGGAGTGGCCCAGGTACGAAACGAAAAATCCATCAGGCCTTCCCACATTCCTTAGGCTTCCGGCATGTTTTCCTCCAGGCAACGTGATTTAGACAAGAATTATAGACAATCAACCTTCGAATGCGTGCCTGGAATGCACGCCGGTGCAGGCAGAGATCAGGGCAGCGATTTGTGACGAGCGAGGCGGAGGATAGGGTGGAACTGGACGAAGACGTGGTCGTCGTCGGCGTGCTGGTCGTGACACGCGAAGCACATGGGAGAAGGCAAAACTTTGGCGGTTTCGGAAAGGCTGCCGCCTTCGCCGAAGGAAAAATAGGCCCAACCGTCTTTGAAGCGCGAGGGATCTTTGACGGAAACAGCCAGGCCGGTGAATTCACCTTGGAAGTAACCGGCTTTGTTGATGGAAACCTTTTGCGCGGGTTGGTAGACGACAAGAAGGAACATCGTCTTCTCCGGGAACTTGCCGGTGGCCTTGTATGCATCGAAGGCCTCGGATTGAGTGTAGATATTGTGAAATTCGCCCGGGCCATTGTGATCGCTGGTGTCGTAGCTCATCCCGATATTGGAGCCGACGAAGGTCCAGTGCTCAAAGTTTTTCGGCTGGAGGAGCGCTCCGGAGGGATCGAATTGCGGCAGGGGCATGGCGGAGGGGCTCGGCGCGGCAGTGGAGCTGAGGCGCACGAAAGGAACGGTGAGCAGCAAAGCCGCCAACGGAAGCAACAGAAAGACGCGCATGGAGCACCTCGCGATGAGGCGATTGTGCGCCAAAAGATGCACATGAGGCAAGGAGAGCCGCAGTGTCAGAGAGTCCAGATCCTCTCAAATCGAACGCGGCAGTACCTAGCTGGCGGCTTCCTGGCTGGCGCGGATTTCCTGCCAGCGGCGCGGGCGCTTGTTGTACTGCAAAACTTTCTTGCGCAGGCGGATGGACTTAGGCGTGATCTCGACGAGCTCATCGTCGGCGATAAACTCGATTGCTTGTTCGAGGCTGAGGACGCGATGGGGAATCAGGCGGATGGCTTCGTCCGCGGAAGAAGAACGCATGTTGGTGAGCTTCTTTTCCTTGGTGACGTTGACCTCCATGTCTTGCTCGCGTGAGTTTTCGCCAACGACCATGCCCTCGTACACTTCGACCACCGGGCCAATGAAGAGTTCACCGCGTTCCTGCAGCCCCCAAAGGGCATAAGCCGTGGAAACACCAGGACGATCGGCGACGAGAGCGCCGGTCGGGCGCAGGGCCATGTCGCCGCCGTATTCCATCCAGCCGTCGAAAATAGAGTGAATGAGAGCAGTGCCGCGGGTGTCTGTCAGCAACTGGCTGCGCAGGCCTATCAGCCCTCGGGAAGGAATCTTGAAATCGAGGCGCACACGGCCCGAGCCGTGATTGCTCATCTTGAGCATTTCGCCGCGGCGGCTGCCGATGGTCTCCATGATGATACCGATGAAATTTTCGGGGATGTCGATGACCAGGCGCTCGACCGGCTCGAGCTTCTTGCCGTTCTCGTTACGCACGACGATCTCGGGTTTGCCAACCATGATTTCGAAGCCTTCACGGCGCATGGTCTCAATCAGAATGGCGAGCTGCAATTCGCCGCGGCCGAGGACGCGGAAGGACTCGGGCGTATCGGTGTCTTCCACACGGATGGAGACGTTTGTTAGCAGTTCCTTCGCGAGACGATCGCGGAGATCGCGCGAAGTAAGGTAAGTGCCTTCGCGACCGCAGAGAGGGCCGGAATTGACGCTGAAAATCATGGCGAGCGTTGGCTCGTCAATGGTGAGCGGCTCAAGAGGTGATGGATTTTCGAGGGAGGTGATGCTTTCGCCGATCTGAATTCCTTCCACGCCGGCGATGGCGACGATGTCCCCCGCAACCACGGTTTCAGCTTCATCGCGCTCGAGCCCGCGGAAAGTGTAAAGTTTTGTGATTTTGGTGGAAATGAGCTTGCCGCCCAGTTTGCTGATACCGACTTCGTCGCCGCGATTCAGGGTACCGTTGAATACGCGGCAGATGGCGAGGCGTCCCAGAAATTCAGAGTAGTCCAGATTGGTGACTTGCAGTTGGAGCACACCGGCAGGATCGCCCGTCGGGCGAGGGATCTTATTGACGATAGCTTCGAAGAGAGGGAGTAAATCCTTGGAGTCGTCGCCAACCTTGCGATGCGCCACGCCAGCGCGTGCGTTCGTATAGACAATGGGAAAGTCGAGTTGATCCTCGGTGGCATCGAGGTCAATAAAAAGATCATAGATTTCGTTCAGGACTTCTTCGGGGCGAGCGTCGGGGCGGTCGATCTTATTGAGGACGACGACCGGGGGAAGCTTGGCAGCGAGCGCTTTCTGCAGGACGTAACGGGTCTGAGGGAGCGGGCCTTCGCTGGCGTCGACAAGAAGCACCACGCCATCCACCATGCGGAGGGCGCGCTCGACTTCGCCGCCGAAGTCGCTATGCCCCGGCGTGTCCACGATGTTAATTTTGGTCTCGTGGAAAAACAGAGCGGTATTCTTGGCGAGAATGGTGATGCCGCGTTCGCGCTCGAGGTCGTTGGAGTCCATGACGCGCTCAATGACGGCCTGATTGGCGCGAAAGATCCCACTCTGGCGGAGCATGGTGTCGACAAGCGTGGTTTTGCCATGGTCCACATGGGCAATAATGGCGATGTTGCGAATTTCTTGGGTCATGTTCGTAAAAGCGTCTTAAGACAAAAATAGCTGCTGAAACAACCAGCAGCCCGGACGAATCCCTTTCTTCATCGGTAACAGGTGCGGTCTATGAACTATTATTTTAGCAGAGCCGGCGTGCGCAGGCCACCTAAGGATTTGTGTGAGTTGCCGTGCAGTTCACCGTTTCCCTTTCTGTTTTCTGTTCGTGTAAGGAGCGAATTCCTTTTTGTGATTTGGGCAATCCGGAGGAGTCGAAAGGAAGTTGGTGGACCAGATTTTCGACGGCCACCCGCTCTAAATTAGGTTCCGACCAGCGTGTCCGCGGAACAGAGAGCCTCAACCGGGGGTGTGGTATGCTCACGACAAATTCTTGTGCGCGTCTGAAAACAACGATAGGAATACGAGGGAGTCAGATGAGGTCGATGCAAAAGGTGATGTGGGTTGCGGTCTGCGCGCTGACGCTGGCAATGGCTGCGAATGCGCAAGAGCAGAAAGCGGCGCGACCGGACCTGCCAAAGCTTTTCGAAAAGAAAGAAGTGATGATCCCGATGCGCGATGGAGTGAAACTGCACACGGAGATCTACACGCCGCGCGACGTGGAAGAACCGTTGCCCATGTTGATGGAACGGACGCCGTACGGCGTGTCCGGCGGGCCGCAGGGTTATAGCGGCCACCTTTTCGCGGCGCAGGATTTGTACGCTGACGGGTACATTTTCGTGTATCAGGACATTCGCGGAAGATACGGTTCGGACGGGAAGTTTGAGATGAACCGGCCATTGCACGATCCGAAAGACGCCAAGGGCGTGGATGAAAGCACGGACACGTACGACACCATCGACTGGCTGGTGAAAAACGTGCCAAAAAACAACGGCCGCGTGGGCGTCCGTGGAATCTCTTACGGCGGATTTCTTTCGGTGATGGCGATGGTCAATCCGCATCCCGCACTGAAAGCGGTTTCGGAGCAGGCCTGCATGGGTGACGCGTGGATGGGAGACGATTTCTTTCATAACGGGGCCTTCCGGCTGAGCTACGGGTTCGAATATGCGACCGGGATGGAAACTTCGAAAGAGAATTTCAGTTTTGCGTTCAACAATTTTGACCTGTACGACTGGTTCCTGCGGCTGGGGGTGCTGTCGAACGCCGACAAACGCTATCTACACGGAAAAATCCCCACATGGACGAATTTCGTGCGCCACCCGACGTATGACGATTTCTGGAGAATCCACGCGGTCGAGAACGCCTTGAAGGAACCAACCGTGCCGAACCTGAATGTGGCGGGGTGGTGGGATCAGGAAGATTTCTATGGCCCGATGCGAACGTACGAGGTCTTAGAGAAGACGGATTCTAGACATTTGAACTATGTCGTGGTGGGGCCGTGGAATCACGGTGGGTGGGCACGCGGCACGGGGGAATCGCTAGGCAAAATCCCCTTTGGATCAAACACGGCGGAATATTTCCGTCAGAAAGTGGAAGCCCCCTGGTTCGCGTACTGGCTGCATGATAAAGGAACTCTACCGCTGAAAGAGGCGCTGCTGTTCCAGACCGGGAGTGACACGTGGACAAGTTTCGACGCATGGCCACCGAAGGAGGCTCAGAAAAAGAACCTGTATTTCGGCGAAGGTGGATCACTCTCGTTTGATGCTCCCAGGGCAAAAGGGGCGGGTGCACCTGATGCTTATGAGAGCGATCCGGCGCATCCGGTGCCCTACCGGCATCGGCCCGTGGACATGACGTATCCCAACGACCATCCGGGAAGTTGGTTCACGTGGCTGGTGCAGGATCAACGGTTTGTAGACAACCGCCCGGACGTGCTGACGTGGCAAACCGGAGAACTGCAGGACGACGTGACCATCGCCGGGCGGGTGACGGCCAAGCTGTTTGCATCGACGACCGGGACGGACAGCGACTGGGTGGTGAAATTGATCGACGTGTACCCGCAAAAGGTGGAGTCTGACTGGAAACTCTCCGGATATGAGCTGATGATTGCCGGCGAGATTTTTCGCGGACGTTACTGGAAATCGTATGAAAAGCCGGAACCGCTTGTGGCGGGGCAGATCACACCGTACACGATCGACCTGCACACCGCGGATCATGTGTTCAAGAAGGGACACCGCATCATGGTGCAGGTGCAGAGCACGTGGTTCCCCTTGTACGACCGCAACCCGCAGAAATTTGTGCGCAACATATTTGAGGCCAAGGAATCGGACTACCAGATAGCGACGCAGAAGATTTACCGGTCTAAGGATTACCCATCGAGCGTGGAGATTCCGGTGGTGCCGGAAAGCGCCGGGCACTAAGCACGAGAGCGATTACTCGCATTCCAGGGAATACTCAATTCCCCGGCCGGGAAATTTCGGCGGAGCGGAAAAACGTCCAAGGGCCGGCTTTCATGTCGTGGAGGTAGGGCGCCTGCCAGGCGTAATCGGGGTGAGAGTCGAGGAAGGGCTTGGCAAGAAAATCCTGGCCGCAAGGATGTCCCATGCGGGCCACCAAGCGCATATCCTTGGCCATTGTCGAGTCCGTGGCCTTGCCCTGAACAGCGCCACCGGGATAAGAGGGTGTCCAAGCCCAGATGGAAACGCCGCGGGCGGAAGTATCGACGTGGCCGCAGAGGGTGCGCTCATTCGCCTCGACCTTTTTTTCGAAGGAATCGGCATGGTCGGAAAGCATCTGCTGAGCCAGCGAAACATCGATCTTGCCTTTGTTTTCGTTGAGCAGTTGTTCCCAACGAACCCGGCGCGCATTGGGCGAGGTTTCCAGGTTGGCGGAATCGAATTGGGGTGTGTCTTGTTTCAGCACCTTGGGATCACGGGCCCAGTTGGAGCCTGCGAAGACGCCGTCCTTGGTGCGCCACAGATTGTAGGCTTTCAGGCCAAGTTCAAGTTGCGCGATTTCACCCGTCTTGCGGTCGCCGAGGAGCCAGTCGTTGGCGTAACCGCCATTGTTGCCGTCGAGCATGATGCGCGTGTAATCGTCAATGGAGCCGGCATATTGCAGCGCCTTGCGCGCACGCATGAACTCGGGCTTGCCGCTGGGGTCCCAGCCTTCAAACTGGCTGATGGTGGTTTCTGTGACCATCAGGCCGTCGCTGTTGATTCCGAAATCGTCATCGCTGGCGATGACGCCGGGAAAGCCATCCATCAGGATGCGGTAACCGTGAGTGGGCTGAATATCAAAGATGATGCGCCAGCGTTCGCCGTTCATGTAGCTAGTCCAATTGTTGTGGGCGATGACGATCTGGCCATCCTTGGTCCAGCTTCCGGTGGCGACAAAGGCGCTGCAGTTACCGGGACTCTTTAAGTTCGGGGCATTGGGCGTTTTTTCCTGTTTATCGAGCCAGGGGACGTAGTAGTCCGGGACTTCCTCGAAGGAATTGAGAGCGACGATGTCGTAGACGTCGAGGGATGACCCCGTACGCGCGTTGAGCCCTTCGGCGATGCCCTGCAATTCCTGTTGATATTCTGGATCGAGCTTGGGCCAGAGGTTCTGGCGGGCGACTTCGCGAAAGAAAGGCCAGTCGCGGCGGGTGGTATGCATCATGCCGGCGGAAACGGCCGGAAAAGCATCCTCGATTTCCTTGCCGAGCATGTAGCCATGCTGAAAGCCGATGGAGGAAGGGTCGCCTTCAAGATGAACGTACACCCAACCACCGCGCTCAAAGCTGTAGGTGCCCTTCAAGCGAGGATCACTGGAGGCAGCGCGTTCGCGGGCAAATGCAATGGTCGCATTCATTTCGTTTTTGGCGGCTTCCGCGTCGTTAGAGGTGCGCCTTCCGGCCCACAGAAGGCCTGCGCCGACGATGAGAATGGAAAGAGCAATCATTTTACGGACTATGTCGGACATTGCCAAAAACTCCTTTTATCCGGGAAAGGGAGACTTTGGAGTCTATCGAGAATCGAGAAAAGCGACAACCGCGAGGGAACTCAAATCCCGGCTCAATTACCGACCAACGAGTTTGCCAGCGGGAGTCTCCAAACAAGTTTCTCCAGCCAAGTTGTACCAGGCTTCGGGTCCCGAGTGAGTATGAATGGCCGAGGTCATCCCAGGATTGAAGATCACTTCCATAAACAGCGCCGAATATTGTGCACCGGCATGTACAGGAAGCGGACCGATTTCGGCGATGCGCTCGCCCGCAAGGGTCGGTCGCCATCCCGCCTTTTCAATGGTTAGCAGCCACACCTTTCCCAGTGATTCGATGACCGTGCCTCGCGGTCCCTTGGCTTTCTCTGCCTCGGGACGCGTCGGGTAGACATCCAAATGCCAGGAGATTTGCCCTTGCTCGATTCGCCCCATGGGCTGATCGACGAGGATCCAGCATCCCACCTCAGTTGTGCGCTCGCCCACCGGTTTGCAGACTCCGAACGAAGGCAATTGCGAGTTTGACTGGGCAGAGACCGAAATCCCCGTCAACAAGCAAACGAGAACGACCGATACCGACGGAACACAACATCTAGTTGTCCACCTCATGATGTAGGCCTCAGGAATGATGGGTGGAGCCGGGATGCCTTTCACGCTCACGCCGTAAATGTTCTTCGCCGGTATTCCCCCGAGAAAGTCCTGGCGCGGAGTAAAAACGACATAGGCGGGCATCAACTCGCCGGCCATTTCAAAGTTGCCGCGCAACCACCCGGGGAAATGTTCCGCGGTCATAATGCGCCCCAGGCGCCCTCCGACAACAAGAAACTCTGTATCCGGACTGTGGGAAGCGACCACGCCTCCGCCTCCAAAAACGCCCAGTTCCCAGTTTCCCCTCGAGAGGGCTGGAATTGCAGGCTGCACTGTTTCATTCCCTGAAATCGAGGTTTCCTGCGCCTTGGCAACAGGTGGACTCCCACACACCACTCCCAATAGCGCGACTGCGAGCCGGAGCCTCATTTCTTTCAACACCTCCGTGGCATCAGGAATCTGCCAAAAACACGCGATTATCCACATCAAGGACTGCTGCCTTGCCGGTGCGATGCTTGCAGTGAGAGTCTAGTTGCTCGCTCCCGTACGCGCAGCCGCTAAGGGCGGACTGCGACTTGGACATGCTGAGACCTACTGCCACGGAAGGCATTGAGCGACTAACGAGCAACTCTGACCTCACCGCCGCAACATTCAACCAATCATTGATCGGTGGCATGGAGGCCACCGATCATGAAGCGGAAACCCTACTCACGAAGAAAACGCACCACCACAAAATCTGTCCTGCGCCTGCCAGACATCGAGCACGCCAAGGCCGCAGTCTTGAATAGCCTCACCAGCCTGGATGCCCAACGGGGTTATCGTCACGCCATCGATGAATTCGTTGACTGGTATTGTTCGGAACCTCGCTTGGCTCTCAACAGAATTGTGGTGCTGCGCTATCGGTCTCATCTCGAATCCCGTCAACTTGCACCTGGCACCGTCAATCTACGTCTTGGTGCCGTGCGCCGGCTTGCATACGAGGCCGCCGACTGCGGTCTCCTCAGCGCCGATTTGGCGGCTGGTATTCGCCGCGTTAAGGGCGTGAAGAAGTTGGGAGTGCGCCTTGGCAATTGGCTGACCGCGGAGCAAGGCCAAGCTCTTTGGCAAGCACCCGATCATCAACGACTGAAAGGAAAACGCGACCGAGCATTACTAGCATTGCTGCTCGCCTGCGGCTTGAGAAGACACGAAGCCGTTGCATTGACCTTGGATCACCTCCAGCAACGCGAAGAGCATTGGGCCATTGTTGATCTGGTCGGCAAGGGAGGCCACGTTCGAACAGTTCCAGTTCCTGATTGGGTGAGAACCGAACTCGACGATTGGCTCGCCGCAGCTGGAATTGATCGAGGAAAACTGTTCCGCCGGGTCAACAAAGTTGGAAGGACATGGGGAGATGGCATGACGGTGAAGGCGGTTTGGCACATTGTGAAGGAATCCGCCAAGCGCATCGGCGTGGCGAAGTTGGCGCCACACGATCTGCGACGCTATGCCGACCGGAAAATTATGCCGAGTCGTCCTTCGCGAGGGGCTATCCAGGCTTGATGTTTTGATTGAGTCGCAGGACGTTCTCTGGGTCGTACTTTTTCTTGATCTCCACGAGGCGAGCATAGTTCGGCCCATAGGCTGAGCGGACTAGTTGGTCACTCGTATCGCCCAGCTGGTTGACGTACACTCCATGCGCAAAGGGCTGCAAACTGTCGCGCGTAGCCTGCACCCACGGCACCGCATCGGCCTTCCCTGCAGGAGCGCTCCAGACGCCCGCCATGTCGACCTCAAAACCCATTTGCCGCAGAGAAAACGCCGTATCACTCAAACCTACACGGCTTACTGCCCCGCGCAACGGCACAATGATCACCTTGCACGTTGCCGGCGCATTGTTGATTGCCGTCGTAATCGCCGCAATGGCGGCCTCGCTGAGTTCTGGAAGAAAGAAGTTGGTTTGGAAGTGCGCAACCGGCGCTAGAAGAAATCCACCTGCCGACTGAGCTTCCAGATAGGACGTGACCTTGACACTGTCAACCTGCGGTTTGAGCGCACGCAGCGGCCTGACCACATCATTCCCCATTCTGGGATCGCCGCAATAGCAAACATCGATTTTGAGCCTTGGCCCTCGTTCGGACGGCAACAGCTGAGCGAACGCGTCCAGTTCGTCCGGGGCTCCCGCAAGAAACTTAACGAAAGCCTGCAGAAGTTCTGGAATGCGTCCCGCAGGATACAGCAGCGCTCCCGACACAACCTCGCCTACCGGATGCAGCTGGTACTCCAGCGACGTCACAACGCCGAAGTTGCCGCCTCCTCCGCGAATCGCCCAAAAAAGATCCGGATTGGACTTCTGGCTGGCCTCGACTTGTCTCCCGTCCACAGTCACCACTTGTGTCGACAGCAGGTTGTCGCATGCGGCGCCGTACTTCTCCATCAAGCGACCTTCTCCCCCGCCGAGCGTTAGGCCGGCAATTCCCACCGTCGGGCAGCCACCAGATGTCGTGGCAAGCGCAAGGCGCTGCGTCGCTTCGTCCAGATCGCGCACCAATGCACCTGCCTCCGCGCGGGCCACCCGTTTGCCGGCGTCGACTTCAACTCGTTTCATTCCAGAAAGGTCGATCACCACGCCGCCGTCACACATCCCGTACCCGAGTCGGCTATGGCCTCCGGCGTGCACTGCCAATCGCAAATTATTGCTCCGGGCAAAATCGAGAGCGCGCGCGACGTCGGACGAGGTAGCACAGCGCACAATCAGCGCCGGGAGCAGGTCGAAGGCGCGATTGAAGACCAGACGCGACGATTCATAGTCGGACGCCTCTGGTGTGATTATGTGGCCAGTAATTTCAGAAGCGAGCTTGCGGATCGCCACCGCATTGAGCTGAGTCGCACTTTGCTCGCGTGCTTCGAAGGTCCACGGCGCTCGGGCAAACGCATCAATTGGGCGCCCATAAAACCCCGCTGCAGCAAACGCCGTTTGCCGGACGAACTGTCTTCGGGTAAGAAGCGCCATATTCAGCTTCGCCATATCTCTGCCGGAGCCTCAGCGGTGAACTGCGCAAGCGAGACTTCGATGTAGAGTGTGGGTTTGTAACATGGGCTGATATTTTTGCACAGTGAAGCCCACGCCGCCATTGTTCCCGCCGTCAATTTCCTTTGGTCCCCGCCAATCGAATCCTCGAGGCAAGTTCTTTCGTCCCGGGTGACGGACTACTCTTACCTAACCCAGTAAGGTAAGGCTTGCCGACAATTCGTCCAAAATATGCCCAACCCGCGCAAACGACCAACAAGCAGTTAGCGGGAACAAAGGAAGCAACGTATTCGTACTGTAAATCAGACCGACCAATCCCAGCGTTAAGGACTCACTATGTCCCTACATGTTTCCCGCTCTGTCGCCGTACAGGTGCTTCTGTTCTGTGCGGCTACCACGTATTTGTTTTGCACAAGCCTCGACGATTACTTCTTGAAATCGCTGCTGCAAAAGGGCATCGATCGCGGCTATCCGGGCATCGCTGTGCTGATCCAGTCGGCGGACGGCAGGATTCGGTCCGCGGCGGCGGGATACTCTGACCTCGAAAAACGCACGCCCATGCGTGTCGAAGACGCCTTCCACATCGCGAGCATCAACAAAACACTTACAGCTGTTGCAGTTCTGCGTCTGGTCGACGAGCACAAACTGTCGCTGAGTACCACGCTGAAGGAGTGTCTCGGTGAGGCCGTTGCACAGATTCCGAACGCTGAGAGGATCACCGTTGCGCAGCTCCTCGACCACTCGAGCGGCATTTACGCAACCAACAACGATATGGACTACCTCACGACGGTCATCGGCCCGAAGGCCGACCCCGCTCGTGTCTGGACACCAGCGGAACTGATCGCACTTGCCAGCAAAGATCGAAGTAAGCCATCCGGCGAACCTGGCCAAGGGCACTACTACGCCGACACGAACTACGTTCTCTTGGGAGTGATCGTCGAGCGAGTCTCCGGTCGCCCGTTCAAGGAGTACCTAACACGAACACTTCTTGTGCCTCTGGGTATGAACTCAACCTACTTTTATTCTTCATTTCTCGGCAAGGACGCCCACCCTCCTTTGCGGACAGTTCAGGGCTATCTTCTGGCCACTGACGAACTGCGCTCCGTTATCACCGTGAACACCATGTTCAAGCCCGTGCCCGGCGACAAGCGATCCGGTGGGCAACTCCTCAACACCACTCTCGCGGCTGAGCGCATCGACGCGGCTAGTGGTCTGGTAACAACCCTTCCTGACCTATTGAAGTACGCATCCGCACTCTTCCACGGCAAGCTTCTCTCTTCCAAGAGTCAGGCCTTCCTCATGTCCGTGGCAGACGGCATGAACGCACAACCTGTGGGCCAGAAGCGTGTGTGGGCGATGCAAGCCATTCACAAACGATACGGCGTGCTGGTTTACAAGGAAGGAGACGGTCCGGGAGGAGTCAACACACTCATGGCCTACAATCCGTCCACGGACGAGATTTTTCTCGGCTTCACCAACATCTTCGGGTACTTCAACGAAGTCGATTTTCTGATGGATGACGTAATTGGAGGGCTGTCCACAGTGACAAGGAGTCCTGATTCCGCTCTGCAATAGCGATTCTGCCCGTATTACGGGCAACCCTTCCATAATCCGGTAAGGGAAGGGTTTCCCACCATCCAGACGAAGACAACCGGAGAACGTTTCGGGTCCACAATCCAGTCAAATCTGCATGAGTTTGTTCAGCTCCGCCGTCGTCACGCACCGGTCGATGAAACCGAAGTGGCCTTCGTCTTTCACCTCGCTTACAGCGTCGAGGAAACCGGTCATTGCCGCGCGATAGAGCGAGGTCGCAAGGCTGATCCGCCTGACTCCCGCTGCGGCGAGTTCCTCCATCGAAAATGATTTTCCTGTGATCCCCACCATGAAATTGACTGGCTTCGACAGAGCCGAACAGACTGCGCGAACGGCGGCAAGATCAGGCAGGCCCGGAGCGAAAAGCACATCGGCTCCGGCTTTTTCGAAGGCTTGAAGGCGGCTAATCGTGTCGTCCAGGCTCGGGGCGGCATAGACGAAATTGTGCGCTCGCGCGGTCAGGATAAAGGGAAATCGGAGTGCGCGTGCCGCCTCCGCGGCTGCAGCAATCCGTTCGACAGCAAAACGCACGTCGTAAAGCGGACTTTGCTGGTTGCCAGTCGCATCCTCGATCGTGCATCCAACCAGTCCTACCTCGCCCGCAAGCCGGATCGTTTCGGCTACAACTTCCGGAGAGTCACCAAACCCTTTTCCCAAATCCGCAGAGACGGGCAAATTCGTCGCATCCACGATCAAGCGCGCGTGCGCCAGAGACTCATCTCGTGTCAGCATGTGATCTCTTCGACCAAGAGCAGAGGCAGAGGCAGCGCTCGATGTGGCCAATGCCTGGAAACCAAGGCCGGCGAGAATCCGGGCGGAGCCGACGTCCCATGGATTCGGAATTATGAAAGCGTCAGGGCCAGCGTGAAGTGCGCGGAAGTGAGCAGCCTTTTCGTTCTGAGTGACACACATAGGAGGTACTTGGCGATCAGGATCTGCAACATACTACCCTAAAACCACGCAAAGGTATCGTAGCCCAGCGGAGAATTGATCAGCGGGCCTGGTTGCCGGTGCCGGTCGTATGCGAGCCATCGGGAACCTAGCACGACGAAGATAGTGCCTGTTGGACTCCCGATCATCTATACATTGTAAAAAATTTGTCTCTGTTCTGAAGCCGCTGGTGACCGTCGCGAGGTTGGCATCATCTTAAACCATTAAGGAATAAAGAAAGAGTATGCGGCAGGGGTTAACGTGGCTTCTTGGGTTCGCGCTGGGTGCAAACGGAGTCTGGATGCTGATCCAACCGGAGAGCGGGTACTACGCGATTCCGGGTGTGACGGGGACCGGGCCCTGCACGCTTTCGTTTATCTGTGGGACACCGTCGCTGGACGGGAGTCCTCACGACAGCTTCTGGTAGACCTGCCCGCGATGGTTCTGCCGGTGTTTCTTGTCTTGGGACTGGTGTGGTTCGCTCGACGCGAATGCGAAGGAGGAATGAGCATGCTCGGATGGCTAGGGAGGCGGCAAATCGCAAAATTTGAGCGGAATTTTGATTATGATTTCACTGATGCGCGCGATATCTATGACGCGAGTCCGCGCGCGTTTTTCCGGTTCGCGCGGGTTTCCGGGCTCGCAGAACACCGGGAAGACGTGCCTCGCGAGGCCTGGTTTGCCGCGAATATTGCAGCTGCCATGGCATTCCGCCGGACGTCAAACGTTCTCCGTACGTCACTCTGTTTGGCTGTTGCGCTTCTAGTTGGCTGCGGCGGGCCTAAAGATACACCAGCGATCAAAACCGTAAACCTCTCCTTGTCGGGCCTGACAATTACAAAGGTGCGCACAGCAAATAACGCGATCATCCTGCTTGAGGAGCGACTTACATCCATTTTTGAGGACGGTCCACAGCGCACGCTGGCGATACTACAAAGTGACGGCCATCCCATACAGTCCTATATGCCGCCGGCGGGATGGTCGATCGTTGACTTCGCGGTGCATCCGTCTGGGGATATTTCGGCAATTCTCACCACAGCACGGGAAGTCCGCATCGTGCGGCTCGATTCCAATGGATCGATTCGAAGTGACCAACCGTTTCTCGACCCCGCCGCCGCAATCGATCCATTCTTCGACTATGCCGGAGGTATCAAAGATGACGGCGCTCTTCAGCCTGCCCTGATGCATGACGCCGCTCGCTTGGCCCCGCTGGGTGAAAGCCTGGCTGTCGTGTTGCGCACCGGACGCAACGCGATCGTTGCCTATCGTCTGGACCCTGACGTGAGCGGCGCATATCAGCGTGCCTGGCGCACGCTTATTGAGCCGGGTAGTTCGATATTGTTCTTAGGCATCACGAGTGGTAGCTTCGACGTGTTCGGCCAACTCGAGAATCATCTCAGCATATTCGTGGATATCGATACGGACGCTACGCTCGCCATCGGCGTCGTCGATGCCCCGTTTCTCAACTTCACGTTCCGGGCGCACACAGAATATTTCAGCGAACCGATTGCAGCATCGATCGGCGTCTTGCTCACGCGTGTGGCGAGCGCTGACGGCCGCCGTTTGGGAAGCATTGCCATCGACACTCATGATCGTGCTGAACTGCATGGGCTGCGTGCAGTGCCGCGCGGCTTCATGTTGGTGGGCCGAGTTCTCTCCGAGGTGCGATCAGACGGAACGGGTTGGAATGCGTTCACTGCATTTGTGGGCAGCGATGGCACTCCCGGTCCGTACAGCGTGGTCGATGTTGACCGAGGTGACGTGTTTTTTGATGTTGCAGCGTTGCCCAGCGGGCGATATCTGGCGCTGGGTACGACCGGGTACGTACAGAACCCAGCCGGCGAGAGTATCTCCGAAGCTGCGCAGCCACTGTTGGCGTTGTTAAACAGTGACGGCTCGCTGGCCCAGAACCTCGGCTACATCGGAGGTCCGCGCCATAACCAACTCACCACTATCGCTCCTCTGGACGGCCACTGGCTCCTTGGCGGAATGATCAATGGTCCGGGAACGCATTCTGGCGACGCTCAGCGCGAGCTCATCGTCGCCGATGGATTCTTGCGGGAGGGATCCAATTTGCCAGCCGAGTGATCTGCGTTTGTGCCCCCAAAGCTTGCTTCACCAACTCAGGCTAGGCCACGGAAGAAGGCGGTCAGATCCGCTGCGACCGCCGCTGGTTCCTCAGCCGGGGCGAAGTGCCCGCCGCGCGGAAAGACTGTCCAGCGTTGGATGTTGTATAGGCGCTCCAAATACGAGCGCGGCAGTTCTCCCTCGGGAACGGTCTGGTGCGCGAAAACACCAAACGCCGTGGGCGTGCTGACGTAGCTGGGAGCGACCGGGTGCCAGCGATTGTCCCAATAGTCGCGCATCGACGAGGTGATGCTCTGCGTGATCCAGTACATGGTGAACGTGGCGCAGAGGAAGTCGTCGGTCGGCGTAACGTCGCTCCACGAGTGCCACTTTTCCCCCAAGTATGCGGCCAGCCCTGCCGGGGAGTCGTTGAGTCCATAGCCGACAGTCTGCGGCTTGGTGGACTGGATCGCGCTGTAGCCGCGCTCCGTCATATCCCAGCGCCGATTCACAGCGAGGTACGAACGCTCGGCATCGGACAGCTCCGTATCGTCCACCACTGGGGCAAGATCCGACTCCAGTGTGGTGAGATGGATCCCGATCACCGACATGAGATGGTCCAGCGCAAGGATCGTCGTCACCCCGGCCCCAAAGTCATAACCGCTCGCACCATAGCGGGAATACCCAAGCTCAGACATGAGCTGGTGCCAGCGCTCGGAGACGTATCGGTAGTTGATGCCGACCTTTGGTGGACGCGGCGAGAAACCATACCCGGGCAGGGAGGGTACGACCACGTCAAAGTTTTCGAGCATGGGCAGCATGTTTATGTAATCGAGGAAACTGCTGGGCCAGCCGTGCGTGAGAATGAGCGGCACACCCTGACCTGATGGCGCGCGCTGGTACACAAAGTGGATGCCCTCCCAGGTGAAGTGGTTGAACGCGTTCAGCCTTCGCTCCCAGCCACGCCAGTCGAACTCGTTGGCCCAGTAGGATACGAGGCGTCGTAACCAGTCCAACTCGGTGCCCTGTTCCCATCCTGTACCAGGTATCTGGTCGGGCCATCTAGCATTGCGCAACCGTGCCCGCAAGTCTTTGAGCACCTCATCCGCGACGTGAATCCGAAATGGTTCCACTACAATTACCCCCCTCTTGGCCATAGCCGGTGGCCAAGTGAACTCGCAGGCAGTGTTGCACGGGGTCTCGTCGATCACTGTCGACAGAGAAACATGAGGCGTTGCGGCCCGGAACAATCCCGTTACGACGTAGTTTAGATCATGCCACTCTTCTCACGAACGATAATGTCCTCTACCGTGGGTGAATGAGCCGAAGAAACTGACGACAGCGGTCTTTCTGAACAACTCTTCGGTCTGATCCCGTCTGGATCATCGCGGGCAACCTGGAAGTAATCAACTTATTTTTGATCAGTACCGACAAAAGCTAGTACTCTATCGGAGTCGCGTTTTCACAAAAACGTGAAGCCGGGCGAGGTGCTCTGCGCGCGTTCGATAGAGCCGTTTGAAGGTGGGCGCTGGCGGTTGCGGCGGATGCGGGCTAGTGGCTGCACCGATCTAATGGCTATGGGAATTGAATCTTTTTTGGTTTGCAACCTATTGATTAACGTATTCCCTCACTGTTCTCGCGCTCAACCGCAAGACTTCCGCCGCTTCGCACATGGTCAGTAGTCGGTTTCCGCTGACTGTTGGCTCTGCTGTGTTGCTCCCCGCCCGCAATCGTTTTCAATCCTCAACATTTCGTGCTCACTCTGCGTAACTTCGACCCGGATTCCCACGACTCATCACATCATCCTTGCAGCCCCCGATGGAAGCGAGCATTCTGAGACTGAGATAAGGTTAGTCTCTCTCGACAAAGACGTACTAACGTATCTCTCAACCCTGGCGCATCTCCGCGCCTGGGTCTTTGTTGTCCACGGCATTCCGGGAGGAACTGATGGACCGAAATACACTTTCCGCCGGTGCTTCTCTAGTGGTTGCCGTGATTTGGGCTTTTGCGGCGCCACTTCAGATGCGGGCGCAAGATCCCAAGACACCGTATCCCAGCATGGCACCAGTGGATCAGTACCTGATGCCAGACCGCGATGCTGAAATTGCCTTGGCGCGCAGCGCGGCTCCCGATGCAATCTCGCGCGACGCTACGATCCTTGTTCTCGGAAGGAATGGCTATGAAACCGCAGTCAAAGGTAAGAACGGTTTCGTGTGCGTCGTGGAGCGAGGGTGGATGGGCCCATTCGATGGCGAATTTGCCGCCAATTTTTGGAACCCCAAACTTCGAGGCCCAGTCTGCTTTAATCCGCCGGCTGCACGCTCCATTCTGCCGATGACCTATAAAAGAACGGAAATGGTATTGGCCGGTCAATCCAAAGCTCAGATCATCGAGGGCATCAAGATATTCATAAAGCAAAAGCTGCCGCCTCTGGAGCCTGGAGCCATGAGCTACATGATGTCGAAAGAACAGTACCTTACCGACGACGGCCAGCACAACTGGATGGCTCACCTGATGATTTACACTCCACTCATGGACAGTGCCGTTTGGGGTGCCGATCTGCCCCACTCTCCCGTCATGCTGAATCCACAGTTCCATGGCGATCCGGAACCAATCGACGTATTCATGGTTCCCACAGGCAGATGGTCGGATGGAACACCGGCGCCGATGCCGAAATGATTCAGGCCGCGCAGAGCGCGTTCGGCGCTGTTGTTGTCGGTCTATAGCTCGGCCATATCCAGCCGCCATTGTCACTGTAACGCGGGCGCGCGGCTAGCCCGTGACGAAAGTGTCGGCGCCAATCCAGAATTTCGCCAGGGACTTCAAATTGCTCTTGTAAGTGCGTGAGACTGTGTATTCCTTGCCCCCCTTGATGCGAAGCGCGTACTCTCCCGTGGGCCAAGGCTGAATTTCCTCAACGAAGGAACTGTTCACCAGCACGGAGCGGTGAATTCTTATAAATCCGTACGGTTTTAGCTTTTCTGCCATCGTGGAAATCGATTCTCGGAGTAGGTACGATCCTGAAGCCCGCCGTAACAATACGTAATTGCCTTGAGCTTCGATAGTCACCACGTCGGCCGGATCGACAAAAAGGATCCTTCCTTTCGTCTTGATGGCGATTTTCGCTGACTTCGACAACAGTTCTTCCAGTTGAGGCAGTATTTTCACAAACTGTGCGGCCCGCTCGCTTTCCGTTCTGCGGATCGCCATATCTAGCGCTTCATGAATTCGATTGTGTGAAAAGGGCTTCAGGACATAATCAACGGCATGCTTCTCAAATGCCGCAACCGCGTGCTGATGGTGCGCAGTGACAAACACAATCGATGGTATCGGCCGCCGCCACTTATTTAACCGGTCGGCCAGCTCGATTCCCGATAATTCCGGCATTTGAATGTCGAGCAAAAGAACGTCATAGGCCTTCCTTTGTAGTAATTCCAGGGCGTCAACAGCATCGTTCGCGCAATCGAGGGCTTCAATGTCGTTTCTCGCTCTCAACGCATTCTCGAGGGAGCTTCTGGAAAGTGGTTCGTCGTCGACAATCAATACCCGCACAATCTTTCCCTCCACTAAGCATGCAAATTCCAGGCCAACATTTCTTTCGTCGCCTCCTTATGTGGGCCGATTGCCGGCAACACAAGAGTCGCGATCGCAACGCCATCGCTGCCTTGGTCGAAGCAGAGAGTCGCCTCTTCCTCGTAAAGGTGCTTCAGTCGTGCTCTCACATTCTGGAGACCTAGCCCCATCCCTGCTTGCCGCTTTCCTCCAACGCTATTGCGAATTGCTATCTCCAGCATGTCTCCCATCCGCCGAGACGAAATTTCGATCCATCCTCCTCCGCGGCAGCAAGCCACGCCGTGGAAAATCGCATTTTCCACGAGTGGTTGCATGATCAGTTGTGGCACGAGCAATTGCCGCGCGGCGGGGTCAATTTGCCAACGCACTTCAAGTCGGTCTTCCAAACGCATTTTCTCCACGCCGAGGTAATCGTCGACAAACTTCAATTCTTCATCAAGGCTAATGACATCGGAGCTGGCACACTGCAAAGCAGTCCGAAGCAAGTTAGAGACCTTGAGAACCATCGTTTTGGCGCGCTCTTTCTCTGTGTCAATCAGGGCTGAGATTCCCTGGAGCGTATTGAATAAGAAATGCGGATGAAGCTGACTCTTCAGGGCTTGGAGCTCGCTGGTGGCAAGCGCCTGCTGCAATTCAAGTTCCTGGTCCCTCGCCCGCTTAAAGTACTCGTATGCATGCGCGGCCGCCAGAACAATGATGTAGTTCCAGATTATCTCGGCAAAAACGTAAAAACCTGTAACCAATCCGTGCAACGAGCGTTGTTCGAACCTCTGCGCGGGAGAATTCCAAGGCGGCAGTAAAATCCAACGGAGGCTCACGCAGGCGATGGTGTAAAGGGCGCTGCCTAGAACATACCCAGTTACGCGACCAACCCGAATCGGTCTGGCGATCGGATAGCGGTGAACTATCGCGAAAACCGGAGGCGTCATGAGCGCGGTCGACAGTAGAAATCCGCCGTCGACAAGCAGTGCAGTCCAGTAAGATGTGTGGAGCCCCCTCTCCCACAAGTGGACCTTATCCTCCCCTGCAGCTAGGAAGGCAAGACCCATCCAAAACAAGATGGACCACAAGTAGGCCCATGCGATCGTCGAGAGTTTTCGCCAAGCAACTTCCACACACCTGATTGTATCTGGATTTGGTGTAACTTGGGCACCTGAAGGGACCAACGTACGAAAAGTAGATTCAGTCAAACAAAGACAGGATGTGCCTCGCGCGCCTTTGATTCATGGCACACCTATGCCGGCGTTCATTTACCCCCTGGCGAAGGATGCGGACTACCGGAAGGCTACGCAGACGATTTACCGGTCGAAGCAATGTGCATCGAGCGTGGAAGTGGTGGGGCTACCGTCGGCGGCGAAGTAGCTGCCGCGCGTGGTAATCACTGATATAAACGGACTCTTAGTGCAGCAATACAGCCGTCCTGCAACTTGTTTCTGAGACAAAAGAGAAATCGAGGGAATCCAGCACGGACTCCCTCGCTCATTCGAAACAGTCGAAGCGGCTACCAGATCAAGCGCAAGCCTAGCTGCATTGTTCGGCTTCCGCCATTGAACTGGTGGTTGTTCAGGAACAGGTTGCCGGAGGTCACGAAAATATATCCGGAGCTTAGCGGGTTGGCGTTCGTGTTCTGATCGATCGTGCCGTTATTTGTGGGCAAGCCGATGCTGAAATTCCGGTGGTTGAATGTGTTATAAGTCTCGGCGCGGAATTGCAACGAGAAGCGCTCCGAGAGTTTTGTGTTCTTAAGCAGTGACATATTCCAGATGTTCAGACCTGGCGTGGACACTGTGTCTCGTCCCGCGTTTGCTTTGGCTCCCACTCCAGCTTGGATGAAGCGCGCCGTGGGATTCGCAGCGACGTAAGCAACGATATTGGAATCGTTGCCACTGCCACAGGTGGCGGGATCGGTGACGATGCTGGTCGCACCGCCGGCTCCGGCGTTGCACACAAAATTGACGGTGCTGCCCGTTAGGCCAACTCCTGCAGGATTGATGATGGTGCGGTCGCCCGCAGAGTCTCCGTTAGCGTTGGAATCCATGCCCGACAAAGGAGTTACAGGCTGGCCGGATTCCGCCAGATACGTACCTCCCCATTCCCATCCGTGAGCCAGAGCCTTCACAAAGGCATGTTCCGTCTGCACGTTTGGAATTTCATACAGGAACGAGAGTGCGAACTTGTGCCTGATGTCCAGGGCCGACAAGCCCCGCTCAGCCGCGAAGTCGAAACCATCCTGCGCACGCCGTGGGTTCACACGGCTGCTGAACAGTTCGTTGGTGGCATTGTCGATATTCTTGGAGAAGGTGTAATTCGCCCGCAGATAAATCCCACGTGCGAAGCGATGGATGAAATCGACGGACCCGGCATGATATATGCCGCTGCCGATCGGTGGAAACGTTGTCAAGCTTCCCAGGAAACCGTCTGCCGAGAGTGGAAGCGGATTGAAGTTGTCAAAGCTCTGCAACGTGCTCGCCGGGCTCAGAACCACTGCCGGCACGTCACTCGGACTGATGAAAGTCGGAAGCGGCGCGATGCCCCCGCCTGGAACATTCGGGTCAAACGCCGACGCCGAATTCAACCGCTGTTGAACCGGCAACTCCAGGCTGCGTGTACCCACATAGCGCACTTCGGCGCTGCTGTTACGGAACAGTTCGTGTTGCACGCCCAACGTCCAGGTGATGACCTTTGGCGACACATGGTTCGGAATGAGCGATTGGGTTGCCGCTCGAGCGTCTGCTTGCGTCACCGGCGGAACGTTTACCTGCAGCAATCCGCCGAATTGTAGGAATCCCTGCCCGGCCGTTGGATTGGTCGGATTGGCCGCGTCGAAAGTAGCGCACCACTGAGGTGCACCAGCCAGCGCGCACGTCAGGCCGGGGTTTTGCTCCGATTGCAATTGCGGCGGCAAACTGTTGACGGCAAAGTTGTTCGGAACGACGTCGTACGCAAGGCCCGCTCCGCCGCGCACCGCCCACTTTCCGTTTCCACGGGGATCCCAGGCAAAACCGAACCTGGGAGCAAAGTTGTTGATGTCCGGTTTTGGAGCGCGGAAAAACAGCCCGAGCGCTGGATCGTCCGAAATACCGTTGATGGCTTGCAGGTTTTCGTCGCGAGGAACGCCGCTGTACTCGTAACGCAGGCCAAGGTTCAACGTTAACCTAGGTGTTATTTTCCAGTCGTCCTGCACAAACCAATAGAACGCATTGTAGTTTTCTGCCACGCTTCCCGAGCCAGCTCCCCGCAGCGCGCCATTCGCGCCGGTCGGTACGAAGTCGTTGATGAACTGACTGAGCGACGCGTAATCCCATTCACCCCGCGCGCGAGGCAACGTATTGGTCGGCGCAATATATTTCCGCGCTTCCACACCGAACTTGAAAGTGTGCTTTCCGCGGATGTAGGAAATATTGTCCACCCACTGATAAACGTTCTGTGCATAACCCTGCGGCGCCAGTCCGTTCGGTCCAAGGTTGCTTCCAAGTTCGTCTACTTCAACGTTTGGAAAATTCTGAAAGGCGGTGGGCACCACCAGGTTCGGTCCGTTCAGGCGTGAATACGACGTACGGAAATCATTGATCACACTGTTGGAAATCGACCACGCGTCCGTGAAAATCACTTTCCTCGCATCCTCGTTGTGCGTTCCCAGAAACTGCGGTTGTGGTTGCGATGGATTGAAATCGGGCTCGCGGAGCCTGTCATAAAGAAAACGCCCGCGAAGCTGATGCCTTCCCAGGTTTGCATCTAGGTTCACGATAAAATCGTGCTGATTGGCGAAATTCGGCGCGATGGACTGAATCGTGCCCACCGGGATCGCTTGTCCGTTTACCTGCACTGCTGCATTCGCGGTTGGCGCCACCGGGAATTGCTTTAGGAGGTCGGTGATCGCGCTGTCGTGCGCGAGCGTCATCAGAGTAGCCAATCCATCCGCGGTCGGCGAGGAAAAACTCGGGCTGGAGGAGGCCAGTCCATTGTTCTGGAATTCGTACGCGCCATACACGAAGAATTTATTGTGGATGATCGGCCCGCCCGCGCTCGCGCCTGCCCGGTTATAATCGAAACGATCTTTTTTCCCCCGTTGCTTTTCCAAATTGTCCAGCGCGTCGTAATTCCGGTTTCGATCGTATCCCCATCCAGCGCCATGCCAGTTGTTGGTGCCAGACTTAGTCACGATATTGAACTGGCCTCCCGCGGAGTGTCCGTTTTCTGCGCCGAACTGATTCGTTAAAAGCGTGAACTCCGCCACCGACTCCTGGATCACCGGCTGAGTCGGACCATTGGTATCAATCTTGTTGTCATCGACCCCGTCAATCGAAAATCCGTTGAACCGCGGACGCGTTCCACCAATCGACCCGCCGGAACCGAGCACACCTCCCTGTTGTGTAGTCGTTCCAGGCGCGTACACCGAGTATTCCTTCACATCGCCGCCCGTGGTGTTGATCGGAACGTCCTGTACGGCGCGTCCGCTGAAGGTCGCTTCCAGTGCAGAAGATTCCGTTTTCACCAAGTCCGCGCCTGCTTCCACTTCGACGGTAGCGGACACGGAGCCGAGCTCCAGTTCGATTTTCGCTTCCGATACTTGGTTCGAATTCACAATGATGCCTTTTTGCACTGCTTTCTTGAATCCGCCTTTCTCTACCCTCACCGTGTACGTCCCGACTAACAAATTGGGAAACACATACGTCCCCGAACTCGAAGCCGTCGTAGTCACTGCAACGCCGGTGGCCTCGTTTTCTGCGGTTACCTTGGCTACTTCGACACTGGCCTGGCTTTTATCTGTGACGGTTACGCGAAGTGTTCCGTCCAGCCGTTGCGCCCGGGCTGCACTGCCGAGCAATATACAAAGTACCCCTGCCAATGCCATGAAGATCAATTTGCGCATTGCTTCTCTCCTTCAGAGCTATAGAATTGTCTTGCTTACATCCCCCGCAACTTTTTCCACCACCCGCTGCAACGATAAGCGTGGGAGATGCACGCAGCACTCCACTCCAAAAATTCGATTTGCGATTGCTTTTCAAGGACTTGCGAAATGGCATTTCTGAGCGGTTATGAGTTCACGGAGGGGAGCCAATGCGCTTCATCGCAACATGTCGGCACTTTGAATCAGACAATTGTCGTATCGTCACGATCCATCGTTGACTGACAACTGACAAAGAAACTCATCATCAAATTCCAGATTCTGGATACTTTTGTACTCACCGAAGATTCGAGCCCACGCTTAGCAATCGGAAAAGGCATTAATGCCGCTATTCAAACCGGTCTCAGTACCGTGTTTTCCTCGACTCCCCTGGCAATACTACAACCCCGAACAGCCATCGCCTGGCAATTTGAACCGAGGTCCGTGTTGCGTGCCGGCTTCGGGATTTTCAGCGCCCTATTGCCCGGCGCCATCGCCGATGTGGTTGGTGTCAATCCGCCCTCGTCCAAACTTTCCAGGGAGGCTTCTTAGAACTGCTGGTGGGGCAGCCATTGTGCCGGGTGTACCTAACAGTGCGGTTGACGCAACTGTGGCTGCGAATCAAACGTTCGCACCTTGCGCGAGGAGTGAAGCGCTGGGATGTTCGGTCTTAGCAAGTACGACCGGCAGTTGTGAAATTCCTCGGTTGAAAATGAAGGGACAATTATGAAAATCGTAGTTATCGTCGGCAGTAGACTCATCGGATCAAAGCTCGTCACCAAGCTTCGTG
>JBAVHY010000538.1:0-3353 GCA_049686315.1 Candidatus Acidiferrum sp. | reverse complement strand
TATTATGGGCAAGCTCTCTGGGCCTCGTCCTGACTGGCTCTTCTCCTTGCTTGCAACTGAAAGCTAACAACTGACAACTACTTCAGTTGTGTTTCACGAACTCGCCCTTCTTTCCCGTCAGCGAGTTGTACAAGGTCTCGATAAATTTGTCTGCATCGATAAACTCTCCCGACCATTTCTTCCAAGGCTCCAGGATCTTCTCCTGCTTCATTTGCTCCAGCGTCTTGTGCTCGTTCAGGGCTTTCTGCACCGCCGCGGATGTCTCCTTTAACATCTTCACAAACTCGCGCACATCGTCCAGGTTCGAAACCGCCCCGTGCCCGGGAATCACCTTCACGTCCGCAGGCAATTGTGCCGGCGCCTTCTCCATCGCCGCAATCATCCCCTGCACGCTTCCCCCGCTCGCCACATCGATAAATGGAAATCCGTAGCGCACAAAATCGTCGCCCATGTGCACCACGTTATTCTTCGGAAAGAAAATCACCGCATCTCCATCGGTATGCCCGGCAGGGAAGTGCAGGGCCCGAATGTCCTCTCCATTCAGGTGCACGGTCACATCATGGTCAAACGTGATCACCGGCAATGCGGCTTTTGGCGCCGGGGGAACATCCATCTTTACAGATCCTCCGTTCCCCGCTGTTCCACCAGCTTCCAGCCGTTTCCGCACGTTATCCTGCGCAATCACGGTCGAGCCCGCGTTTGCAAACGGTACGTTCCCGCCGGTGTGGTCGCCATGATAATGCGTGTTGATCACAAACCGCACCGGCTTGTCTGTGATTCCGAGATTCTTCAACGCCGCCTGTATCTTTTCTGCCAGCGGCGCATACTGGTCGTCCACGATCACGATCCCGTCTTCGCCCACGGACGCCGCAATGTTTCCGCCCTCACCTTCCAGCATGTAGATGTTCCCGGAAACCTTGGTTACCTTGATCTGCACCTTTGAGTAATCGGTTTGCTGCTGACCCCCGACGACTCCACTAAGCATCAACGACATCAAGCACATCATGCCCGCCAATCCGAATCCGCGCTCTCTCCAAACCCTTTTCTCCATGATTCCCCCTCTTTCCATGCCGCGCCGCATTCTACCATCACTCTTACAAAAGTAACTTCACAGCACATCCCTACGATTCGTCTTCAGCCCGGTTGTGCTGGTGAGGTATCTTCAATCAGAGTTTTATAGGGCGGCTTCGCTCCGCCTTATTAGGTCTCTGAGCATCTGCTCGCTTGGAATCAATAGTGACCGAATCCACCGCCGCCAAGTCCCTGCCAACCAGTTCCAGGCGCTCTGCTTTTCTCGTTGCGGCTGGCATTTTCCTCAGCCGTGTCGCCGGCCTCATCCGCGATCGCGTCTTCGCCCACTACTTCGGCAACTCCGATGCCGCCGACGTGTTCAAAGCTGCCTTCCGTATCCCCAATTTCCTCCAGAACCTTTTTGGTGAAGGGGTCCTCTCCGCCTCCTTCATTCCCGTATATGCCAACCTCCTCGCCCGCGAGGACAAGGAAGAAGCCCGCAGGACCGCTGGCGCCGTCGCTGCTCTTCTCGCTCTCAGCACGTCGTTCTTGGTTCTGATTGGCGTGCTTAGCGCTCCCTGGCTGATCGAAGCAATCGCCCCCGGCTTCCACGGGCAAAAGCGCGAACTCACCATTCTCCTCGTCCGCATCCTCTTTCCAGGCGCCGGCCTTCTTGTCGCTTCCGCCTGGTGCCTCGGCGTCCTGAATAGTCACCGCAAGTTTTTCATTTCTTATACCGCTCCTGTCCTCTGGAACATCGCCATGATCGGCGGCATGATCGCCTTTGGCCCTGGCCGCGCGCAAAATTCCCTCGTCGTCATCACCGCCTGGGCCTCCGTCGTGGGCAGCGCGCTTCAGGTCACCGTACAACTTCCCATGGTCCTCAAGCTTCTCGGGGGATTAAGACTCTCTCTCGCGCACGAGGCCGAGAACGTTCGCACGGTCATCCGCAATTTCGTTCCCGTGTTCATCAGCCGCGGCGTGGTACAGATCAGCGCCTACATCGACGCGTTCCTCGCCAGTTGGCTCCCCACCGGTGCCGTCTCCGCCCTCGCCTACGCACAAACGCTCTACACTCTCCCCGTCAGCCTCTTCGGCATGTCCGTCTCCGCCGCCGAACTACCCCTGATGAGCGGGGCAATTGGTGCCGCGGACGAAATCGCCAGCCTTCTTCGCACCCGCCTGAACAACGGCCTCCGCCAGATTACGTTTCTCGTTGTTCCCTCGGCTGTCGGCTTTCTCGCTTTAGGTGACGTCATCGTCGCCGCCATATATCAGTCCGGGCGTTTCACTCAGGCTGACGTCATCTACGTCTGGGGAATCCTCGCCGGCTCCACTGTCGGCCTTCTCGCTTCCACTCTAGGCCGTCTCTACTCCTCGGGATTCTACGCTCTCCGCGACACGCGCACCCCTCTGCGTTTCGCCGTCATACGAGTTGTTCTCACCAGCGCTCTTGGATACCTCGCCGCCCTGCCCCTTCCGCGCCTTCTCGGCATCGAGCCCCGCTGGGGCGTTGCCGGTCTGACCATTTCCGCCGGCATCGCTTCCTGGGTGGAATTCACGCTCCTGCAGCGCGCGCTCCGTCGCCGCACAGGGCACGTCGGACTTCCCATCTCTTTTCTCATTCAAGTCTGGATCGCCGCTCTGCTCGCTGCCGCCGCAGCCCGCGGCCTTCTCGTCGCTCTCGGCCAGCGCGGCCACATCGTTCTCGCCGTTTTCGTCCTTGGTCTCTACGGCATCGTCTTCTTCGCCGTCAGCCTTGCCCTGAAACTGCCCGAAGCACACTCCATGCTCAGCCTTATTCGGCGCCGCGCGGGGATAAAATAAAGGCTGCACATGGTTACCATCTACCTGGCGCTAGGCTCTAACATTGGCGACCGCGAGAAAAACCTGCGCGAAGCCATTCGTCTCCTCGGCGAATCCAGCATTCAAATCGCAAGAATCTCCGGCATTTACGAAACCGAGCCGGTCGATTATCTCGACCAAGCATGGTTCCTCAACGCCGTCCTCGAAGCGCACACTGATCTTCCTGCCGCACAACTCCTCAGCACGCTGCGCAACATCGAATCCGAAATGGGCAGCAAGAAAGCCTTCGCCAAGGGCCCTCGTCTGATGGACCTAGACATCCTTCTCTATGGCAACGAAACCATCGACCACCCCGATCTCCAGGTCCCGCATCCCCGCATGCTTCGACGAAATTTCGTCTTGGTCCCTCTAGCGGAGATCGCCCCCGCCCTCCGCCATCCAGCCTGGCCCGCCTCCGCCGCCGAACTCCTCGCTCGCTCCTCCGACAAGAGCGCAGTCCGCCTCCACATGTAGGGGCACGATATATCGTGCCCCTA
>JBAVHY010000537.1:0-12557 GCA_049686315.1 Candidatus Acidiferrum sp. | reverse complement strand
AGCTATAAATGGCCAGGGGAATCTGCTGGGGGTTGAAATATGTGGAGAAAGAAAGATGAGAGAGGTGCTTGCCGTAGTCGCCGGTGGCATCCCACCAGCCGCCGTGAGCGTCGACTGTACCCTTTTTCGCGCCATCGAAGGGCAGATGGCGATCGGCCTGATCCATTCTGCCGGTGCTGCGCTCCTCCTTGAAATAGTAAATGGCGTCGGAGAGAGTGTTGCGCTCAAAAAGAAGGCGCTGGATGACAAACGGTTCGGAGTGGACCGAATGATCGCCGGAGGAGCAGACCAGATCGTAGGTGCCTTCGGTGGAGAAGGAGTCGAAGTCGATGGTCCAGAAATCCCAGTCGCGCCAATTTTTGACGGGGCCGGCGTGCTGGGCGGGAATACTCAGGACCGCATGATGGTCGTGGACATCCCCTAGCACGCATCCGGTGAAGTGATCGTTGGCGCTGCCGAGAATCACGGCATGCTTGGGACCATTGGTTTCATAGCCGACGTGATTGGTTAGAATTTTCGCCTCGTCCGCGCGAGCAACCTGCAAGAGAAAAAATGCGGAAACACAAAACAGCATCATTCTGGTCGATAGACGCATGGGAGCCTCGAATCCTGACATTAGTGCGGCTGTAATTAACTTGCAGGAATCAAGCATAACCCAGAAGTGCGGAAGCGAATGTGCCGGCTGACACAAAGAGGTGTTTCCATCGATGACCGGCGCACGAGGCTTTATTTGTAGACTTCTGGGATAAAGGTCTGATCCTGGATCGGCGGCCGTACATACTTCGAGCGGTCCAGCGGCGGCAACCTCATGGGCTTAGGAGTCAAATCTTGGTAAGGAATCAGCGAGAGCAAGTGGCGGATGACGTTCAGGCGCGCGCATTTTTTCCTGTCGGCGTTGACCACGTACCAGGGCACTTGCTTGATATCGGTGTGTGCGAACATGTTGTCCTTGGCGCGCGAATACTCGACCCAGCGCGTGCGCGATTGCAGGTCCATGGCACTCAATTTCCAGCGCTTGGTGACGTCGGCCATGCGGTCTTGAAAGCGCCGCTCCTGTTCTTCATCGCTCACAGAGAACCAGTATTTCACAAGGATGATGCCCGCGCGCACCAGCATGCGCTCGAATTCCGGACAACTGTGCAGGAATTCGAGATATTCGCTCTCGGTGCAGAAGCCCATTACGTGCTCGACGCCGGCGCGGTTGTACCAACTGCGGTCAAAAAGCACGATTTCGCCAGCGGCGGGCAGATGCGCCACATACCGCTGAAAGTACCACTGTGACTTCTCGCGCTCGGTAGGCGTGCCGAGAGCAACCACGCGGCAGATGCGCGGATTCAAGGATTCGGTGATGCGCTTGATAGTGCCGCCTTTCCCGGCGGCATCGCGGCCTTCGAAGATCGCCACAACTTTCAACCCCTTGTAGCGGACCCACTCCTGGAGCTTGACCAGTTCGACTTGCAGGCCGCTCAGCTCCTGCTCGTACTCGCAGTCGTGCCCAAGCCTGAGAGGCTTGGACGACCCGTTCTTCTTGTGAGTTTCCGTGGAAATGGCTCCTTCGAGACTGAGAGCGCTTTTGTGCCCCATTGCAAACCCCCATCTCCTCGGGACGAGGAGGTACATAATCTTCATCGGTCAGGCGGCGAGTTTTCTTTAGTTGGCAGTTTGTAGTTGGTGGTCTGAAGCCTGAAATTTGAAGAGGGATCCATTCCCTTCGACCTCGCTTAGGGCAGGCGGAATGACGAGTTTCGGTGCGGATGAGGAAGGAAAATCATCGCTGAGGTTGGTAACTTCAGACCGCGCAGAAATGCGGCTCTTCCAAGGTTGACGTATCATTTCTTCGTCCGACGGTCCCTGCGGGACTGCGAAAATCTTGAGGACGAGGAGTTCACAGGATGAAATCAACTTACGAGTTAACGTGCTGGCTTCGCCTGTTGACCTTGACTCTTTGGGCCGCTTTTTTGCCCGGCGGCGTACCGGCGCAGAATTTTTCGGATATCAAACCCAGCCCGCAGCAAGTGGCTTGGCAGGACATGGAGATCGGGGTCATTTTTCACTTCAGCACCAACACATTTCTGGATCGGGAATGGGGCGACGGCAAGGCGGAGCCTAGTGTGTTCAACCCGCAAGAATTTGATGCCGAGCAGTGGATACGCGCGGTCAAGGCCGCGGGCGCGAAATACGTGGTTCTGGTGGCCAAACACCACGACGGTTTTTGCCTATGGCCGAGCGAGCTGACAAATTACAGCGTGAAAAGCAGTCCGTGGAAGGGCGGACACGGTGACATCGTGCGAGAAGTGGCCGAAGCAGCGAGAAAGAATGGGCTGAAATTTGGTATTTACCTGTCGCCGTGGGACCGGCACGATCCGCGCTACAGGGATGCGGCGGCTTACGACAAATATTACCTGGGGCAACTGGACGAACTGAGTTCCAACTACGGCGAACTTGTGGAATTCTGGATGGATGGAGCAGGCAGCGGTGGGCACACGTATGATTTTGCCCGCATCATTCAGGAGTTGAGGATGTGGCAGCCGAATACGATGGTGTTTGCCGACGTCGCCCTCTACAAAGATGCAGACTTGCGCTGGGTGGGAAACGAGAACGGCAATGTGCCGTACGAGAACTGGAATGTGGTGGATCGTGCCGGGCACCTGAGGTGGAGACCCGCGGAAGCGGACACACCACTGAGGAAGGAGCACTGGTTCTGGCACCCAAAGGACGAAGCAAGCCTGAAAACCTTGAAGGAGCTGATAGAGGATTATAACGACACGGTGGGGAGAGGCGCGCAACTGATGCTGGGGATTGCGCCGGACCGCAACGGGCGCGTGCCGGCGGAAGATGTGGCGCGGTTGAAGGAATTTGGCGACGCGATCCAGAGACTGTACTGCCACAACCTTGTGAAGGAGAAGGAGGGCCGGAGCGCAGCCGCAGAAGCATTGGATGGCGATCCAGATACATTCTGGTCGGCACCCGCGGGCTCGCACAGCGCGGTGATCGAGGTGTCCTTCGCTCAGCCGGTAACGTTCGATCGCGCGCTCACCATGGAATGGCTGAACGACGGACAGCACGTGCAAAAGTACGCGATCGAGGTGTTGGAAGGCGCCAGTTGGAAGCGAGTGGCCGAGGGACAAGCTATCGGCCATAAGAAGATTGATATTTTTTCACGGGTTACGGCACAACGCGTACGGCTGAATCTGTTGTCCACATCGGTGGAAGCACACATCCGCGAATTCCAGCTTTTCGATGGCACGACACAGCCCTAAAGCTAAATAGGTTCTCCAAGAGGTACACACTGTCTCCACCGATGATGGATTCAGCACATGAAGCTAGCCGAACTCGCTTAGACGTGATTAGCTAGACTTATGCCGCTAGTAACTACCCGGGAAAGGCGCCGGAGCAGGCGCATCCGGATCGGCCAGCCGCTGAAGATTCGCCCGTCCGATCCGAAGGACGCTTACTTCGACGACACGAATACGACCAAAAACGTCTCGCGCGACGGGATTTATTTTGTCACCCGCGTCGGATCCTACTACACAGGGATGCGCCTATTCATTGTTGTGCCGCACCACTCGCCGCGAGAACAGCAGGACCGGGAATATCTTGCGCAAGTGGCGCGGGTGGAGAAAATCGCCGATGCGCAGTGGGGTGTAGGGGTGCAGTTCCTAACTGAAGTGGGTGCCCGCTAACTGCGAAGTCAGGAATTGGCGTCGAGGGCAATGATTTGGGTGCGGAGCTTGTCGAACTGCAGCGAGCCGAGACCGCGATCCTCCGCCATTTTCAAATAAGGAATCGCCCGGCTCTCCAGATTCCAATAAGCCTTGGCCACATAGGCATCGAGAGCAACCGGGCCTGTGCCGGCAACAAGCGTTTCCTTGAGGCAGTTATCGTGAAAATTTGCGCACATGCGGATGTGATGAGAGTCACCGGTGAATGCGGTTCTGCGGAGTTGGTATGGTTGCTGAGAGCAGCAAAGGCGGTGTTTCCGGTACAATGCAAACAGAGCAATCCAGCATGAATAGGAACCGGGTGGGTACGTGATACATCGCTACGTCTTTCACAATGAAGAAGTGCGACCGGTGGAGAAAACGAGATGGTCACCGGGGCAAGCGGGACTGATCTGTGGGTGGGGGCTGTTCACGACGGTGCGAATCGTGCACGGAGAGGCGTTTGCGTACGAACGGCACTGGCGCCGGCTAGAGAAGGATTCCGGGCTAACACGGATGCCCATGCCGTATTCAGGCGCGAAGGTGCGCGTGCAACTGCAGGAAGTGATCCGTGCGAATCAGGTCAAGGAGGGATGCGCGCGAATCTACCTGGTGTGGAACGCGGTGGGGTCATGGAAAAGCGACGAAAAGTTACCGGAAGTGGATCTGGTAATCACCACGGCGGACCTGCCGAAACACAAGGAGATCGCGCGGCTGACGGTGCGGGAACAGGGGCGGCACGCGGCTTCACCGCTGGCGGGTGTAAAAACGATCTCGTGGCTGAACAGCGTGTGGGCCGCGGCGGAAGCGCAGCGCGAGGGATTTGACGAGGTGGTGCTGCTAAACGAACGCGGGGAAGTGAGCGAATGCACGTCGGCAAATATTTTTGCGGTGAGGGGAGATAAGGTGGTGACGCCACCGTTGAGTTCGGGATGCCTGGAGGGAGTGACGCGGGGCATCTTGATGGAGATTGCGGGCGAGGCGGGAACCAGCGTGGTGGAACAGACTATGCGGCTGGAGGATCTCTACGGGGCGGACGAGGTGATGATCACGTCGACCAACCGAAGTGTGATTGGAGTAAAGGAGATCTCCGGGCGTATGATTGCGGGCGGCACGACGGGCATAATCACCAAGAAACTGGATGAAGCCTTCGACGCGTATATCAATGATTACGTGGAAAGACGGCTGGCAACTAGCCGGTAGACACCAGTCCGCATTTATCTAAATGATCGATTCTGCCCGGCCTTTTTCATCTGCACGTGACGGAGTTGATTATTCGCGCCAGGGTTTGCTCGGCTTGCCCAGTCTCTGGTAGAACAGCCTGCACTTCCCAGAGGGCCTGACCCGCTGCGAAAGTCACGCTTTCCGCCCTCTCATTATGACCTTCAATAGTGAGCTGTATGTGCGCCTGGATGGCAGGATGTCCACAAACGAGAGTGCGCTCCAAGGAAGATTGAATGTTTGCGACACCAGGGTGTCGGGCCATGCTATTCACATTACCTCGGACCGCTCCTTCGATCGAGACCTCAAGCCCCGGCTTGAAGGCAGCTTTCGAGGCGGTCAATAGCAGCGGTTCGGTGTCGATCACGTATCCTTCAAACTGTTCAACCACTTTCTGAGATCCTTTCGGTTGATCCAAGCGTTGTTGCAGCTTCTCAGGCTCAGCGAAACCCGTAAGGAAAGTCGGCACAGAGATCTGCAGGCCGACCACGTTCCACGATACCCAGTCAATGTCGGGTAGGGGCTGAGGAACGGCCACACTCGGCTCCGTCGTCCCACGCACGTAGGAGGGCTCATAGTTCGGCGTCATATGACTTACGACTACAACCCAGCCAAAAAACAGCACAAATAATCCGAGAATACTCAGCGCAGCGATCTTTCCGTAGGAAATGGGCATCGGATGCCAGTTCACCCCGAGTCGATCGAATACGGGTCTAAGGCTGTGGTGGAAGAGCCTCAGCATGCTTTTGTACGCAGTCACCCTCCAGAAGGGTGCTCGTAGAGGCAGGAAGCGCGCTCCCCAATCGTCGCCGAACTCGACGAAGCCGGAGACTCGACGCCACCGCCGGACATCGGCGAAGGGAGGCAAGGCTATGCTGAACCCGTCCTTCACGGATCGAGAGATCGACTGGTAGTCGGCAGCGTTAACGGACATCAGTAACAGGAGGACTCGGTCGGGTCGAACCACCGTGAAGGCCTGCTCGACCTCCCACCGTACGCCCTCGGTGGTTCCGGGTCGCAAGATGACCAGTCTGGCGATTGACAGCCAATGGGTGACGACATCCTTCCATTCGGCCTCGGTTGCATAGGCGCGGATCGCGCCGGGTTTGGGCAGTCTCTCGCCGGGCTGGCCAATTGCCACCAAAGGGCCGATGGGCGCTACCGCCTGCGCCAACTGCTCCTCGTTGGTGGCGAACCCAGAGAGGATCTTATAGTTAAAGAAGGCAGTGAATACCTGACCTGCCATTGATTCGTCCTTCGCGAATGGACGAAGGTAAATGATCGGTGCGCGCTCGTCGGGACGTGCTTCCTGGACTTTGGCCAGCGCCGCATACTGCTTGCCCCGGTAGAGAAGAAAAGCACCAAACACCATTAACGCCGGCGGGCCGATAATTGCGATCCAGCGGACGTCATCCTCGATGGGCACGAAGCGCAGGAGAAATGCGAGGGCAATTCCGATAGAAATTAGACTGACCCCGAAGGCTCTCACCTGACGGCGACTCCTTGGTGATCTTCACGCTAACTTCATAAGTCGTGTTGATGCTCTCCCAACATAAGGTGTAATTGTCAGAAATAACAAGCAGTACGTTCGGAAGAACGACTCAGGCTGTGTTTTCGGTCGGGCCGTTGAGTCAGTGCCCGAGTCCTCGCAGGTGCAGCCACTAACCGAATATATGTCGATGACTTGGGTCGCCCCTGAGGTGTAGATGTCGGAACTTGGGCTTGTGCTTGAGAACAGCGTTCTCGGAAGAACGGATCCTCGTACGCAGTACCCTAGGCGCGGACTGGAAACTTGACCCGCCACGCGCTCGTCGAATCTGCAGCGCTTAGGTGGCGTCACTTTGCTGCGGGACGAAGGCTTTCCACGGGTGGGATGGAACTGGCAACAGTGAACGCCCGCGCGGGCAACGCTTTCTTGTGTTCCAATGCATCGACGAGCATCTCAAGAGCTTGACCGGTGTTGGGCGGTGTAAAAATGGTGGCAGTCAAGAGCCCGCTTCGCACCCAAGACTGTCCCGTCTTCGGAACCCCATCGCAACCGAGAAAAGGGAGACTGAGCCAGCGCTCGCGTTCATATTCGTTGGACAATCCCTGAAAAGCCTTTCGGGCGCCAATGGCCATGGCGTCGTTTTGGGAGAGCACCAAGTCGATGACCGCCTTCTGCGAGGTCGACAGGTTCAGCCAAGAGCGCACCGCTCTTTGCGCGCTGTCCTCGGTCCACTGCCCTCGCAAAACCGTGAAGTGCAGGTTGGCGGGGATGGATTCGTGCAGCCCCATCTCCCGCTCCTTCGCCACGACGTTTTGTGACGGTCCTTGGATATACAGGATGGTTCCGCCCCGCGGGAGAAGCGCAGCGCATTGGCGTCCGGCAATTCGCCCCACTTCTTCCTGGTCGGAACTCACTCCGAAGATGGGAACGGTGCTGGTTTTCCGGAATTCCGCAATGTAGGACGCATCGCGATTCAGGACTGCCCATCCAATTCCCGCCTTCACCGCCGCCTGGGCCACTTGTGGCAGCGCCGTGCCGCCAACGGGCTCGAAAATGACGGCATGCGGACGATCCTTTTCCGGCACTTGAATCGCTCTCAGGATCTGCGTGCTTTGCGTAATCGCGTCGTTGTCGGCGTACAGGATCAGAGCGTCAACGCCCAATTTGCGAGCAGTTTCTTCGGCAGAGCGGGCTTGTTCGATCTGATAATCGTTGTGGTTGGTCATCAGCGAGACAACGAATTTGAACTTTGGCATCCCGTTCGGATTTTCCTTTTGCCTGCAGGAGTGGGAACGATTATACCGCCAAACCTGCTTAGGGTATCTTGATGAGATAGCGAGGGGACGCAAGGGCAAGACATGGATGGGCGCATGCGTGTTACAATGCGCGGCTTGGCGGGGAAGGCAGGGCATAGAACGAATGACGGAAACGCTGGCGCAAGCTGAAGCAGTGCTGGAAGTTATCTCCCCGGACGGCGCGCGGAAGTACGTCCGCGTGACGCAAACGCCGTTCCTGATCGGGCGAGGCGCGGAAACCGGAAACCACTTGCAACTCACCGACCGGCGCATTTCCAGGAACTGCGGAGCGATTGTGACGGAGGCGAACCGCTATTACCTGGAAGATCGCGGACAGCGCCGCGGCATTTTTGTGAACGGTGAGAAAGTGGAGAGCCGCGCGCTTACCGACGGTGATGTCATTACGTTTGGGCTGGAGGATTCCTACCAGGTGATTTTTCGCGCCGCGACGGGCACGTCCGATGAGTCGATTCCGCAACTGCTAACGCGCATCGATCACATGACCAGCTCGGAGTCCACGGGGGGCGGACTGCGCAAGCTGAATTTGCTGCTGGAGGCGACTTCCTTGCTGCACTCGCAACTGCCGCTGGATTCGGTGCTGGCGAAAATGATCGATCACGCGGTGGCGGTGACGGACGCGGACCGCGGACTACTGGAAGAGGCGGTGGCGGTAGAAGGTCCGGCGGAACGCATGTCGGAGCGGTTGCGCGTGAGGTTAGCGCGGCGCAGTGGCGGACAGCGGTTGCCGCCTGAAAGCATGACGCCGAGCCAAACAGCGATCCAGTTGGCCATGAAGAAAGAACTGCCGGTGATCACAGAGGATATCGAACAGGCAGAGATGAACCTGCAGGCAGCGGCCAGCATTGTCGCCCAGGGTTTGCGCGCGGTAGTGGTAATACCGCTGTATGCGAGTTCGCGCGCCAGCAGCGAATCGGCGACCAACGTGACGCGAGGCGAATTTCTCGGGGTGCTATACCTGGATTCGAAGCGGCCCACGGCCTTTTCCAAGCTGGACCGTCAGATTCTCGATGCACTCGCGGCCGACGCCGCCAGTATTCTGGACAATGCGCGACTGGTGGAACGGGAGCGCGAACGGCAGCGCCTGGAACAGGAAATCGGTATCGCGCGAGACATCCAGCAGGCGCTGCTGCCGAAGAATTTCCGCGACTTCCCGCACCTGGCTGTGGCGGGCGTGAATTTTCCCTGCTTGTCGGTTGGGGGGGATTATTTTGACGTGTTCCCGCTGGAAGACCGGCGCACCGCGTTTTTGCTGGCGGACGTGAGCGGAAAAGGACTGGGCGCGGCGCTGCTGACCACTATGCTGCAAGGAGCGCTTTCCGGCATGACGCTGGGCACGGACCCGGCGCGCGTGTTCAATCACATCAACCGATTTTTGTGTGATCATGCGGAAGTGGGCCGTTACGCGACCATGTTCTTCGGAATTCTGGACGATGCGGGGAAGTTGGAGTACATCAACGCCGGGCATCCCTCGCCGATTTTGTTGAGAAGTGGGACGGCGGAGGAGGCGTTCACCGAGGGATCTTTCCCTGTCGGGCTAGTGCCCGAAGCGCAATTTTCCACGACAACTCTGCAATTGGAAGCAAATGACACGCTGGTGCTGTATAGCGACGGAGTCACTGAAGCCATGGACCCAGATGAGCAGTTATACGGCACGGGACGGCTCCGCGCGGTTCTGCTGGGAAAGAATGAGATGCCACTGGACGAAATTCAGAAAACGGTATTGGAGTCCGTGGAAAATTTTGCACGGGGAGCGCGTCAGGCGGATGATTTGACGATGCTTCTGGTGCGGTTCCGCGCTGTGGGAACAATGGTAACCGATACGGACGTATCGGGGACTCGGAACGCCGCCGCGAGCTGAGTCGGTTCAATCAATCACAATTGACTGCCGGAAGTTTGGAGCGCACTGACCTAGGCCAGCGCACCTGTTTGTTTTATGGCGCGCAAGAAGGAACTGAGGCGGAAGAAGGGGTATATGCGAGTGGAGCGAGTTTTTCCGCTGCGAATAGGTTATTGAGAGCCGGAAGAAGTTCACCAGCGAGTTTACTGGCTGCCGCAAGATTTTTGGAGTAGGCCTGACAGGAGGATTGGAAGGATTTGCGCGTGGACTCGGTCGGAGCAATGTCTCCACCCTGAACCATGACCAGGTAGCGGCCAAGATCACGGTTGAGAGTACCGAAACCGGGAGCTTGCTCCGTGCCGGACTCCAGCGCATCGATCTGTTTCTCAATCTCAGCCATGGAATCCGTGAACTCCTTCGACGGGCTGGCGGGCAAGGATTTTTTGCGTTCGGCGAGCTGCACTCGCAAGGGAGAAAGAGATTGGAAGGAAGTGGCGGAAGCCTCCATGAGTTCGCAGATGCTGCGAGAAAGATCGAACTGAGCGGCGTAATCGGAGGGAGTGCTGTGGACGCGAGGATCTGGAATAACGCGCAGCTTCTGGCGATACGATTTTCCTTCGACAGTCAAAATGAGTTCGTAGGTTCCGGGAGAAACCAGCGGACCCGGCGGCTGGAAGCGCGGAGTCTCTCCGGGGACGGCGTGATCGGGAAGGGTGTATTCCGTATATTGGAGGCGCTCGCCAAAGAATCCATACGGAAGGGCCGTGGGATGAGGATAGCGAAGATCCCAAACAAAGCGATTTATTCCTGCTGTCGTTGGCAGACTGTCAGGCGGATGGAACCAGTATTCCGGAACGTTTGCGGGAGGAAGAGATTCCGTGGCAGCAACACTGGAGAAATGGCGAACACGGGTTCCCTTCTCATCCAGTACATCGAGAGTGATTTCACCCTTCGCGGGTGCTTTGAGGGAATAGTACAAGATGGCGCCGTCCGGAGGATTTTGTGCGGCGGGCATGTCGAGCTGTAAAGGCGTATCGGGGTGATTGTCCCAGTGAACGCGAACAGCGGTCTGGGGGGAGAAAAAGTAGACGGGAGACTTCTGAAGGTTGTCGCCGAGCTGGCGGAGAGGAGAAATGTCGTCCAAAATCCAGAGGCCACGGCCGAAGGTGGCGGCAACGAGGTCGTCGCCGTGGATAGTCAGGTCGCGCACTGAACTTGCGGGTAGATTGAGCTGGAGCGGTTGCCAGTGATCGCCAAAATCGAACGAGAGATAAACGCCGGTTTCAGTGCCGGCGAATAGCATTCCCTTGCGAACGGGATCCTCGCGAACAACACGGGCGATTCCTGCCTCGAGAAGTCCGTTCACAATTTTTTCCCAGGACTTGCCGCCATCGCGAGTGCGGAAAAAATACGGATGGGAATCGCGCCGAGCGAAAACGGCGGCAAAAGCCGTGTTGGGATCGTGCGGGGAAGGATCGATGGCGTTCACGGTGGAGTGTTCGGGAAGCCCCGTGGGCGATACATCGGACCAGATGGCGCCATTGTGCGTGACCTGGATGAGGCCTGTGGAAGTGCCCACCCAAATGAGATCGACATCGAGCGGGGATGGCCCAATGGCTTGAATGTGGCTGCGATCCGCCGGGGCTTGACTGTCGCTATCGTCCTCCGCGGAAAATTCGAAATTTTCGCTGTCCTCCCTGGAAGGAATGTGACCCGCTTCGTCAGACTTGGGTGAAGGTGAGGAAGCGCCGGGTTTCATGGTCAGGTCTGGGCTAATCTCACGCCAGGTGGAACCGCCGTCCGCGTTTTTCAGCAGGAATTGGGAGCCGTAGAAAAGAACGTGCGGGTCGCGCGGAGAAAACAGAATGGGTGTTTCCCAACTCGCGCGATAGTTGGCGGGGGCGACAAAGAGCGTGGGCGTCTGGCCGGTGTTGCGATCAAGCCGAATGATGTTGCCGTACCAACCGAGGGAATAGATGTACTCGGGATGCAGCGGATCAGGAACGATGAAACTGCTTTCGAAAGAGCCGCTGGAAAACCAATCGCGATAGGTAATGAGCCCGTAGTCCGAGCGATTGGAAATGACGATGGATCCGGAATCCTGCTGCGCGGCGTACAGGTGGTAGGGAAAGGAATTGTCCGTGGAGACGCGATAGAACTGGCCAGTCGGCTGATTAAACCAAGAGTTCCAGGATTTGCCGCCGTCAAAAGTGATAACCGCGCCCTGATCAGTGCCTTCAAGGATGCGGGTGGGATCTTCGGGAGCGATCCAGAGGACGTGGTCGTCTTCGCCGCTGGGAGTTCCCTTCCAGGCGATGAACGTGCGGCCACCGTCGCTGGAGCGATAGGTTGTGGTCTGCATGACATAGACGACGTCGGGATTTTTGGGGTCGGAATAGACACGGCCAAAGTAGCCCGAACCGAGGATGCGCGGGTCGGTAGTGATTTTTTGCCAGGTCGCACCTGTATCGTCCGAGCGAAAGAGGCCCTTAGACATCAAGGCGAACATGCGCTTGCCGCCAAGTCCGGGAGCGATGGAGAGGCCGACACGTCCACGATGCGTGGTGGGAAGTCCCTGCTCGCCGAGAGGGGCCCAGGTTTCGCCGGCATCGGTGGATTTGAGCAACAACGTGTCCACATCTTCAGCGGGCTTTTCGCCAGGTGCCGTGGGGATTCGGCGGACAGCAGCGACCAGTGTGCGAGAGTCGCCGGGATCGAAATCGAGTTCGGCGGGACTGAAGTGATCATCCTTGTAATAAACCTTGCGCCAGGTCTTACCACCGTCCGAGGACTTGAAGATGCCGCGAGCCTCACTCGGGGTTAAGCCACCCGCGGCGGCGACGTAGACGAGATTGGCATCATGAGGATCGACAAGAATTGAGGGAATTCTGTGAGAATCGCCCAAGCCGACATGGGACCAGGTAGCGCCAGCATCGGTGGATTTCCAAACGCCGTTGCCGTCGGTTTGTTCCCCCGTGGCCACATAAATAATG
>JBAVHY010000536.1:0-20550 GCA_049686315.1 Candidatus Acidiferrum sp. | reverse complement strand
GTGTGGTATGACACGATGGGACTGAACGTCCAACCGCCGACCACAGCACTCGCTGCCTTGTTCATGTCTCTGCCGAGCGCCTTGCCGCGGCCAAACGGCAACTCATAAACCGCGTAAGCACTGAGCACGTGTGTTGAGTCGTAGTAGCATGGGGCCCATTCGGCCTTCGGATCGTAGAGGTTCTGCCAGTACGGCGAAGCTGTGGTCGCCTGCTGGCCACCCCACGAACCGTAGTAGCCGCTGTTGTTGGTCATGCACTTGGAGTAGGTGTAGGCCACTTGGTATTGTAGCCCGCTGCTCATCTGCTTCTGCAGAACCATTTGCAGCGCGTGATACATCATGTTGCCGTTGGAGGCGGTACCAGAAATTTGGGAAACTTCATTCTGCAGAGTCGGATTTCCGGCCAAGTACAAGCTGGGCGCGGTGCAGGGCGCGGTCGCACAGGCGCTGTTTGGAAGCGACTGCTTCTGTGCATATGGCATTGGCACCATCAAGTGCGTTCCACGCTGTCCCACATAGCCAATCTGGAATGTTGTGTTGCCCCAGAATTGGTGCTGGATCGTGAGGTTCCACTGGTCGGAAATGGCTGGCTGAACGTTCGGATCCCACAGACGCATGAGCCCGCCCTTGTAACAGGAGAGGTCAGCGCACGTCGGATCTGTCACCGGTGGCACAATGATACCGTCAGAGGCCAATGAGCCAGGCAGCGCGGCATTAAAATATTTGGTGTCCAATTCCACCGGGGTGAACGGAGGGTTCATCGGTAGACGCAGGTTGGTCCCCGTGCCTTCCAGATAGGAAGAGATGGTGAACGCCCCACGAACGACTGTATGGCCGCCCAACCTCTCGGGCGTCCATGCAAAGCCGAGGCGAGGCTGGAAGGCTTTTCCGCCGTACACTCCGTTGTAGAGTGCCCGGCTGTTTCCATTCTTGTTGGCGAACTCTGCGGCGCCACTAAACAGCCCGAAGTTTATCTGCTGATCCTTTGATTCAATCCAGGGCGTATGGATTTCGTAGCGTACGCCGAGATTTAGCGTAAGCCGATCCGTCATTCGCCAGGTGTCCTGAACATACAGCCCTAAGACATTCGAGGATTGATCCCACGTCTTTCCAGAACTATTGCCGCGGTTGAATTCGCTGGGCAAACCGAGGAAAAAGTCCGCCATGCCTTCGCCGCCACTCGGTGCCGTTGCTTTGCACGTGGCAGCGGTAGCGTTGTTTGTGCAAACTCCACTCGAAGCCGAAAAGTTATTGGTGAAGTACATATGGCCAAACTCGCCGCTATTCCCGGCGTAGAACGTGTGGAGCAGTTGATGCCAAAATTGCCCGCCAGCTTTGATAGTGTGGCGCCCACGGGTGTAGGTCACCCCGTCCTCGGCCTGCCACACCTTATCGTCGAAGAACTGAGCGTTATCGGGATTGCCAAAACTATTACTACCGATGATGTTCCCGACATTAAGCCCGAGCAGACCGGGCAGGCTTTGGGGATTTGAATTCTTGATGCCGATATTCTGGCCAAATGTGCCGACCGATGTGGCAAAGGACTGTCCGTTATCTAGAGTCACATGGCTCCAGCCAAAACGAGCGTCATTCACGAGATTACTGCTGATCATTCGTGTCCAGTCGCCCACGGTGTTATAAATCGGCGCCCGCGCATAACCATTGCCCAATAGCACCATTGAGTTGGTGGTTGGGTTAGTCTGGTAGGCACGCGTGAATCGTCCGGAAATTCTGTCCTTGTCGCTGACCACATAATCAACTTTGATATCGCCTTGATCAGCGTTCAGTGCAGAAGCGTTGGTGTTGACGGCATTGTTCTGCAGTTGGTTGTTGCTCGTCTGTGGATAGAGTGGCGAAGCGAAGAAAGCCGACGCTACCGGACTGATGTAGGCAGCTGGAATGATGTTGCCTACAAAGGGCTGGCGAGCCTGGCTGGCAGCGGTCACTGCTTGGCAAGCATTGGCGGTCCCAGGCCCTGAGCCCAACTGGCAATAAGGATTGTAGAGCTGGATGGGCGTCGAGAGCTGGAGCAACTGTGAGAAATCGCCGCCCTGTTCGGCCTTGTTGAATATGGTTTTGGATTGCGGAGAGCCCGGATGATCAAAGCGCTGGCCTTGATAATCCATGAACACGAAGAGTTTGTTCTTGAAAACTGGCCCGCCGAACGTTCCACCAAACATGTTCCAACGCAGTGCGGCCTTTTTATTGCCAGCCCAATCATTCTCCCAGCTGTTGGCATTCAACTTGTCGTTGCGGAAGAACTCCCAGACATCTCCGTGGAAGCTGTTGGTGCCGGACTTGATGCTGGCGCTGACGATGCCGCCCATGAAGTTGCCGAATTCTGCCGAGGCATTGTTGGTAATAAGATTGAATTCCTCAATGGCGTCTGGAGCGGGGGTGTAGCCAAGCAGGTTGTCCGAGACCTGGTTATTGTCCATACCATCCAGCAGAAAGTTATTTGCCTGCTCGCGATTCCCGTTGATTAATGGTCGTGAACCGTTGGCCACATTGTCGCCGTTGTTGAAACCGCTCGGATTCGTGGTAACCGAGCCGGGAGCAAGCAGCGTTAATTGCACATAATTGCGGGTAGCTAGTGGGAGCGCGTCGTTGGTCGCCGCATTGATAATGGTATCGACCTGCGTCGCTTCCGTCTTCAAAACCGGAGCGGCGCCCGTTACTTCGATGGTCTGGCTGACCTGGCCGACTTTCAGCCCGACGTCGATGCGCGCCACTTGGTTGAGCACCAAGGCGAATGACGGGTACATGGCGGTTTGAAAGCCCGCCTTCTCGATCTTAAGGTCGTAATTTCCAACTGGAAGTTGCGGGATGCGATAGATGCCCGACTCGTTCGAGACTGCGGAGTAAACGATCCCGCGTTCTACGGATCTGGCGGTGACGTTAGCACCAACAATCGCCGCACCGCTTGGGTCGGTTACGGTACCAGTGATCGTGGCGGTGACCTCCTGAGCGAAGACGGCGTTTGCGCCACAAAACAGAAAAACAAGCGCGAGGCAACCAAGCGCCAGCGCCACGGATTGCAATTTTTTCATACGGATCCTCCCATGCTGGCTCGTGGAATACGAGCAGCCTCTCCCCGGCTTGAGACAAACAGAAAACGACAACAAGCACCCCGACTCAGCGATGAAGCTGATCTGTTGAGGAATAGCTATATAGCACCAATAAAGGCTTGTCAAGAGGAAAATCTTAATTTATAAGAGAAACAAGACAAGTGCACTATAGCGGCTGTGAATTTCTGTTGGAGATCACAGACTCGGACCGGTAAGAGCGTGCAGCCTTCCCTAAGCGCCCGGCAGAAGGTGGATGCTGCAAAGGTATAGGGGAGAAAGAGGCAAGCCGTGGATATGAGGGAGAGACCCGGTAGCCCATCCGAAAATAACGATATTGCAGTCGAGATAGAGGACCCTGCCCGACGGTCGAGGAAAATCACATGCCGGTGAAAGCGCGCAACGGAATTCCAGCGTACCAGAGGATCCAGGGCACTATCCGCAAAACAATTGACTCCGGGAGATTGCGCCCGGGTGATGTGGTTCCTTCCGAGAGAGAGCTGGCGAAAATCCATGCTGTAAGCCTAATGACTGCCCGGCACGCGCTGGCCACGCTGGAGAAAGAGGGCGTGGTGGAACGGCGGCGCGGGGTGGGGACATTTGTTTCCACGCCCAAGATTCACTTCAACAAACTGATGAGCTACACAGAGCAGATGAGGAGCCGAAGCTTGACGGCCGGATCCAAACTGCTCTTCGCAGAGATTGTCGATGATGAAGAGGAAGCCACGGCGCGCCTCTCGCTCGCCCCGAAAACGCAGGTCCTGAAATTGGAGAGGCTGAGGCACACTGGCGGCGAGCCTTTTGCTCTTGAGACGTGTTACTTCTGCGCAAAGCAATTCGCAGGCTTGCTCTCCGAGCCGTTGGAACGTGATTCGTTGTTTGCAATTTTGGAACGCAGTTATGGCGTGGAACTCGGTTACGCAGATGAAGAGGTGGACGCGACGGCAGCCGATCCACGCACGGCGGACCTCCTTGGCGTGCCCAAGCGCGAACCGCTGCTGCGAATCCGGCAAGTTATTCACTCCACGAAAGGCGCGGTCATTTTGTATGTGCTGGGCTTGTATCGCTCTGACCGCCACAATCTGGTGATTCGTCGATTCCGTTAGAGCAAACACGATTCGTTCCTTTGTGAACCAAATCCCACGGCGGGGGATTTCCCTATGCATTTACCGGAGCGGCGTAAGATGAGCAAAATCTTGCCGCCCCTGCTGCTACTTCCACTGTTGCTGCTGGGGATGAATGCGGGTGCCGCCGCACAAAACAAAGTTCCGCGCTTCTCTGTAGTTGCACTCGCTGAGCGTGGAGGCATCCATAAACCATTCGTTGATGCCGCCAAGGTTTGGCTGGGCAAATTGGCGAACGAGAATAATTTCACCGTGAACTATATTGAAGACACGGAAAAGATCAACGATGCCTTTCTTTCGAAATACGCTCTCTTCATTCAGCTGAACTACCCCCCTTACAATTGGACAGACACGGCGAAGGGCGCGTTCATCAAGTACATTGAAGAGGGCAGAGGCGGGTGGATCGGATTTCATCACGCCACGCTGCTGGGAGAATTTGACGGGTTCCCGATGTGGCCGTGGTTCCACCAGTTCATGGGAGAAGTCCGGTTTAAGAATTACATCGCCACGTTCGTTACCGGGACGATCACTGTCGAGGACCAGAATCATCCGGCGATGAAAGGCGTCAAGACACCTTTTGTGATCGAGAGCGAAGAGTGGTACACCTACGAGCAATCGCCACGCGCGAACGTGCACGTGCTGGCCAGCGTGGATGAGAAGACCTACACTCCAGCCACTGACATCAAGATGGGCGACCATCCGGTGATCTGGGCGAACGAGGGCGTCAAGGCCAGAAATATCTATATTTTCATGGGGCACCACCCGGAGTTATTTGAAAACCGGGCCTTCACACAGATTTTTGAAAACTCCATCTCTTGGGCTGCCGGCAAACAAGCGAAGGACGACCGCAAATGAAGGTATTAATAAGGGTGGCTTTACTCGTGGTTTGGGTGGCACTCGGTGGCCGTTGCGTGGCGCAGACCAACGCGCATCCGAAGAAGCAACTGCTGGTTCTTGGCGAGGAAAAGGGCTACCGGCACGAGGCGGTCTCTCACGCTATGGCTACTATCGAGCGCCTGGGCCGTGAATCAGGATTGTGGGACACGACCATCCGAACAGATACGGAAGCGCTGACCAAGAAAAAACTGGAATACAATGCCAAGAACCTGAACGATTTTGACGCTGTGCTCTTCTACACGGGCGGAGAGCTGGAGATGGATGCCGAGCAGAAGGCCGCGTTCCTATCATTCGTGCATGACGATGGGAAGGGTTTTATCGGCGTGCATAGCGCCACCATCACGTTTACTAACTGGCCGGAATACGGCGCAATGATTGGCGGATATTTCGACGAACATCCCTGGGGCACGTTTGAAGTTCCCATTCTCGTGGAAGATCCAAGCTTCCCGGGCATGCAGGTGTGGCCGCAGTCGTTCGTGCTGCGTGACGAGATTTACCAGGTCAAGGATTTTTCGCGCGACAAAGTGCGAGTGTTGATGCGACTGGATGCCGGCAAGCTGGACCTGAATAACCCGCATGTGCATCGCAAGGACCACGACTTTGCCGTGACGTGGGCCAGAATGTATGGAAGAGGCCGCGTCTACTACTCCACCTTGGGTCACGTGGATCAGAACTGGGACGATCCCCGGCTTCAAACGATGTATCAGGAAGCCATTAAGTGGGCCATGGGCCTGGTGGACGCGGACGCGACTCCGCGAGCTTTGCCAAGTCCAGCGGGAAATGCAGGGAACGAAGTTGTGCCACACAGCACAGAAACCTCGGCCCAAGGAAGGCAGCATTGAAGCTCGCCTAGGCGCCGGTGCAGAGGCTGGCCATTTGCAAATGCGGGAATGGAGACTGAGAGCAGATGTGGCGCGCACTTTTCTTTTTGCTGGTTAGTTCCGCGGCCTGGGGACAGAATGCACATCCGATCCTGGCGATAGGGTCGGCTGCCCCAGACTTTGCTTTGCCGGGCGTGGATGGAAAAGTCCATCGCCTCAGCGATTACGCCGCCAGCCAGGTTCTGGTGGTCGTGTTTGCCTGCAACCATTGCCCCATCTCCCAAATGTACGAACAACGCATTCAGCAATTAGACGACGACTATCGAAACCGTGGCGTGGCTGTTGTTGTGATTCAGCCAAATGATCCGAAAGCGATTCGAATTGACGAATTGGACTCTTCCGACATCAGCGACACCTTGGAAGAAATGAGAATTCGTGTGGAGTACAAACACCTGCGCTACACCTATCTGTACGATGGTGAAACGCAATCAGTGGCGCGCGCGTACGGTCCGCAGGCGACTCCCCACGTCTTCATTTTCGATAAGGACCGGAAACTGCGCTACGAAGGCCGGATGGATAATAGCTACCGCAAAGAGCAGGTGAAGACCCAGGACGCGCGAAATGCGATTGACGCGCTGCTGGCGAACCGGGAAGTGGCGGTGACGCACACAGGCGTCTTCGGGTGTTCAACGAAGTGGCAGGAGAAGCAGGCATCGCGGATTGAGACACTTCGAAGGATCGACGAACAACCGGTAAAGTTGGAAATGGCAACAGCCGAAGACCTCAAGAAACTTCGCGCCAATCCCACGAAGCACATGCTGCTGGTGAGTTTCTGGGCCACCTGGTGCGGCTCATGCATCGATGAATTCGCCGATCTGGAAGAAACCTACCAGATGTACAAGGTCCGGGACTTGGATTTGGTGACAGTGTCCGCCAACATGCCGGATGAAAAGGCCAGCGTGATGAAAATGCTGGAGAAAAAGCGCGCTAGCAGCCGAAATCTGCTCTTTGCCTCGGACGACACGGCCGCTCTGCAATTGGCGTTTGATCCTGCTTGGGAGTCGGCGGTTCCGTATACCGTGCTGATCGACGTTGACGGGAAAATCCTCTATAAGCGGCTGGGTAGCATCGATATCCTGGAGCTGCGGCGGACGATCCTGGCGAACCTGCCTTCGGATTATGTGGGCTTCAACCAATACTGGCAGGCGGAACTGAGACAACCCGGAGCAGTGTAGAGCGGCGGGCAATAAAAATCTACGCGACTATTCCGAAGAGCTCCGAGAACAAATCGAGAATCGTGGCTTCGAGTGCTCCCTGGAGCGCCGCTTGCCGAGCCTTCTTTGCGGTTAGGCGTCCTGTTTGGAGCTGAGGACGTGTTAGGATGACGGGCGAATCACAACCATGATTGGACAAACGCTGGATCACTACCGAATTGTTGAGAAGATAGGCGAAGGCGGTATGGGTGTGGTGTATCGCGCGCACGATGAGGTGTTGAACCGGGATGTGGCGCTGAAGCTGCTTGCCCCCGGCGCGCTCGACAAAGTTGGCCGCGACCACTTGCTGCGCGAGGCGCGAACGGCTTCGTCGCTGAGCCATCCGAATATTTGCACGATTCACCAGGTGGGGCAGACCAGCAACGACTTCTATGTAGTGATGGAACTGATTGAGGGGCAATCGCTCAGCGACTTGCTCACGGCAAAAGGTCTCTCGATGGAGACTGTGAGCCGCTACGGCGCGCACATCGCGGATGCGCTGGCGCATGCCCATGACCGCGGAATCGTGCATCGGGACCTGAAGGGCTCGAACGTGATGGTTACGCCCGAGGGGCGCGTGAAGGTGCTGGATTTCGGACTGGCGACGAGGCTTGAGCGCGAGGAGATCAGCGAGCTCACGCTCTCTTACAACTCGCTGGAGAGCAAGCTGGTCGGGACGCTGCCGTACATGGCCCCGGAAACTTTGCGCGGGCAGAAAGCAGATCACCTGAGCGATGTGTGGTCGCTGGGCGTGCTGCTGTATGAAGCAGCGGCGGGAATGCTCCCGTTTCGCGGGAACACAGGCTTCGAAGTGACTTCGGCGATTCTCCGCGAACCGCCACCGCCGCTGCCAGCAGCAGTTCCCTACGGGCTGACGTCAGTAATCCTGCGGTGCTTGATGAAGGAGCGCGCGGAGCGTTACCAGCGAGCCAGCGAAGTGCGCGCAGCACTGGAGGCGGTACAAGGCGCGGTGCTGCAGAGCCGGCATCCGTCGGAAGAAACACGAGGGCCGCGAACGTTGGTGCTTCGTGGAATGGAACACCTCGCGGTGAAGAATGGGGACGTGCTGCTGCTGATAGGCACGAACAAGGGAGCATTCTTGCTGCGGTCTTCGCGGGAGCGCACGCGGTGGGATGTCGCTGGACCCTATTTTCACGGCCAGGGCGTGTATGCCATGGCCTACGACGGACGGAGCGGCCGGCAGCGCTTGTGGATTTCAACGAACAGCTTAATGTGGGGAACGTTTTTGCGGTCGAGTGACGACTTTGGAAGAACTTGGACAAATCCACTGGATGCGAGCATCCGGTTTCCTATGGAGTCAGGCGCTTCGCTCAAAAATATTTGGCAGATTTGCCCCGGCCGCGAGGAAGAGCCGGACACTTTGTATTGCGGCGTGGAGCCGGCGGCGCTATTCGAATCGCGGGATGGGGGCGAATGTTGGTCGCTGGTGCGAGGTTTGTACGATCATCCGCACCGGCCGCGCTGGATGCCGGGCAATGGCGGATTGTGCTTGCACACAATTGTGCTCGATCCAAGTGATAAACGGCGGATGTATATTGCCGTGTCCGCCGCGGGGGTTTACCGCACCGAGGACGGCGGGAACACCTGGCAAGCGCGCAATAGTGGAGTACGCGTGGTATTCATGCCGGAGAAGTATCCGGAGTTCGGGCAGTGCGTGCACAAGATTGTGATGCTCGGGTCTCGTCCAGAGCGATTGTTCCTCCAAAACCACTGGGGATTGTATCGCTCCGACAACCGCGGCGACTCGTGGCAGGACATCGCGCGGGGTTTGCCGTCGGACTTTGGTTTCGCGATGTTGATGCATCCTCATGATGCTGACTGCGTCTATGTTATACCGGTGGAATCGGATGAGTTTCGTTGCACGCCGGAAGGGCGTTTGCGCGTTTACCGCACGCGAAATGCCGGCGGCTCGTGGGAGGCTTTGGAGCGCGGGTTGCCACAGAAAGGCGCCTACGAAACCGTATTGCGAGATGGCATGTCAACGGATTCGCTCGATCCGGCCGGGATTTATTTCGGAACACGGAGCGGAAAAGTGTACGCATCGAAAGATGAAGGGAAAAGCTGGAAGAAAATCTTGGAAGGCTTGCCACAGATCGTGTGCGTGAAGGCCGCGGTCGTCCAAATGGATGAGGCGCCAGTTGCGAAGCGTTCCGTGAAGCCAAAGGCGGCGACAAAGCGGAGGCCAGCGCGCGCGAAAAGTGTCAAGCGTGGGAAAAAACGGTGATGCAGGTCTTATTCCACATTCCCGGGCCGCTGCGCGAATTCACCGAGAAGCGGGGCGAGGTGCGGGTTGAGGTGAAGGCAGGCGCTGACCTGCTTAGCGCTTTGCTTGCGCTGTTCGCAGCATGCCCGGGGCTGCGCGACAGGGTTCTGACCGAAAGCAGCGAAATTCGCGACCATGTGAACATTTTTGTGGCAAACGAGCACGTGCGTTACTCAGGTGGACTGTCAACGCCTGTTCCGGCCGACGCGGAAATTTCGATTGTGCCGGCCGTCAGCGGCGGCTGAAGGCATGGGCGGAAGGTCAGAAGATAAATGGCCCATGGACAGCAAGCAGGATGCTGGTCGCGAATTGCATCTGCTCGTTCGCGAGATTACGCGGTCGTCGTCGATGCAAAGCACGAAATGATGTTTCCGGTAGATGACAAGATGGAAGTGGATGTAGAGACAACCCGGAAGGCCGCGCCTCAAGCACATACATACTTTATGATCTTGGGGTCTTGGATTTCGCGACGAGTCGTGAAGTGATGCCTCGTAAGTTGCCGGGGAGCAGGTGCCCTTCCGATGACCGTCAAAAGATGGACTAGTCCTGGTGGAAGGACAAGGACGAGCAACCTCAGGAAAAAACCGAATGGCACCGCGTCATCGTTAGATATGGAATTCGAACAGTGCGTCAATGTTTCGGGAGGGCAGCAAAAGCGGAACAGCCAACAATTCGCTAAAAGGTTAGCTTCAGCCGAGTCGAGATGCTTCGCGGGGGCGCAACTGCCGTCCCGGAAAACAGACAATCAGCAAAATACTCTTGACAACCTCGGCGCTCACACTATATAGACGTCTAATTGTATAGACAACTGGGGTGGCCGTTGGACTTACCCAACCTCAATCGGCACAGCGCTGTTCCGCTTTACTACCAGATCCAGCAGGGACTTCTGGAATGTATCCGTTCCGGCAGACTCAAACCGGGCAAACCCATCCCGTCGGAGGAGGATATTTCCAAGCGCTTGCGGGTCAGCCGCATGACCGCGCGGCAGGCTCTCAAATCTCTTTGCCATTTGGGTGTCGCGTATAGCCAGCGTGGCAAAGGCACGTTCGTCTCCGGCATCAAGATGGAAAAGAACATCCGTCAGGTGCTCTCGTTCAGCCAGGAGATAGCGGCGCGAGGGGCACGGCCCAGTTCGAAGGTGATTGCCTTCTCGAGGCAGATGGCGGATGCGGAAGTGGCCGTGGCCCTTCGGCTCCGACCCAAAGATGAGATTTTCCTGCTGCGGCGCGTTCGCATGGACGATTCCCTGCCCATGGGAGTGGAGACCGCCTACCTGCCCGAAAGGCAATTTCCGGGCCTGCTGGAGAAGTTCGATCCGCGCACATCACTGTATCAAGCGCTAGACCGGCTCTACGGAATCCAGATCGTCATTGCCGATGAGGTCGTGGAGGCAGGGTTGGCCGGCACCGAGGAAGCGCGGCTAGTGCGCATCGGCAAGGGCAGTCCCGTTTTCTTGTTTACGCGGACGTCCTACGTCGGGAGCGGGGAACCGGTGGAGTACGTCAAATCGATTTTTCGCGGAGACCGCTACAAACTGGTGAATCGATTGAATCGAAGAGAAGTCTGAGGTCGGGAGAGGAATCGGAAAGGTCAAGGTATCAAGTCTCAAGTGGTGAATTTCAAAGGGGGTGTTTCAATGAAACGAGCCATTCACACAATTCTATTTTGCTTGCTGCTCTCGATTCCGCAGGTGCGGGTTCCTTTGGATGTAGTTTCCGCCCAGGAAATCACCGGCGATATTCGTGGCGTAGTGAAAGACCCGAGCGGCGCGCTCGTGAAGGACGCTAAGGTGTCTGTGAGCGACACTGAGCGGAACCAGACGGTCCGCACACTGACAACCGGGACGGACGGAGCCTATGTGGCGCCCAATCTGCCGGTGGGTCATTACCAGGTGGAGGTCGAAACTTCGGGATTCAAGAAGTTCGTCGGCACCAACATCATACTGAACGTCAATGACCACCGCATTGTAGACATTACGTTGCAGGTGGGAAGCGTCAGCGAGACAGTCACCGTGCAAGAGTCACCGCTCGCAGTGGACCTGGAATCGTCTACTTCGGAAGGAGTGATCAATGGCACGCAGATTCGTGAGCTGTCGGTGCTCTCTCGGAACTTCGTCCAACTTGTGACACTGCAGCCTGGCGTCGCTTCCGACATGGCCACGGACCAGCTCTACGTCGGCGCTTCGAATCCGACCGGCTTTTCCAATCAGATCAACCTCGCGATCAACGGGAGCCGTCCGTCCCAGAATAGTTTTCTCATCGACGGAGCCGACGATATGCAGCGTGGCGCGGATCTGCTGTTGCTGGCCTACCCCAGCATCGATTCGATCGCCGAATTCAAGGTGGAGCGCTCCAACTTTCTTCCGGAACATGGGCGCACCTCCTCCGGAGAAGTCAGCGTCATTACGCGCGGTGGCACCAACTCGTTCCATGGTTCGGCTTATGAATTTTTCCGAAATGACAAGCTGAACGCGAACAACTTTTTCAATAATCTGGCCGGCCTTACGCGGCCACCCATGCGCTGGAACGATTGGGGCTACACAATTGGCGGACCCATCCAGAAGGACAAGACCTTCTTCTTCTTCTCACAAGAATGGCGGCACTTCATTACGTACACGAATTTCACCAGCGGCGAGCTCCCCAGCGCCGCGGAGATGGCCGGAAACCTTCCCGTCCCGGTGTGTACGGTCTTTTCCAGCGGAACCTGCACTACGATGGGCACGACGATCAGCAACATCGATCCTACTGCAGCCGCCTACATCAAGGACATTTTCGGCAAGCTTCCGGCGAATAATGTTGCGGACACGCTTGTCAGCAACAACCGCAATCTCTATTACTACCGGGAGGAGGCCGTCCGCATCGACCACAACTTCGGGCAGAAGTTCAGTGTCTTCGGGCGGTACTCCCATGACAGCATTCCGACCACGGAACCGGGAGGACTGTTCACCGGCGAGCCGCTGCCCGGCGTGGCCACTACCCAGAGCAATGAGCCTTCGCACATCCTGTCAGCCCATTTCACTGCAACGCTGTCTCCGACTCTGGTGAACGACGCCGGCTATGCCTTTTCCTGGGGTGCCATCACCAGCAACCCGATCGGCACTATGTCTCTTGCCAACTCACCCGACATCAAGCCAAACCTGCCGTTTACATCCAACGCCGCGACCGTGCCTTTCCTGTCTTTCGATTTCGTGCAAGGTCTCTTCGGCTTCGGACCCTATCACGCTTACAACACCAATCACAGCATTTTCGACACATTGTCGAAAACGATCGGGAATCACTCGCTAAAGTTCGGCGGCGTGTTCAATTACTTTACGCTCGATGAGAATTCGACCAACAACCCCTCGTTCTATATCGACTCGTCTGCGGGATGCGGGACTGGTTCGCCTGCCGGTTGCACCACGGCGGACAGCACCTTCGAGCAGAACTGGGCCAACTTCCTGCTCGGCCGCGTGAACAACTTCACGGAAGCGCAGTACCCACTTCTCGATCAGATCAGTCAGAAGGAGTTCGAGTTCTTTGGCCAAGACGAGTGGCGCATCCGCCGCAACCTTACCGTCGACTTCGGGCTGCGGTACTCGCTATTCCGCTCGCCCCTTTCTACTAACAACGTTTTCAGCACCTTCGACCCGAAGCTATACAACCCGGCGTTGGCGCCCGCCGTTCAGGGTGGCATTGGCGGCATAGACGTAACATCGGGCAACGCCGGCTATTACACGGCTCCGGTTGATGTTTCCAAACTCACCGGCATGATCCAGGCTGGACACAACTCGCCTTGGGGCCAGGCCCTCGCGCCCACCCAGAACAACGCCCTTGCACCACGTTTGGGCTTTGCATGGGACCCCTGGGGCACTGGAAAGAACAGCATCCGCGGTGGATTCGGTATCTTTTACGGAACGAACTCCGTGGATAACCACGAGTACAGCCAGAACACGAACCCCACGTTTTCACCACAGAACGCTTTCTATCTGAAGACTAATTTGACCAATCCCACAGGCCCGGCGGCCGGTTCAAACACCACACTCACGCCTCCGGTCATCTACGGACCGAACCCATTGGGGTGGAAGCCGCCCTATACGGAGCAGTTTAACCTAGACGTGCAGCATCAGTTCACGCGCACTACGATGCTGGACGTTGGCTACTTCGGCAATCTCGGGCGCCACCTGATGGGAGTGGTCGACATCAACATGCCCCGGCCATTGGCATTTCAGAGCATCCCCAGCTACTGTTCGTATTACCAAAGTACATACGGAGATTCTTGCTTCTTCCACGCTTTCGATTACCAGGCCTTGAACCAAGTCCGCCCGTACCAGGGCTACGATGCAATCAACCTCTTCTCCTCGGTGTACACCTCGAGCTACAACGCGTTGCAGACTCAGTTCCAGAAGCAGTTCAGTGACAATTCACAGATCGTGCTGAACTATACCTGGTCGCACGACCTGACCGACGCCTCGGAGAATTTTCGCGGCGCTCAGAACACCTACAATCTTAAGGGCGATTGGGGCAACTCCGTTTTCGATCGCCGTCACATCTTCTCCGGCTCGTACGTTTACTTCCTGCCGTTCTACAAGGAGCAGCACGGCTTTGCGGGACATGCGATGGGAGGTTGGGAACTTTCAGGTGTCGTATACCTGACCAGCGGCAAGCATTATGATCCGAGTGCGAGCAGCTGTCGTGAGGATTTCGCGGGCCTTGGACTGTGTGGCAATACCTGGTCGGCTGACCGGCCGGACATGATTGCCGATCCGAACAGTAACGCTCCCCATACCATCAACCAATGGTTCAACACCGCGGCATTTGTGATCCCGGGATGTGATGTAACCACCCCGAAGTGCCATCCTACGAACCCGCCGATCCGGCCCGGCGATGGCAGTCGTGGATCTATTGTCGGCCCCCCGAACAAACGCTGGGATGCCTCAATCTTCAAAAATACGAAGATCAACGAGCGGGTCACGACACAATTCCGGGCTGAGTTCTTCAACGCGTTGAACCACGCGAATCTCGCGCAGGGCTTCCCGGTTACCGGCATGAGCACCTCTCTAACCAGTGGTTTGTATGGCCGCATCCTGAACGCACGCGATCCGCGTAACATCCAGCTGGCTTTGAAGCTACTTTTCTAAAGCAACCTGGCCCCCGGCTTGCTTTCGGGGCATGAGGAAAGTGGAATTGCGCGAGACTCAGCGGGCGGTCACGCCATTTGGCGGGTTGGAGGTGTTCTTCGGATTTCTGCGGCGGATCGGTTATTGCGAAGCGGTGCGGCAGCATCCGCCGTTCTCTCTTACTTCCCCCAACGCGATCGATCCCGTGGAGACCTTTACCCCATTTTTGCTCTCGGTGGTAGCTGGAGCCACGCGAATGTCCTCACACTCACGGTCCGGTAAGTGGGAGTGAATAAAGGGAAGCGTCGGATAGCATCGCCACAGCGTAATTCAACTTAAGGGGACGGCCCGCAAACCGGCCCTGTTCCTATAGAAGCTATGTTGAGCTTCCCTCGTAACGACAGCCGCGCCAGCGGCATCGTCTTTGGTCTTCAATCCAGAAACTGTCCAGAAACGGCATTCTGGGAAATGATGACAAAGGCTCCGGATAGCGGCAAATCCCGCTGTCGTATGCGATCCTCGAGCATCTACTCCGAAATCATCCCGATCGTCCCCAGCCACGTCTCCACCAACTGAGGCCATCCCGTGATCGGAAACTTCGTGCGCCGCAGCCCAAACGCATGCCCGCCCTGGGCGTACAAATGCATCTCCACTGGAACCCCAGCCTTCTTCAGCGCAATGTAGTAAGCCAGCGAGTCGTCTGCGTTATCCACGTGGTCATCCTCAGCCTGCAGCAAAAACGTAGGCGGCGTCTGGCTGGTCACAGGAATCTCGGGATTCAACGTAAGATGTTTATCGGCATTGACCGGATGACGGACCACAAACTTTTTGGTGCCTTGCTTGGCATCCCACTCCGCCGCGGAAAGCGACAGATGTCCCGGATAAATAGGCACCGCAAAGTCCGGACGGCAGCTTTCTTTGTCGGCGGCATCGACAGTCGGATACAAACGCTTCGCGTAGTGCGTGCTGATCGCTGCCACCAGATGCCCACCTGCCGAAAACCCGAGCACGCCAATCTTGTGCGGATCAATGTGCCACTCCGCCGCGTGAAAACGCACTAGCCCCATTGCCCTCTGCGCATCTTCCAACGCCATCGGTGATTCTGGATATGGCCCCGATTTTGGATACGGCCCCACATCCGTCACGCGGTATTTCAACAGGACACACGTGATCCCTTTCGGCGTCAGCCAGTCACAGACTTCCGTGCCTTCAAGATCGATGGCAAGAACCTGATAGCCCCCGCCAGGAAACACGACCACCGCAGCGCCCGTATTCTTTCCCTGTGGTGAATAGACCGTGATCGTAGGCCGCGTCACATTGCTCACGCCAACCACTGGCCTCCCGCCGGGAAGAAAGCCTTTCTCCGACGTCTCAGCGTACTCTGGCCCAGCGACAGGTTGCGGATTAGGAGCCGGCCCCGGCCATATCGCTATCTCTGTATGTCCATGCGCGGGCTGCCAGACAGGCTTCTGCTCGCTCAGGCCGTCAAACGCAAACACAACACAGAGAGCAAAGAGCAAAGGGTTCATCACAATCCTCGCAGAGGCAGAATACAGCAAGACGAACTCTCGTCGGTAGATAGGTCCCGAGAAACGCTTGTGGTCATTGACGGACCGAGTCCGGGATTGTCGACAAACAGGAAGCTACGGCCCAGTAACCTGCAGTCCTTAACCCTGACATGGTCGGTGCAAGGAGAGTTTTTCCGCGATTCCGGGCAAATTCCACTCAATGCAGCATTTGGCCATTGGATGCATCTTTGGCTCCCTTCGCAGAAAGGCGTGCCAGGATGCAACCAAGTTCGGTAAACTATGATCTAGACTTGTGGGGTGGCAGCCCGGCCGCAGACCTGGTCCTACTTGTGTGGCCGCCCTGGGGACGAGTCTCGAATCCTGAATCAGGCTGAGGGTGATGAATGCCAGATGTATTAAAAACGTTGTTATTGAATCCGCCCAGTTTTGAAAACTTCGACGGCGGAGCAAGTTCGCGCTGGCCCGCGACTCGGGAGATCGAATCGTATTGGTTTCCGGTGTGGTTGTCCTATCCCGCGGGACTCATCCCGGGCAGCAGGCTCCTGGATGCCTCGCCTCACAAAATCAACTGGCAGCAAACTGTTCAGATCTGCAAGGATTATGAATTTCTGGTGCTCTTCACCTCCACGGTCGGATTCCACAGCGATCTAAAACTCCTGGCCAAGATCAAGGAAGCAAATCCGTCGATGAAAGTGGCCTTCGTCGGGCCCCATGGACACATTCGGCCGGAAGAAACGCTGAACTCCAGTGATTCCATTGACTTCATCGTACGCGGCGAATTTGACCATGCGGTGGCGGAGTATGCGCTCGGCAGGCCGCTGGACCAGATTCTGGGCGCGAGCTACAAGAAGGATGGCAAGATTGTTCACAACGCTCCGCGGCCCCAGATGCACACCGAAGAATTGGACGCGCTGCCGTTTGCGTCAGACACTTACAAGCGAGATTTGCAGATCGAGCGCTACAACGTGCCGTTCCTTCTGAACCCCTTCATATCGTTCTACACTTCAAGAGGCTGCCCGGCGCTTTGCACCTTCTGCATGTGGCCGCAGACCATTTCAGGTCATGCCTGGCGGATCCGTTCCGTTGACAACGTGGTGCAGGAAGTCAAAAACGCCCTCGGATACTTCCCGCAGATGAAGGAAATTTTCTTCGATGACGACACCTTTAACATCCGCAAGGACCGCGCCATCGAATTGAGCCAGAAATTCAAGCCACTGAAGTTTCAGTGGTCCTGCACAGCGCGCTGCCACAGCAAGTATGAGGAATTAAAGGCCATGGCGGATGGCGGAGCACGCCTCTTCATCGTGGGCTTCGAATCCGGTGACGCGCAAATCCTCAAGAACATCAAGAAGGGCGCGACCATCGAAATGGCCCGCGAGTTCATGAAGAACTGCAAGAAAGTTGGCATCAAGGTCCACGGCGATTTCATCATCGGGCTTCCGGGAGAGACCAAGGAAACCATCAACAACACCATCGAGTTTGCCAAGGAACTGGATTGCGAAACCATCCAGGTTTCTCTCGCCCACGCCATGCCCGGCACGGAACTCCACGAGCAGATGTCCAAGGAAGGATTCCTGCGCGTCGAAGCGCTGGCGGACAATAGCGGCCACCAGTTGCCGCACATCGAATTCCCGCACCTTTCCAAGGCGGACATGATGGCGGGGGTAAACCGCTTCTACGATGAGTATTACTTCCGTCCGCGGGTGGCGTGGCGCATTGTCAAGGACGCTCTGTGGGACAGCCATGAGCGCAAGCGCCTGTATCACGAGGCGACTGATTTCCTGAAGCTTCGCGCTGAGCGCCTGAAGTGGGTGCAGCAGGGCGGAGACACACCGAAGACGATGGTCTCGGTTCCCGGGCCATCGGCGTCCAGCGGAAACGACTGACCCATTTCCGAATGACTCACGAACACAGGCTCAGGTTCAAGACCTTGCTGATGGTCTTGTTAATGGTGGCGTGCGCCAACCTGGGCGACCTCATGCTGAAGCGCGGGATGCTGCAAATTGGCGCAGTGCAAATCTCTGCGCCGGGAATATGGCATGCACTCCTCTCAACAATTCATAACGGCACCATCTGGCTTGGCATTCTTTTTCTCATTGGATTCACACTTTGCTATATGACCGCTGTGAGCTGGGCGGATTACAGCTACGTGATGCCGGCGGGAGCGTTCGGGTACGCGGTACAGACGACGCTGGCGGTGGTCATTCTCCATGAAGTGGTGAACGCTCAACGATGGTTTGGCGTTGTCCTGATTGTTGTGGGCGTGTTGCTCGTTGGCCAAACCCACCCGAGTACCACGAAGCCGAGGCCGGTGGCGTCATGATTAAAGTGGTTTTGATGCTGGTCTTCTTCATCTGTTGCAGCACGGGCGGCGAAATTGCGATGACCCACGGTATGAAGCAGGTTGGGGAGCCGGAAAGCTTCCGGCCGCGGGCTTTGCTGCGATTTCTTGGAAAGGCCGTGAGGAACGGCTGGGTGTGGTTTGCGATGCCGCTGCTGGCTGCATCTTTTTATTCCCTGCTGGTTTTGTTGTCCTGGGCGCCGCTGAGTGTGGTGATTCCCGCTTCCGCATTCAATTATGTGGTGGGAACTTTCGGGGCGAAGTACCTGCTGAAGGAACAGGTGTCTCCGAAGCGCTGGATGGGCGTCGTGATGGTGTGCGTCGGCGTAGCCCTCGTGCTCATCACCGGATAAGCATCCTTAAGGACGATTCCTCAGTCCGCGGACTCCCTTCGGAATCACGGGTTGGTGGGGACTGCAGGGTTAATTTCCAGGTGGCTGGTTCGTCAGAACAAACTTTCCACCGGACCTTGCGAGCAGATATACAGGGCCAAACCTCTCTAGAGCATCCTTCTTCTTTTCGTCTCCCGAGACAAAGTAAACGCGATTTGGGCCAGCCCAAAGCTGCGCCAGTTGGGCGTCGTCCTCCAGAAAAATAGGTGGAGCGTCCGGGAAAAGCGATCCAAACCACAGGCCTGTGATGCGGCCCTTGTAGATGAGCAACTGCTTCCCGGTGTAGAAGCTCACTGACGAAGCATTCGCAAACTCGCCATCACAAATGATTTGCTCGCCTGGTTGAAGCGTCCTTTGAATTGCCGCGGCCAGGGGCTGCGAGCCAAGAACCGGATAGAAGACACCGAGAGAAATGTGCGCGCATTCAATGAACAGAATAATCATGGCCACCAGAGCCCAGTTCGCCGCTACTCTATTGCCGCGACGGCGAAGGAACCAGTTCAAGATGGGGCCGACTGAGAAGGCAATCGCGGTGCCGATGAGCGGGCCGCGGAAAAGGCCCATGGCTCCGCCCGTAAGATCCAGGAAGTGTCCGAGTGAAAGTGCGTAAGCGGCCTGATTTTTGCTGAGAAGATCGGCAAGATCAACGCCGGGCTTCGGCGGATGAGAGATCAACGCAAGGACACCGCTAATTCCGCCAATTAGCAAGCAAAAAGCCAGAAGCACCGTGGCGGAAACACGGCCGGCCCGCGCGATCGGCGATCCGATCTGCGCCTCAGTTTCGGAGGCAAGCCAGTGGCCGAGCAATAACGCAAGTGCAGGTAAGGCCGGGGCCAAATAATATTCCTGGCGGGTTGAAAAGCTGAAGAAGAGCATAATGACCGCTGCCCAGCAAAAGAGCAGAAGGAGCACAGCTTCTTTCGATTTGCGAACTCCCGCAACGCGAGGCAGCCGTAGCCGGACCTGGGCGAGCGCCTGCGGCAGGAAGCAACTCCAGGGTAGGAACCAGAGCAGCAGCAGGCCGTAGAACAGAACGATGGGAACAGTGCCGTAGTCCATGGGATACCGCTTGCCCAGGTAGCGAAGAAACTGTTCGTTGACGAAATAAAACCACAGAAAGCCCTTAGCTTGGCCCGCGGGCGGATTTCGAAGGGCGGCCAGAATGTGCCAGGGAGCGGCGACGAGAAAGAATATCAGGGTGCTAGTGACAAGACGCATTTTCAGGAAGTGGCGTAGATCGCCGGCGAGCAGAAGAAAAACGAAAATAATTGCGCAGGGGAAGACGACGCCGATCAAACCTTTTGTCAGAACATTTAGACCAATGACAGTGGCGATTGCCCAGCAGGAAAGAAGAGATGGCTTTTCCGATTGCCAGCCATCGAGAAAGAAATAAAGAGCAATAGCGATCCACAGACCCACCGTCACGTCAGGGATCAGAAGCCGCGTGAAGATGTAGGGACCAATCGAGGCCAGGAACAAAACACCGGCCCAGAAACCGGCCTGAGGCGTGAGGTAGCGGCGCCCAAATTGATAAAGGAAGCAAGCGAGCACCAAAACGCTGAGATGAAGCGAGAGCCGTGCGGTCCACGTAGCGGCACCCAAAAACTTGAAAGCCACCGCCATTCCCCAATAGGGAAGTGGCGCCTTCTCCAGGTAGCGGATGCCGTTTTCGTGAAGGGTGACCCAGTCGCCGCGGGTCAGAATTTCCCGTCCGGCGTCGGCGTGGGAAGCGTCTGCATCATCCATAAG
>JBAVHY010000535.1:0-3450 GCA_049686315.1 Candidatus Acidiferrum sp. | reverse complement strand
GTCAAATTGAGTTCCGCTACCCAAGTGGGCGATTTGCACAAGAACGACTTCGCAGGCGCTTTCCAAAACTGTGGTAAGAAGGTAGTGCAGACTGCTTCACCTTTGATGAGATACCTGTAACAGAACTTCAGAACTAACCCCCGATTGGCAACAAGCACGCCCGAGCGCGCGAAGTTCCTGTATGGGAATTTGTTGATTTTATGGGCCTGCTGCTACCCCGCTCGTTCTGATGTCTAGCGAGTCCTTTCGCTTCTCTTCTGCCTGGTTCAGCCGTATACTGAGCGATAGGTGTTTATCTGCTTGTGTGTATAGGTGGCTTATGGAACACGGTGTTCGCTGGAATATCAAAGTCTCCAGGGAAATCGACCTCACCCTGCGCACCTATCTCGGGGCCCGGGGCATGAAAAAAGGCGACCTCTCGAAATTCATCGAAGATGCCGTCCGTTGGCGCATCTTCAATCGCACCGTGCAGCAGATCAAATCGCGGAACGCCGATGCCGACCCAGACGAACTCCAGGCCATTATCGACGGGGCCGTCCGTGAGGCCCGTGCCGACCGGCGGACGAAGAGAAAGGCTAAGAACGGCTGATGCGCGTGGTGCTCGATACCAACGTTCTGGTGTCAGCCCTCATCGCTCCGGCTGGGAACCCCGCGGCAATCTATAACGCATGGGAACAGGGCAAATTCACTCTCCTGACTTGCACAGAGCACCTTGACGAGGTACGCGCCACTTTGCAAAAACCCAAGGTCGCCAATCTGATCAAGCCTTATAAGGCGGGTCGTCTGGTCAATCAGATCAAAAAGCTCGCCGAGGACATCGGCCAGTTGCCGCGTGTGAAACGCTCACCTGACCCAGGCGACAACTACTTGCTGGCCCTGGCGGAGGCGGGCAAGGCAGATTATCTTGTGACCGGCGACAAGAGCGGGTTGCTGGTGGTCGCTCGTCATAAATCCGCGCGCATCATCACCGCCCGTGAGTTCGCCGCCTTCTTCGTAGCTGACGCCCTGTGATTGCCGCTGACTATGGGGAAAATTCGGGGGACTCTGCGCATGCGGAGCTACAATTTCGTACTTCTTCCCACAACCAAATTTTTCGCCAATTCTTTTGTTTTCAAAGACAATGTTGCGAGGGAAGGACTTCCAAAACATGACCCGTCTGGCTTGGGCGCAGGAGGTCCCCAGTTCAAATCTCGGCGCCCCGACCACTAACTCACTGAACCGGTTGCGGTTTTTCCTGCGCAGTATTGCCGCTACCCTCCAACTTGGGAACATTTGGGAACAATTGATCTCCTGGCAAATTGACAGTGGCTCTCTGTGCGCTACCGCTGGCATGCGTATAGACTTCTAGCGTAGTTGCCCTTCGAGTACGGCGTTACCACGCGCAGGAGTGCCGCTGCGATCTTGAGATTTCTTCGGCGAGACGCTGTTCTTCTGATTGACGATTGTAGAGACCCGTAAGGCAATCAATAGCCGCGATCTTGTACACTTGCTCAGTGCGGTCTTCTAGCCTGTCAAATGCACCGATTTGCTTTTTGAGGTCGGACTGGAGCCGGTGGATTTGCAATTGCTGATAAACTGTGCAGATATTGAAGAGCAAGACGAGCCCGACCAAGCCGTGAACGGCCAAGTTTAGGTTAAATGTATAGAACTCTGTCTGTTCCGCGAGCAAACTGGGGAACGCGAAGGATGCGATTCCTAGCGTCAACAACAACGTTACTAGAACTCCGGAGGACCATATCCACCACTGCACGCGGGCAACGCTCTGCATTGTTGCCCGAATCTGTGTGACCGGTGCGGGAACAACAAGGGGCGTACCCGGTAGTACGGTGTTAACCATCAGGCCTCCTGATTCTTGTATTGAAGTATTAGGTTATCAGAACTGCAACATAAAGAGTCCGTGATGTGCACTATCGGATATAAGAACGGCGCGCGAGACCGGCCTTCTCCGAACAACGGTGCTGGGTGTGAGCATTGACGCACACGCACGTCCACGGTATTTTCTACATGCGAATTTGGCTTCCGAGAGCGCGCGCTGTTGTTCCTCGATTCACCTCCTGGCTGTGCGGGACCCGTTCGTTAGCTCATAGTTTCTCAGCAGGTGATAGCGTTCAAGATTCAGACCCGCACATCGGGCCAACTGGTTTGCGGGTCTTTTATTTTTCTTGGTGAAGACAATTATCTGTCTCGAAAAGGAGTATGGCGTGAAGATTCGTTCCTTGCGGCGCCGCTTCCGATGGCTGACTCTCGCCGTCCTCCCCTTGGCCATCACTTCCTTCGCGGACGATTCCCCCTATCGCAAGTCCGTCGAAAAGTGGCGCCAGGATTACCAAACCAGCCTGACTTCGGACACCGGGTGGCTCACGGTCTCCGGCTTGTTCTGGCTGCACGAAGGCGAAAACCGCTTCGGCTCCGATCCTGGTAACGATTTCGTGCTCCCTCCCTCAGCCCCGGCTTATGTCGGCGTCTTCGAATTTCACTCCGGCAAAACCACCGTGCGCATCGCTCCCGGGGTTCCCGCCACTTTGAACGGCAAGCCAGTGCAGGCGGCCGAGCTCCGTCGCGACTCACGTGAAGACCATCTCGTTCTGGGCGACTTCACTCTATACGTCCATGCCAGCGGCAATCGCTTCGCCATTCGCATGAAGGACAAAAACAGCAAGTTGCGCAAAAACTTCGCCGGCCTCAACTGGTTCCCCATCGATGAATCCTATCGTGTCACCGCGCGCTACGTTCCTTATGACTCGCCCAAGCAACTTGACTCCCAGAATGTCCTGGGCGATCCCATCAAACTGGACATCGTGGGCTATCTCACCTTTTCACTTCATGGCCAGAACTTTCGCCTCGACGTCGAATCCAACAGTGACGGTGGGTTTTTCATCGTCTTTCGCGATCTCACCAGTGGCAAGGAAACCTATCCTGCCTCCCGCTTTATCGATACGGACCCACCGAAGGAGGCACCCAATGGCAAAACGGTCGATCTCGATTTCAACAAAGCCTACAACCCCCCGTGTGCTTACAACCCGTACACCACTTGCCCATTACCGTTACCGGGCAACCGCCTCGGTATCGCCATTCCTGCGGGCGAAAAACTCTACAAGCACGATCATGGGGCCTAGCCCTCGCTTGCATCCCCGAGCCTCCTCTTTTCGCCCGGTACGCCATTGCTCTTGACAATCCCTTTCTCCTCGTATTTCGGGGAACGTCACGGTGCGGCCTAGAAACCCTGAGGCTCTCCCGATTGACGCGGGAACTCCGGAAGTAGCATGATGCTGACTCTGGCCCTGGACCGGACGCTGGACCCTTGGCGTTTTTCCATTCTGGAGTAACGCGCCGCTCCGCGCGCAGAGTTTAAGGCCTTGTGTCTTTCTCATTCTTTAACCCGGAGTTTTCGCTTCTTCTAGCGACAAGTAGATTGTTTTGAAGGAGAAGTGCAGGAGGGCGGTTGGGTTT
>JBAVHY010000534.1:0-9951 GCA_049686315.1 Candidatus Acidiferrum sp. | reverse complement strand
ACCCTTTGTAGCGCATGGCGAGTCTTCGAGCCCTGCGGCTTTCCTCCCTCTCACTTTTCCTCTCGCGCTCTTTCATGCCAATATACCCCACAGATGCGACGCCGCTTCTTCGTGGAAAAATTCGACGCCCAGCGCGCCATCATGGACGGCGAAGCCGCCCACCACCTCGGCCGCGTACTGCGTGCGCAGGTTGGCCAACTCTACGAACTCAGCGATGGCACAACCGCCTGGCTGGGGCGTATTGACAAGCTCGGACGCGACCGCGTGGAATTTCAACTCCTCGAACAGCTCCCCGGATTTGCCCCTCAACTCAAAACCACACTGCTTCTATCCATCGTGAAATTCGACGCCTTCGAATGGGCCCTCGAAAAAGCCACCGAGCTTGGCGTAAACCGGATCGTCCCCCTCGCCGCCGCTCGCAGTGAAAAAGCTCTCCTGGCGGCCGCCGTCAAGCGTTCTGAGCGTTGGAAGAAAATACTGCTCGAATCTTCCCAACAATGCCGCAGGGTACAGTTACCCCTCCTCGACCCGCCCACGAAACCCGAAGCCGTCTTTTCCACCGAAAAGGATGGCGCGCGTATCCTGCTGTCCGAATCTCCGCAGGCTAAGCCCCTTCGCGAAGCACTCTCCGGCGTTCAAGCAACGTCTGCCATCATCGCCATTGGCCCTGAAGGTGGTTGGACCGACACCGAGTTCGCCGCCGCCCGTGCCGCCTCCTTCCTCGAGGCTTCTCTCGGCAAGCTCATTCTCCGCACGGAAACCGCGGTGGTCGCTTCACTCGCAGTGGTAAACTTCGCCCTCTCCACCGATTGAGTTCGCCGACTGCGCGAATCCAATCACAAGCGTCCGGAAGCCCAGCCACACGACTCAAAATCCTGACTGGCCTAACCTCCTTACGTCATGTTATAAATTAAAGCCAGTACGAAATGCTGAAACCTGACGAGAACAATGTCTCCCCTCCGCAGGGCGCCGCTCCCTCCGCCACTACTTCTTCTTTGGCTTCAGAGCCTTCGCCCTTCGCCACTCCAGAAACAGCGCCTCCGCCTTCTCACCAACTCCTGCGCCATGAAATCCGTGTCTGGACGCGCGACCTTCTCATTGCCATCGGTCTCGCCCTGGTCATCATCGTCTTTCTTTATCAGCCCGTGAAAGTCGAAGGCACCAGCATGGCCCCGCTCCTTTCCGACCAGGAGCGCATCTTCATCAATAAATTTGTGTACCGGTTCGAGCCCATCGACCGGGGCGACGTCGTCGTCTTTTGGTATCCATTGGACCGCTCCAAATCCTTCATCAAGCGCGTTATCGGCCTGCCGGGAGAGACCGTCGCAATCCACCATGGCATTGTGTCCGTGAACGGGCGTGTCATACCTGAACCTTATGTGCCGCCTCAATACGCCGACGTCAGCGATTACGGCCCGACTGCCGTTCCTCAGGGCAGTTATTTCGTCATGGGCGATCACCGCATCAGCTCCAACGATTCGCGCGTGTTCGGTCCGGTCGCCAGTCAGTTTATTTATGGCCGCGCCGTTTTTGCATACTGGCCGGTGGACCACTTCGGCTCCCTATCGGCGACCGAGGCCAATGAAAAATGATGCTGGACGGAGGACACACTGACGGAAGTTCTTCACAGACCCGCCATCCTCGCGCTCGAGGACGGGCGCGTATTTAACGGCCGCGCGGCCGGCGCTATCACGCGCCGCGGCGGAGAAGTCGTTTTCAATACTAGCCTCACCGGTTACCAGGAAGTTTTCACCGACCCCAGTTACGCCGGACAGATCGTTTGCCTCACTTATCCCCACATCGGCAATGTTGGCGCGAATCTCGACGACGAAGAAGCCTCGCATCCCTACATTGAATCACTCATCGTCCGCGAATTCTCTCAGGTGGCTTCCAACTGGCGCTCCGCCGAAACCGCTCAACTCTATCTCAATCGTCACAAGATTCCTGTCATATGGGACATTGATACCCGCGCCCTGGTTCGCCACATTCGCAAAGTCGGCGCTCTCCGCGGCGTTGTCGCCACCGACGGCACTCCCGCCGAACAGTTGATTTTCGAAGCCAAGCAGCTTCCCCCGATGGCCGGACAGGAACTTGCCAGCCGCGTCAGTTGCAGCAAAGCGTATGACTGGCAGAAGGGTTCCATTGAGCTTGCCACCTCACCCTGGACGGAACAGATGGGTGAATCCGAAGCGGGCCCGGACACCCGCAAATTCAAAGTGGTCGCCTACGACTACGGCATCAAGCAAAACATTCTTCGCCTGCTGGTCGATCATCATTGTGAAGTCACGGTTGTGCCGGCAAATACCACCGCCGAGGACATTCTGGCCTTTGGCCCGGATGGCGTGTTCCTCTCCAACGGCCCTGGCGATCCCGAGCCCATTACCTACGCCGTCGAGAATATCCGCAAACTCGCGGGACGCGTGCCCATCTTCGGCATATGTCTTGGCCATCAGCTTTGCGGCATCGCACTCGGCGGAAAAACGTTCAAGCTGAAGTTCGGCCATCACGGCTCGAATCATCCGGTGAAAAACCTTCTAACCAATCAAGTCGAAATCACCGCTCAAAATCACGGCTTCTGCGTCGATCCTGAATCGCTGCCCTCCAGCGATGTTGAGATCACGCACCTCAATCTGAACGACCACACCAACGAGGGCATGCGCCACAAGAATCTCCCGCTCTTTAGCGTTCAGTATCACCCGGAAGCCTCGCCCGGCCCGCACGATTCCCACTATCTCTTCACCCAGTTCACGGACATGATGAAGGAATTCGCCCAGCCCGGGAGTTCGCGCTCCTAACCATGGGTTGCCAAGCGCACATACCGAGCCACGCGAGGATGACCTTATTTCTTGCCCCTGTGGCCGTCGCGCTCCTGGCTTCGACGCTAATGGCGGAAACTCCCAAGCTGAACATCAAGACCAAGCACGGCCTGCCCATGGAGGAAGAGCGCAAGCAGCAAATGGAGCGCCTCGCGAAGCAATATGACCTCAGTAAGTACACCATTACGCGCGACATCGTGATCGAGCGTGGCGCCATGAATCATTCTTCGCCCGTGCTCACCCTGAATCTCCGTTTCCTGCACCATGATGACCAGGCGCTCTCGGTTTACGTTCATGAGCAAGGACACTGGGTTCTCATGGAGCGGGGTCGCTCCCATAACCAGGCTTTGCTTGAAGATTTGCGCCGAGCCTTTCCAAATCTCGACTATGAGAAGCCGGGAGGCGACGGCGAAGTTATCAGCAGCTATTTCCACATTGCCGTATGCATGCTGGAGTGGCAAGCCATGGACGAGTTGGTCGGTGTCGAGCGCGCCCGCCAAGTGATCGAGTGGGAGCAGACAGACCACTACTCGGCGATCTACGCGATTCTGCTCAATCATCGCGATCAAGTGGAAAACATCTTGAATCGCCACGGAGTGAAGTGGTGACCGGCGGGCTTTCGAGAGAGCTGCTCGCAGGAACGATCCTGAGGGAAGATGCCTAAACGCAAAGACATCCACAAGATCCTGATCATCGGCTCCGGCCCGATCGTCATCGGCCAGGCTTGCGAATTCGACTATTCCGGCGCTCAGGCCTGCAAAGCATTGCGTGCTGAAGACTACGAAGTCGTACTGGTGAATTCCAATCCCGCCACCATCATGACGGATCCGGAATTGGCGCATCGCACGTACATCGAGCCGCTCACCAAGGAGTATCTCGAGGAAATTATCAGCAAGGAAAGGCCGGACGCGCTTCTTCCAACGGTCGGCGGCCAGACCGCTCTCAATCTCGCCGTCGAACTTGCGGAGAGCGGAATTCTCGAAAAGCACAAAGTGGAAATGATCGGCGCCTCGCTGCGCGCCATCAAAGTGGCGGAAGATCGCCTGTGGTTCAAAGACGCCTGTCGCAAGATTGGCCTCGAGGTTCCCGCCTCCGCCCTCGTCAACAGCGCGCAAGATGCCATGCGCCTCTGCGATCAGCTTGGCTTTCCGCTCGTCATTCGCCCTTCCTTCACCCTCGGCGGCACCGGCGGATCCATCGCCTACAACAAGGAAGAATTTGCCGAAGCCATTGCCCATGCGCTGGACGTGAGCCCGGTTCACGAAGCCTTGGTGGAAGAATCCGTTCTTGGTTGGAAAGAGTACGAACTGGAGGTCATGCGCGACTACCGCGACAACTTCGTGGTCATCTGCAGCATCGAGAACTTCGATCCCATGGGCGTGCATACCGGCGATTCCATCACCGTCGCTCCCTCGCAAACTCTTACCGACAAGGAATACCAGCGCATGCGCGATGCTGCCGCGGCCATCATCCGCGAAGTCGGCGTCGAAACCGGCGGTTCCAACGTGCAATTCGCCATCAATCCCGAAAACGGCCGCATGACCGTGATCGAAATGAATCCGCGTGTGTCTCGCAGTTCGGCGCTCGCCAGCAAGGCTACCGGCTTCCCGATCGCCAAAATCGCCGCTCGCCTCGCCGTGGGCATGTCTCTCGATGAAATTCCGAACGACATCACGCAGAAGACTCCCGCGTGCTTTGAGCCCACCATTGATTACGTGGTGGTGAAAATTCCCAAGTGGCAATTCGAAAAATTTCCCGGAGCCGACAGCACTCTCGGTACGCAAATGAAGTCCGTCGGCGAAGTCATGGCCATCGGCCGCACCTTCAAGGAAGCTTTGCAAAAAGGCATTCGCTCACTCGAGCCCAGCTCTCCCTGGCGCGCCCCCGCGGAGACCCCCGCCTCGCTGCTGCGCGAAAAACTGGCCACCCCGCGCCCAAACCGCATCCATTGGATCCTCACTGCCGTCGAGCGCGGCCTCCCCGTTCACGAAATTTGCGAACTCACCAAAATCGATCCTTGGTTCATTCACCAAATTGAGGAAATCATCCAGGTCAATCGCCGCGCCGCCGCGGTTACCGTGGAAACGGCCTCGAAAGAGTTGCTGCGTGACGTGAAGCGCATCGGCACCAGCGACGAGCACTTGGCGCAGCTTTGGAAAACCACTCCGGCCGCCGTCCGCTTGCAGCGCGCCCGTTATGGCGTCGCCCCGGTGTTCAAGCGCGTCGACACCTGCGCGGCGGAGTTCGAATCCTTCACGCCGTACATGTATTCGAGTTACGAGGATGAGGACGAATCCGCCGCCACGCAAAAAAAGAAAATCATGATCCTGGGCAGCGGTCCGAACCGCATCGGACAGGGTATCGAATTCGACTACTGCTGCTGCCACGCCAGCTTTGCCCTTCACGCCGATGGTTTTGAAACCATCATGGTGAACTGTAATCCAGAAACGGTTTCGACCGACTATGACACTTCCGACCGCCTGTACTTCGAACCTCTCACCCTCGAAGATGTTCTCGCCATCGTCGAGCGGGAAAAGCCGGATGGCGTAATTGTCCAGTTCGGCGGGCAAACCCCGCTGAATCTCGCGCTGGAGCTCAAGCGCAACGGGGTGCCCATTGTCGGCACCGCGCCGGAATCGATCGATCTTGCGGAAGATCGCCGCCGCTTTGGACGCCTGCTCGACGAATTGCGCATTCCGCAACCTCGCAATGGCACCGCCCTCGTGCCGGAAGAAGCGGCGCGCGTAGCTGGAGAAATCGGCATGCCTGTGCTCGTTCGCCCTAGCTACGTCCTGGGTGGCCGCGCTATGGTCATCGCCTACGACGTCAACACCGTGCAGGAGTACGTCGCGCAAGCCGCCATGATGGGCCCCGCTCGGCCCGTGCTGATCGACCAGTTCCTCGAAGAAGCCACCGAGGTGGACGTTGACGCTCTCGCCGACGGCACCGATGTTGTCATTGGCGGCATCATGGAGCACATCGAAGAAGCCGGCGTGCATTCCGGCGATTCTTCTTGCGTGCTGCCTCCCGTGAGCCTCTCGCCGAAAGTTCTCGAAAGCATTCGCGATTACACCAAGCGCCTGGCGCTGGCCCTCAAGGTTGTCGGCCTTATGAACGTGCAGTACGCCATTCAGCGCGAAACTGTTTACGTCCTGGAAGTGAATCCGCGCGCCTCCCGCACCGTGCCCTTCGTCAGCAAAGCCACGGGCGTGCCGCTCGCCAAGGCTGCCGCCCGCCTTATGGTGGGCCGCCGCCTCCAGGACATGAAGCTCCCCATTGTCCATCAGGACGGCGTCGCGGAAATTGCTGTGCGCGACTACTTCTCCGTGAAATCTCCCGTATTCCCCTTCAACAAATTCCGCGGCGTGGACACCATCCTCGGCCCTGAAATGCGTTCCACGGGCGAAGTTATGGGCATCTCCACCGACTATGGCCAGGCCTTCGCCAAGGCGCAATTAGCGGCCGGGCAAAAGCTTCCCAGCGGCGGCACGGTCTTCATCAGCGTGAACGACCGCGACAAACGCGGCATCGGCCCACTCGGCAAGGATCTTGTTTCCCTCGGCTTCAAACTGGTGGCCACTCGCGGCACCTGCACCGCCTTCCGTGCCGCCGGTGTCCCTTGCGACGAAGTATTCAAAGTCAACGAAGGCCGCCCCAATATCGTCGACCTCATCAAGACCGGCAAAATCCATTTGGTCATCAATACGCCGCTCGGTCGCGAATCCTTTTACGACGAAAAGTCCATCCGGCGCGCGGCTATCCGCTACAACATTACCTGCATTACCACTATTTCCGCAGCCCACGCCGCCGTGCGCGGTATTCATTCGCTCCACGAATTGCAGCGCGAAGTGAATTGCCTTCAGGATTTGCACGGTTCTGGCGTCGCCGCCACGGGCAGCACGGCGACGGGAGATTAAACCATGGAGATACGCGGTATTTTCCCGGCGCTTGTCACTCCCTTTGCTTCGGATGAATCGGTCTCTCTCTCCGCGGTAAAGGAAAACATCCGCCGCTACAATCAGACGGGCGTTGCCGGATGTGTCGTCCTCGGCTCGACCGGCGAAGCCGTCATGCTCTCTCGCGAAGAAGCCGATTCCATTTTGTCTGCCGCAAAAGAGGCCGTCGCCCCGGATAAGGTTCTAATCGCTGGAACCGGGGCCGAATCCACCGCCGAAACCATTGCCCGCACAAAACGCGCGGCGGCTCTCGGCTACAAGCTCGCTCTCGTAAAAACTCCCTACTACTACAAGCCCGTTTACCGCGCGGAAACCTATATCCGGCACTATCGCGCCGTCGCCGACGCTTCCCCCATCCCGATTCTCTTGTACTCCGTGCCGCAATTTACCGGCATCACTCTGGAAACTCCGGAAATCCTTACCCTCTCTGCGCATCCCAATATCATCGGCATCAAGGACAGTTCCGGTAACATCCAACGCGCCTCCGAAATTGTGGCCGCGGCTCCAAGTTCGTTTCAACTGCTCACCGGTGGCGCCGCCGTAATCTATCCTGCCCTGGTTGTTGGCGCTCGCGGGGCTATTCTGGCACTCGCCGCCGCGCTGCCGGAGAAGTGCGCGGAGCTTTACGAACTCGTCCAGCGTGGCCAACACGAGCAGGCCAGGAAACTCCAGCACCTCCTGGCGCAGGCCTCCAGGCTCATCGTTTCCGAAAACGGCATTGCCGGCGTGAAGTACGCCATGGACCTGCGTGGCTTTCAGGGCGGCACGCCCCGGCTGCCCCTTCTGCCCTTAACGGAAGAAAAGAAACGCGCCATTGCGGCCCCGATTGCCCAACTCCATCCTGCCGCCGCGCGCGTCTAAAGTATCGTCCTTTGCCGTCACTTTTTGCCGTCTTTATCATCTAAGCGCTCATGGACTGTCGCGCCCTCTTACCCCGCCAACTGCCCCACACGTCGAAGCTTATTCGCGACTACATAGAGAATTTCCCAAAGGTTGAAGCATTCTTCGGTCATGTCCCGGATCTGAAAGCCGCCATCAACTATGGAAAGAAAATGGACTTCCCCGTGGATCGCCGCGTCCAGGTGGCGGAGATTTTGCGCGCGCAAAATCTGCTGTACGGGGGCGGCACGGAGACGCAAAAGAACTTGGACCGCCTGGCCGGCGGAGCCGTCGCCGTTGTCAGCGGCCAGCAGGTGGGGCTCTTCGGTGGTCCCGCGTACGCCTTTTACAAAGCCTTAACAGCAATCCAAACGGCCCACGAACTCACGCAAAAAGGCCTTCCCGCGGTCCCGGTTTTCTGGATGGCCACGGAAGACCACGACGTCGACGAGGTTCGTCGCGTGACCTGGTTCCACGACGGGGAGCTGCAGGAATTTGCTCTTCCCAAGCCCTCTGCCGATGACGTGCCCGTCGGCCGGATTCACTTGGGCAGCGAAATCGACGAACTCGTCCGCCGTGCCCAGCCGCTCCTTGGGCAAGCGGTTGGCGATCTTCTCCACCAGACCTACACGCCGGGAGAAACTTACGGCAGCGCCTTCGCCGGCCTGTTTGCTCGTATTTTCTCGGAGTTTGGCTTGATTCTTCTTGATCCCCTCGATGAAAGGCTTCACATCGTTGCCGCTCCAATTTTGCGCGAAGCTCTGGCGCAACGTGACGCTTTGAATGATCTGCTGCTCCGCCGCGGCAAGGAACTGGAAAGCGCGGGCTACGAGGTTCAGGTGAAGGTCACTTCCCACAGCACGCTCCTCTTTACCCTCGAAGAACGGAAACGCCACGTCATCACCGCCGCAAACGGAAACTTCACCAGCGGCGCGGTGCACATGCCCAAAGAAAACTGGCTCCGTAAGGTTGAAACTTCTCCGGAAAAATTCAGCCCCAATGCCTTGCTTAGGCCAGTCCTTCAGGACTACCTGCTCCCCACCGCCGTCTATTTCGGCGGTCCAGCGGAGATCGCCTACTACGCGCAGTCCCAGGTGCTGTATCAGAAACTTCTTGGCCGCATGCCCGTCTTGCTTCCCCGTGCGGACTTCACCCTGGTTGACCCCAAGGCCGAGCGCATCTTGAAGAAATATCATCTCAAGGTCGAAGATGTCTGGTCCGGCTCGCAGGCTCTCCGCAACCGTATGTACAATTCCGCTATCCCCAAAAAATTAGCGCGCGAATTTGACGCCAACCTCCGCCAGATCGAAAAAAGCATCCGCAAGCTCCACAAAGCCATCGCCAAGGTGGATCCCACGATCCAGGGCACCATTGCCCGCGCCGAAAAGCGTATCCGCTACCAAGTCGAAAAATTGCGCCATAAGACGGGCCAAGCCCTCGACCGCCATGAAAAGGTCATCGCCCGGCACGAGAAATTCCTGGAAAACCTGCTCTATCCCCAAAAGGGATTGCAGTCGCGCGATCTTTGTTTTCTGCCGTTCCTCTCCCGCTGGGGCAACGACGGTCTGCATCAACTGCAAAAGCTCGCCAGTCCCAGAAAGCCCGGCCGGCACCTCATCGTGCCGATCCCCTGATTTTTGGCACAATTGTGTGGATTGAAGCCCTTGGTAGCGCTGGCATCCTGCCAGCTCTTGGGTTCTCGTGTAGCAATCGCCTTCTGAAGCGGGCGTCGTACGTTTGTGGTTAGGCGAAGGGATATCAGATATCAGCAATCAGATATCGGGACCCAAGAATCCAGACAGCTGATCCGGGTTCCTAATATCTGATTACTCGGAGGCCGCCTTGCAAGTCATTCGCGTAAAATCCTCGCGCCGCACTCACTTGGTGGACATCACCCAAGACGTGCAGCGCATCGTCACCGCACTGGGCATTCGCGTCGGCACGTGTTTTCTCTACGTCCCGCATACCACCGCGGGCATTCTTATCAACGAGCATGCCGACCCCGACGTCGCTTCTGACGCCGAGGGCGCTCTCGACCGCCTCGTTCCCATGGCGGGCCCCTACCGCCACTCCGAGGGCAATTCTGACTCCCACGTTAAGACCATCCTGACAGGTGTCACCCAGTTCGTCTTTGTCGAGGAAGGAAAGTTGGTCCTCGGCCGCTGGCAAGGCGTCTTCCTTGCCGACTTTGACGGCCCTCGCGAGCGCAAGGTCTACGTCAAGGTCCTTCCCGACCGCGTCTAAGCCTGAATTCCGAAGTTGTCTCAAGACTTGGCTTGGCACAAGGGATTATCCCTTGT
>JBAVHY010000533.1:0-24328 GCA_049686315.1 Candidatus Acidiferrum sp. | reverse complement strand
ACAAGGAGGAGGGTTTCTTGGTTAGCTTTTTCTCTTCTTGGCGGTTTTTTCATCTTAGCTTCCATCCTTGCGGATAGTCCAGCCGCTTGCGCGTTGCCGAATCCCGCGGCCAATGTGCGCGCAATTCCTATGTTTGCCCGGAAATACGGCATGCCGTGTTCATCGTGTCATGAGGCGTGGCCGAAGCTTAGCCCGTTTGGCCAGCAGTTCAAGGACAACGGATATCAGATGGGGAACGATCGTGATGCTCCCATTTTCCAGAGTCCGGCTTACTGGCCGGTCGCTTTTCGCATCGTCCCGAATTGGCATCTGGAAACCGCCAATCACGTGATCGTGGATGGCGCGGATGGTACGCCGGACGCGGCGCTGGCGAACATCAAAACTCACGGGTTCGATTTCGGCGGGTTGGACATTCTGACGGCTGGTACATTGGCGAAGAACTTCAGCTTCCTGCTGGTTCCGTCGTCGGACGAAACCGGCGCATTTCATTTTGAATCCGTAAACGTGCGTTTGAGCAATCTCTTGGGCTCCAGTTGGCTCAACCTCAAGGTCGGGAAGTTTGAACTAGATAACCTGCTCTCAGAGAAACGTATCCTTGCCCTGTCCGCGAACGGCGGGCTTTATCAGAACTACCATTTCCAACCCTGGGTGGCTCCCGGAACGCCTTCCGGTCTGTATGTCTTCGGGTTGGGCGACAACCAAGTCGGCTTGGAATGGATGGGGCATTCCAAGAATGACCGCACGCGTATTTCCGCTTCGTTGCTGAGCGGAACGGATGGCAATCCGGCTTTTCAATCCGGAGTTGGCGGAGCGGCAGGCAAAGCCTATGAAGGCTACTTTGCGGCCAGCCAAGCGTTCGAAGTCGGCAGCCTGGGACTACAGCGCGTGGGCGGTTTTGCCTATGTCGGCCAAGCCTCGACCTTTCCAAAGTACACCAGCGGCGGTGGCGCGCCGATCAATGGAACAGGTATCGGCAACGAACCGTACTACCGGGCGGGCTTTATCGGCATGTGGTACCTCCACAAGTATGACCTCACCACGATGTACTTCTATGGCCACGACAGCGCGTTTCTGGGAACGAACACGCCATCAAACGCGGGCAGCGCAGGTCTACCCACGGGCGCGCATGCTCCCTCGTGGCATGGCGCGTTGCTCGAGAGCCACTACAACGTCAACCCGCAATTGGTTCTGGTCAATCGCTATGAATTGATCCGCATGTCGCAGCAGGCACTTTCGACCAACCCGAGCAATACGGGTAACACGGACGCGCTCACCGTCGGCTTCCGCTATTATCCGTTCGTCAGTACTCGCGCGGGCTTCGCGTTCCACAATGAGTATTCCGTTGTCTGGCAGCGGAACATTCAGGTATCACCTACGACTGGATTACCGATCGGCCTCACCAGCAGCAGCCTGATGTTTGGATTTGATTTTGCGTTCTAAGGGAGAATGATGATGCTAAATATCAAAAAGCTCAGCTTGAATATCGCAGTAGCGCTCATTCTTCCCGCCGCGGTGATGGCTCAGCAGTCGTCGGATCAAGCGCCGGCCGCGAGACCTTCCAAGCACATGGAGGCGCACATTGGGAATCTCACCGGACACTCCGAAGCGGGAGCGGACCTGTATTACCGTTACTGCTGGGGCTGCCACGGTGCCCGGGGCGACGGAAACGGTGAAAACGCGCCGTACGTCACACCCGCGCCGCGCAATTTTGTCTCGGCAACGTTTAAGTGCCGGTCCACCTCCACAGGCACACTCCCGCTCGATAGTGACCTTTATAGTTCACTGACCCGGGGCTTCATCGCCTCCAACATGCCCTCCTGGGCAACCCTGACGGCGCAGAATCGTGCCGACTTGGTGGCCTTTATCAAGACTCTCTCGGCTCGCTGGGTCACCGAAAAGCCAGGCAATCCGATTCAGGTGCCCCCGGAGCCAAAACTCAGCATCGAGGGCATTAAACACGGCGCCCAGGTATTCCAGAAACTGGAATGCTGGAAATGCCACGGCCAGGCGGGCCGAGGCGATGGACCGTCGGCTGCCACGCTCACCGACAGCACCGACCAGCCCATTAAGCCGTACAACTTTTTTACCGGTTACCGCTTCAAGTGCGGCACCACCAACAGCGACCTGTACAAAATCTTTATGACCGGAGTTGACGGCACTCCCATGCCTTCCTTCGCGGATGTGGTCAAGCCCGAAGAGGCCTGGGACCTCGTGCACTATCTCCGCACTCTACAGATTTCGCACAAGAGCCCGGAACTAGCCATGTGGGAAGCCACTCCAGAAGGCGCGGCCATCGTCAAGGCGGAGAGGGTCCGCGACACCTACACGGGTAGCTCCCTCAATCCATAACCAGTCCAGCTTGCGGGCGGCGCAGAAACGCAGTGGCTGACAAGTGAATCGTTGGCAGGAGGCTGGGCGCAGCACCCTTGCGGTTTTCGAGGGCGTTGACCGCAGCCTCATTGCTTTTCTGCTGGCCTCCACATCACTTGCGCAGCAAAGGCGATTAACGCCGGAAAGCATTCCAACACGTACCGCGGCTCTGGAGTCTCCATCGTCGCGAGGAACGTCGTTCGCACCACGGTGTACACAACGAGCACCGTTACCGCCGCGCGCGACTCGCGGGACTTCCACAATTTCCACACGCCCCATAAACCGAGCGCCGTATATAGCACATTCCCCAGAAAGAAAAGGATGGTCACTTTCTGGTCGACCGGATCTTCCTCGCGCATATACGCGAGCGGAAACACGTGCCCTGAAACAGGGAGCAGTTCAATGCGCGGCGTGAACCAGATCCTCACCGCGCGTCGCAGCGGGATCCACGCATAGGTCCTCAGTGGATGCCGCCTTGTCCGCTCGCGCGCCAACTGCCCAAAGATGGCGTCTTCCTCAGCGGTCCAAGTCAACTCTTCGTTGTACGTCTCGAGCACCGCCGCCACTTGCTCTTTCTCCTCCGGCGTATCGAACGCACCGGCGGGAATATCCTCCAAATGAATTTCATCGTCGTTTAATTTCCATGACACCAGGTAACAATCCCGCATCCGGTATAGCCAGGTTTTCTCCCAGGCCATGAATCCTTTCGGGTCCACCTCGCTTGGTAAGGTCGTGTCCTTCGGTGCCAACGGCTGGAACTCGTGCAGTGTCACCGCGTTCCGCAGGGTCCACGGCGCCAACGGCACAGCGCACCCTATTCCCATCATCGTGCCCACCAGCACCCAACGTTTCGCCTCACCGCGCGGCAACATCCAGAGTCCCAACGCCACAAACGTGGTTACCAGCAATAGCGGCGTCTCTGGCCGGAAGAGCGTTCCCGCCCCCACAACGAAACCGCCGAGTGCCGCCACTTTCCAGCTATCTTCCTCCATCAGTCTCCTGTTACCCGGTATAGGAACAGCATTCCCGCTCACGAGAGCCGCGAGCATCACCAACAGCAAAAATGCTAGTGCGTTCAGGAAGACAGCCCACACTTCCGTCAAAGGTATCGCCACATAGTTCGCGGTAAAGGGACACAACGCCGCCAGCCACAATGCCACGAGACAGACTCTTGCCGCTTTCGTTTGCTGCCCGCAAAACCTGGCCAGCAACCACGCGAGCGCCGCAACTACCACGCACGCCGCCAAATCCACCAACACTTGCACAAGCATCACCGGCATCCGCGCGCTTTCTGCGGTTCGACGCGTCGCGGCGTACACGATTGCCAGGAATGCGGGATATCCCGGCATGCGCAAGTCCACCGGCGTCGCTTGCCCATTGATGTCCATCGCGAGTTTGCCCAGCTTCAGCCAGTTCGCCGCCAACTGTTCATAGAGCACCGTGTCTCCGGAGGCCGCGGGAAACTTCAGCACGAACAGCAGCCGTAAACAGGCTCCGGCAAACAGCGCCACAACTGCATTGGAGAAAAAACGTTTCATTCCGTGTCTTGCATCTTACAATAGAGAGGTTCGGTTCCATTCGACGGAGTGATCTTCGCCTCACAGGTGATTTCCCCGCGCCACGAGGCGACCACGCTGCATGAAAGAACGCAAGCCGATCTTTTACGACGCGGAAAAAGTCCGCTGGCGGCGCACGCGCCGCATCCTGGAAATCAGCGGAGCCCTGTCGACGCTGCTGCTGGTGTATTTCTTTATCACCATTGCCGGCAGCGTCGAACTTCCCTCCTCGCTGCTTCCCGACACGCGCCCCGCATACCATTCCGCCAAAAAGAAGAATGTGAAACTGGTCACCGTGCGCGAAGGACGCCATCGTCGCGTTGCCCGCATCGGCCAGGTTCCTACAGGTTACGACCCGCTGCGCGCGGCCTTCTTCGTCAGTTGGGATGCCAACAGCCTGGCTTCGCTTAAGAAGCATTACAAAGACATTGACCTGCTCATACCCGAGCAACTCCACTCCGTATCGCCGGATGGCGCCATCGCCGTTGTCGATTACGAGCGCAACCAAACCGTGAAAGTGCCGCCTGCCGAGGCCATTTCGCGGCTGAAGCAGGACAAGCTTCACCAGTGGATGCGTTCCCTCAATCCCCCCGTCGAACTGCCCATGATGGGCATGCTCAACAACTACGACGGCGCGGTCTGGCGCGTGGCGGAGTTAGAGGGCATGTTGGCGAATCCCGCCGCGCGGCATCATCTGACCACCGATGTCGTGGAATATGCTGTCGAGGCACATCAGTCCGGCCTCGTGGTGGATTTCGAGGAAGTCCCGCTCAAGAGCCAGCCACATTTCCGAGAGTTCATCGCGGAACTAGCGCCAGCTCTGCACGCCGTCGGCCTGAAGTTGATGATTGCTCTACCCGCGCGTGACGATGCCTATGACTACGCCTTCTTCGGCCGCGAGACCGACGCTGTCATACTGATGAACTTCGATCAACACTGGACGACCTCGCCGTCAGGACCGATCGCCGCCCAGGACTGGTTCATGGAGAATCTCCGCCAGATCCGCGACGTGGTTCCCTCGCAGAAGATTGTGGTAGGAATCGCCAACTACGCCTATGACTGGGCGGAATCTTCCAAGAAAAAAGAAGCCCCGCATGCCCAGGAATTCAGCGTTCAGGAAGCGCTGTTGCATGCCCACGAATCCGAAACAGACGTCGAATTCGATGCCACCACGCTGAATCCTCATTATTCCTACGAAGACGAGCAGAATCGCACGCATCAGGTCTGGATGCTGGATGCCGTGACTGCGTACAACGAATTACGAGCCTGCGAGCGGCTTGGAGTCCAAGGCACGGCGCTTTGGCGCCTGGGTTCCTCCGACACTTCGCTCTGGCCTATCTGGGATGCGCTTCGTCCCGATGACGCTACCAGGGACAAATTGAAAGATTTGCCGCCAGGCCCAGATTTGATTCTCGAAGGCGAAGGTGACATCTGGCGAATCATCGACGTGCCAAAGCCGGGACGCCGCAGTTTCACTTACGACGTCAGCAGCGACCTGATTACCAGCGAGAAGTACGATGCCATCCCGCTCTCTTACGACATCGATCAGATCGGCGCGGCGAAAAATAAAATTGTGCTCTCCTTTGACGACGGACCAGACCGCCGCTGGACGCCGAAAATCCTGGATACCCTCAAGGAGAAACATGCGCCGGCGGTGTTCTTCGTGGTCGGCGAGCAGGCCAACGCATCGCCGGACCTGCTGAAACGTGAATATAACGAAGGCCACGAAATCGGCAATCATACGTTCACGCATCCCCAATTTGATGAAATTTCGCACACCCAGTTGAAGTGGGAGCTCAACCTCACACAGCGGCTGATTGAGAGTACGCTCGGGGTGAAATCCATCCTCTTCCGCCCGCCATATGGCATCGATCACCAGCCTGAGTATGCCGAGGAAGTGGTGCAACTACCTTACCCGCAGGAGTTGGGTTACATCATTGTTGGGCAGAAAATCGACCCGGATGACTGGCGAATGACGGAAGAGAAGCATCAGCGTCCGGCGGAAGATATCGCCGACGATGTGCTGCGCCAGGCCAAGAACGGCAACATCGTCCTGCTGCACGATGGTGGCGGGGAACGCGCGCAAACCGTTGCGGCACTCCCACTGATCATTGACCGGCTCCGCGCGAATGGCTACGAGCTCACATCCGTCGCTGACCTGCTCGGCCAAACGCGCGCGGGCATTATGGCGCCATTGACATTCCGGGAACGACTGAGTGCTCGCGCGGATGGCTTGATCTTCGGGATATTCCAGTGGCTTCGTTTTGCCATCGCCACGGTTTTCGTCCTGGGGATTGTCCTAGTCAGTGGACGCGCCCTGATCATCGGCATCCTGGCGATTCTGGAAAAACTGCGGCCCGATCACATGAAATTGCCTGATCCACCGCCGGCGGTGACGGTGCTCATCCCCGCGCACAACGAGGAATCGGTGATCGTGCAGACGGTAACCTCGGTTCTGCTGTCTGACCTGACGGAAATTCAGGTCATCGTGGTGGACGATGGTTCGACGGACCGGACCCTGGAGCTTCTGCAACACAATTTCGGCAACAGCGAGGCGGTTCAGATTATTCATCAGGGGAATCGCGGGAAAGCCGCGGCCCTGAGCAATGCGTTATCGCATGCCCGCACGAACATCGTTGTGACCATCGATGCAGACACGGAAATCGAATCCGATGCGATCCGGAAGTTGCTTCGCCATTTCTCCGATCCGGCCATAGGCGCGGTTGCCGGCAACGTGAAAGTCGGCAACCGTACGCGATGGCTCACGCGTTGGCAGGCGCTGGAGTACATCACCAGCCAGAACATGGAGAAACGCGCTTTCGACCTTCTGAATTGCATCACCGTGGTTCCCGGCGCGCTTGGCGCGTGGCGAAGAAAAGCAATTGAAGACGCCGGCGGTATTACCGCTGATACAGTCGCCGAGGACGCCGACCTGACGATTGCCATTCGCCGGCTCGGCTGGCGCGTCTCCTACGATGAAGAAGCGATTGCCTGGACCGAAGCACCGGAGACGCCCGGCGCCTTGATTCGCCAGCGCTTCCGTTGGACCTTCGGCACCTTGCAATCGTTCTGGAAACACAGCAGCACGCTGTTCCGCCCGAAGTATGGAACCCTGGGCTGGGTCGCTCTTCCCAATATTTTCATCTTCCAGATCGTTCTTCCTCTGATTTCGCCAGTGCTCGACCTGCTATTCTTCGGCAGCCTGCTGCTATGGGGCTTGGCGCAACTGCACATTACCCAGATCCCGCAGCTGTGGACTTCCGCGGACGTGCAACGATCCGTGGTGTTCTTCCTGGGCTTTCTGATCATCGACGTCCTCACCTGCGTGGTTGCGTTTGCCCTGGAGCGTCACGAGGACTGGACACTCCTCATTCCTGTGCTTCTGCAACGATTCTATTACCGCCAGTTGATGTACGTCGTGTTGTTCCGCTCCGTGAAGGAGGCCGTAAGCGGCCGCCCGGTCGGGTGGAAGGGCGTGGAACACGAGCCGCCCAGGCCGACGCCGGAGCCCGCAACGCTGTAGGAACCCGTGGTGGTTTTTCGTACATTTCCATTCATACGCCCAATTGGTGTAGGATATTTTTCTCCCAAGGGAGGTAACCATGGCGATCACGTTTACCTTGAATGGAAAGTCCACAACCGTCGATGCCGATCCACAGATGCCACTTCTCTGGGTTCTTCGCGATACGCTTAACATGACCGGCACGAAATTTGGCTGTGGCATGGCGCTGTGCGGCGCTTGTACCGTGCATATCAACGGCGAAGCCTCGCGCTCCTGCATTACGCCCATCTCCAGTGTCGCCGGAAAGAAAATAACAACTATCGAAGGTTTGTCCGCCGATGCATCCCATCCCGTCCAGAAAGCCTGGATTGAAGAAGATGTACCGCAGTGCGGGTATTGCCAGTCCGGTCAGATCATGTCTGCGGTCGCCCTACTGGCAAAGAAGCCAAATCCTTCGGATGCGGACATCGATGACGCCATGAGTGGCAACATCTGCCGCTGCGGCACATACCAGCGCATACGCAAGGCAATTCACCGCGCCGCCACACTGCAAGCCGCCAAGTAACTCTTTTCCGAGCGCGCCTCCCAGCCCGCCGCTCCGCAACCTGTGAGGTTTGTCATGACGCAGACTCTTTCCCTCGATCGCCGTGAATTTCTGAAAACCAGCGCCTCTGTTGGAGTTGCCTTGCTCATCGGTTTTCATCTGGATGCGCGCGCGGCCAGCGATCCGGCTCAGGCGCAGGAGAAACCTGTGGTGAATCCACTTAATGCGTGGGTGCGCATCACGGCGGACAACCGCATCACGCTAATCCTCGCAAAATCGGAAATGGGCCAGGGAGTTATAACTTCATTGCCCATGATTCTTGCCGAGGAACTCAGCGTGGATTGGAAACAGGTGGGAATCGAGCAGGCGCCAACAAATCCGAAAATTTACCAGCATGGCACAGGCGGCAGCGGAAGCGTTCACGGGTCGTGGCTTCCTCTGAGGAGAGCTGGAGCCGCGGCACGCGAAATGCTCATCACTGCGGCGGCGACACAATGGAACGTGAATCGAGATACTTGCGTGGCGCAGGATGGCGGCGTTTTGCATGGAGCCCGCAAGAACTTCCTCACCTACGGAGAACTCGTTGAACGGGCAGCGAAACTGCCGGTTCCGGATCTGAACACAGTGCCGCTTAAGAATTCGCACGACTTCACGATCGTGGGCCATGACCTCCACCGGACGGATGCGAAGGCCAAATCGAATGGGGCGGCAATATTCGGCATCGATTCACGCGTACCCGGGATGCAGTATGCGGTCATCGCACGATGCCCGGTGTTTGGCGGCAAAGTGAAGTCGTTCGACGCCACGAAGACAAAAAGCATTCCGGGCGTCAAAGACGTCATTACGATTGAAGCGGTCGCTAAGGGTGCGTTTACGGCTGGGGGCGTTGTCGTACTTGCCGACACTTCCTGGGCGGCGATGCAGGGAAGAAATGCCCTGAAGATCGTGTGGGAGGAAGGGCCCCACGCGGGCGAATCCAGCGACACGCTTCACAAGCAATTTCTGGAGAACGCGGCAAAACCGGCAAAGGTTGTGCGCAATGACGGTGACGCGGATGCCGCGCTGGCCGGTTCGGCAAGGAAGATCGAAGCCACTTACGAATTTCCCTTCGCCCCGCATGCGTCGATGGAGCCGCTGAATTGCACCGTTCACATTCGCCCTGACAGCGCAGAGGCATGGGTTCCGACGCAGGCGCCGCAATGGGCCCAGGACGTAATCGCAGGCGTTTCGGGGCTGCCTCACGAATCCATCGCCGTGCACACGACGCTGATGGGTGGAGGCTTTGGGAGGCGCTACCAAGCCGACTTCGTGATGGAAGCCGCGCAGGTTGCCAAAGCGACCGGCAAACCCGTGATGGTGCTTTGGACGCGCGAAGATGACATGCAGCACGATTTTTACCGCCCTGCTTCGTATCACAAGTTTTCAGGCGCTGTGGCAAGTGATGGCAAGCTGGCGGCATGGAAACACTTCCAGACTTCCACGTCCATTGCGGCCATGTGGAACGAAAAAGGCGAAGAAGACCCGGGGCTAGGGGAGTTTGGCACGGCCGCTTTCATTCCTTATCAGACCCCGAATTTCCGCGTGGAATTTGTTCTCGCCAAGTCCGGTGTGCCGCGCGCCTGGTGGCGCTCGGTCGAGCATTCCACGAGCGGCTTTGTGGTGGAATGCTTTGTGGATGAGCTTGCCACTCTGGCGGGCGTCGATCCGCTGGAGTACCGGCTGCGCCTGATCGGCGACGATCGCGATATCCCCGACTTTACGAATCCGAAGGAGGGCAATCCGCTGAAGACAGCGCGGCTGAAGGGTGTGCTGAAACTCGCGGCGGAGAAAGGCGGCTGGGGTTCGCCGCTGGCGAAGGAAATGGGGCGCGGTATCGCGGGATATTATTCGTTCGAAAGCTACACAGCTTGTGTCGCGGAAGTCAGCGTCAAGGACAAGGCCGTGAAGGTGCACCGGCTGGTTTACGCGGTGGACTGCGGGCGGGCAATTAACCCGGACGGGGTCCGCGCGCAGGTGGAAAGCGCGGCGATTTACGGCCTTTCGGCCGCACTGTACGACGCCATCACCATCCAGGGCGGGCAGGTGGAGCAATCGAACTTCAACGATTATGAAGTGCCACGCATTCCGGATACGCCGAAGATTGAGGTCCACGTGGTTCCTAGCACGGAAGAACCAACAGGCATCGGCGAGCCGGGACTTCCCGTGGTGGCGCCTGCCGTATGCAACGCGGTGTTTAAGTTGACACGCAAGCGAATTCGGAAGCTGCCGATTCGCGCCGAGGATTTGGCCTAGTGGGGAGACTGTTTTTTGCGACAAAATAAGGCGTGCCCTCACTGGTAATTATCCTCGCGACTCTTTCGCTGTTCATCTGGATTGTTCTAACTTTTTTTCGTGGGGCGTTCTGGCAGCTCAGCGCATTTGATGACGATGCCGCGCAGCGCGACTCGATAAAGGCTTGGCCGCGAGTTGTGGCGGTGGTGCCGGCCCGCAATGAAGCAGAAACAATTGCCCGCTGCGTGGAATCACTGGTTGACCAAGATTACCCCGGTGAGTTCCACATTGTTGTTGTGGACGATCACAGTGAAGATGAGACCGCCTCTCTTGCACAGCGCGCCGCGCTGGCTGGCGGTGTCGGCGACCATCTGATTATCCTGCAGGCCGCGCCGCTGCAGCCGGGCTGGACCGGGAAGCTCTGGGCCTTGCAGCAAGGAATTATCACGGCCGAAAGCAGTGCACCGGACTATTTATGGTTCACCGATGCGGACATCGTGCATGCACCGGACACGCTTCGCAGGCTGGTTGCAAGGGCGGAGAGCCGGCGGCTTGATCTGGTATCGTTGATGGTGCTCTTGCAGGCGAAGACGTTCCCTGAACGTCTGCTGATTCCACCCTTTCTGTATTTCTTCTTGAAGCTGTATCCCCCAAAATGGATTGCCGACACGAAATCGCGCACAGCGGGCGCCGCGGGCGGTTGCATTTTATTGCGAAAAGATGCGCTGGAACACATGGAGGGAATCTCGGCAATTCGCGAGGAAGTCATTGATGACTGCGCGTTAGCCCGCGCGGTGAAACGCAGTGGCGGAAATATCTGGATGGGACTGACACGGAAGAGCACCAGCCTGCGTGCGTATGCCACTTTCGGGGAAATACGCGACTTGATTGCGCGGACCGCTTTTACGCAATTGGAATACTCAGCGCCGCTTCTGCTCGGTACGATCGCGGGAATGCTGCTTACATATGTCTCGCCCGTGGTGTTGGCGTTCCACCCGAAGGTACTCATCTGGGGGCTCAGCCTTGCGGCGTGGGCATTGATGACGCTCACATACCTGCCAACGGTCCGCTTGTATCGGCTATCACCGCTGTGGGCGCCGGTTCTGCCCCTGGCCGCAGCGTTCTATTCCTATTCGACCGGCCTCTCCGCCGTTCGTTATTGGCAGGGGCGCGGCGGGCAGTGGAAAGGCCGCGCCCAGGCTCCAGCGAAATCTTGAGGTCGAGGAAAGCGCCTTGTGGCAAGCGATGCAACAATGAGCGTTGCGAGAATAACGATTTTGCCTGCGGATTCGAAACGGGCCGGAAGAGTCCGCTTGAAGGAGAACATAATGAAATTGCTTTGGCTAATGGCTGGGTTGCTGCTGTCCGCGATTTGCGCGGCGGCACAGGCCGTGATTCCGACCAATGATCCTCCATTCTACGGGCCATACAACGGCGTGTTCTTGGCGGATGGTGACGGCGTGAAAAAGGCGTTGGTGAAAGACGATAGCGTGCTGCGCGCCGATTCTCCCTGGACACTGTCCACGTGGGTTTGGTTCGACGAACTTCCAAAAGGCCCGTGCCTGATCGCGGGGTTGGGCAACGAAGAGGATGAGTATCCGCGTTATGTCGGAATCGATGGTGATAAGGTTCTGCTATGGATGGGCAAGGACAACAGTTTCACGGCGCCGGCGACGCTCACGTCCGGCAAATGGATTTTCTTTGTGGCGACATTCGATGGAAAAGAGTTTCAGCTTTTTCTGGATGGGAGTCGCATCGGCGGCGGAAAGCTGGACTTGGGGAGCGTAAGTGGTGTGCTGCAAATGGCACCTGCGAATTTCTCATTGCTGGAAGGAAAACACTTCGGCGGAAAGATTGCGGGACTGCGCTTGGTCCGTCATGCAGAAGGTGCGGAAGAAATAAACCGGTTGTTCCAAAAGCCGGACAACTTTGCGGGAGCACTTTTTGAAGAAGGTTCAAAGCCCTGGCCCGTGCAAGTTCACGCGCAAGCGGGTTACCGCGCGCCACAAGATCCAGCGAGCATGCCACGAAGCAGAGCCGAGGCGCAGAAGCCCGAAGCGCGAAAACATCCGGCCGAGGCGCCGCTACAATCCCTCGGGAAAAACGAGTGGAGCGTTGGCGGATGGAAATTGCGCCCTGCGCCAGGCGTGAAAGTGCCGGGTGAATCGATTTCGCAACCAGGATTCGTCGAAGAGGACTGGTGGACCGCGACAGTACCTGGGACTGTGCTCACCACCATGGTGGATCGAGGCCTTTATCCAGACCCGGACTACGGGCTGAACAATCTTGTGATCCCGGAGAGCTTGAACAAACAGGACTATTGGTATCGCACTGAATTTACCGCGCCGGGTGAGTGGAGAGGCAGAAGATTGACGCTGACCTTTGAGGGAATCAATTACGCGGCGGGTGTTTGGATGAATGGCAGGCATCTGGGAACCATCAAGGGCGCGTTTCTGCGCGGAGTGTTCGACGTGACGAACGCGATAAAGCCGGGTCAGACAAATGTTCTGGCGGTGCGTGTCTCGCCGCCTCCGCATCCCGGCATACCGCACGAACAGAGCATCAAAGCAGGTCCAGGCGAAAATGGCGGCATCATGTGCCTCGACGGCCCGACGTTTGTCGCAACAGAAGGGTGGGACTGGGTGCCCGCCATCCGCGACCGCGACACAGGAATCTGGCAGCCAGTAACGCTGCGGGCGACCGGCAACGTGCGCATCGGAGATACGCAAGTAGTGACGAAACTCCCACTGCCGGAGACCAATCGGGCTACCGTGAAGATTATCGTGCCCCTGGTAAATGAATCCGCCGGGTCCTTGAGCGGGGCGCTTGCAGCATCGTTCGAGAACGTTTCCGTCACCAAGAATGTGACTCTCGCGCCCGGCAAAAATGAAGTGAAGCTCACTCCGTCGGAATTTGCGCAACTGAACGTGCAAAATCCGAGACTGTGGTGGCCAAACGGCTACGGCAAACAGGATATGTACACTCTAGAGGTTTCGTTTTCGGCTGGCGGAAAGGAGTCAGACTCCAGGAACGTGCGCTTTGGAATTCGGGAGATCACGTACGAACTAAGCCTGCTGGACAGCACAGGTCATTTGCGGCGCGTGGACTATTCCCCGGCGGCGGCCAAAGAAACAAATGAAGTGGTCGTGGATGTCCGGCACGAGGGAATCCGCAGCATTCCTACAACGGAGCCGTACCCTCCGAGTTTTCCCCCGGAATGGAAAGAAGGGTGGAAGTGGTGGGTGGCATCACTCAGGCCAGGCGCGGAAAAGTCGGCGGCCATTCAAATGGTCGCGGATACGCGTGCCACACCGTTCCTGACGCTGCGAGTGAATGGCGTGCGCATCGCGGCGCGCGGCGGAAACTGGGGAATGGATGACTCTCGCAAGCGTGTTTCGCGCGAAAAACTCGAACCTTATTTCCGGCTGCATCGCGACGCCAATATCAACATCATCCGCAACTGGGTGGGCCAGAACACCGAAGAAACATTTTATGAGTTGGCGGACGAGTATGGCCTGCTGGTATGGAACGACTTCTGGGCCTCCACGCAAAACTACAACGTTGAACCGGAGGACCCGACGCTGTTCCTCGAGAACGCGCGCGACGCGATCACGCGCTTCCGGAATCACCCGTCGATCGCGGTGTGGTGCGCGCGGAACGAAGGGGTGCCTCAGCCTGTCCTGAATGAAGGGCTGGATGAGCTGATCCGGACGGTCGATGGTACGCGCTACTATTCGCCGTCGTCGAACCAGGTGAACCTGCAGAATAGCGGGCCGTACAAGTACGTGGACCCAAAATTGTATTTCAGCGTGCTGAACCAAGGTTTTTCTGTCGAGACCGGCACGCCTTCCTTTCCAACGCTCGAGATGTGGCGCGCCTGGATTCCCGACGCGGACCGATGGCCCATCAGCGATGATTGGGCGTATCACGACTGGCACCAGAGCGGAAACGGCGACATGGTGCCGTTCATGGCGGAGTTGGAGAAGGAATTTGGGGCCGCGACCAGCCTGGAAGATTTCGAGCGCAAGGCGCAGATGTTCAACTACGTGCAGCACCGCGCGATTTTCGAGGGGATGAACGCGCACCTGTGGGCGCCGAACACGGCACGGATGCTCTGGATGACACAGCCGGCTTGGCCGAGTTCGACATGGCAGATATTGAGCGCGGATTACGACACCCAGGCCTCATACTATGCAGTCAAGAAAGCCAGCGAGCCCGTGCATGTGCAGCTGGACCCGACGAATTACATGGTGGAGATATCCAATTCCCTGCCAACAACGATCACCGGACTAACCGTGCACGCAAAAGCCTACTCGCTGGACAACAAGGAGTTGACGAGATACGAAGAAAAGAAAGACGCGCCGAGCGGTACGACGGAAGGACGGGCGCTGGACCTGGCAGCGCATTTGAAAGATGGCGTGGTTCTCGTGAAGCTCGAGTTGCGAGATGCCGACGGCAAATTGATTTCCGATAATTTCTACTGGCTGGGAGGGCAAAGCGCGGACTACCGCAAATTGAACCGGCTGCCAGCGGCGAAGCTGGCGATCATCACCCAATCGAAGACAGAAAACGAGGAAGTGCACCTTCGCGTACAGATCGAAAATGCGGGAACTGCGGCGGCGATCGAGACGAAGTTGACGCTGCTCGAAGCAGACGGAAAGGCGCGTGTGCTGCCGGCGTATTACACCGATAATTATGTTTCGCTGCTCCCCGGAGAGAGCAAGGAAATCGAGATTGTTGCTCCAAAATCCGCCGTAAAGGCCGGCCTAGCCCTTGGTCTTCGCGGCTGGAATGTCGCGGAGAAAGTGGTAAACGTTGGTGGCGCGCAGTAGAATCAGGTGGTCCCTTCAATTCAATCTGCCAGGCGATTTGGACTCGATTGTGGGCCGGGAGCTTCTCAGTGAAGACAAATGTTACGATCATATTGCTGATCGCTTTGGCAGTTTGCAACTTCGCGACTGCTTTCCCCGGTCCACAAACCGGCAAACAAGATTTCCCGATCTATGACAGCATGTTTTACAAGGGAAAGCCTGATACCAAGCCAGATGGGCTGATTGCTTCCAACATCCTCTACGAAAAAAAAATCTGGCCCAACAGGCAGAATGCCGGAACGCTGCCAAACCAGGAAGAATTTAAAGCCCTGGTCCGGGCAACGATTCCAGACCCTGGCCCGCTGGTCATTGATATCGAATCTCTCCCTCTTCGGGGCACTCCTGAAGCGGCGCGCCACAATACGGAGATCCTTTCGAAACTGGCTGATTGGGCGCACGAAGCTGCACCAGGCAAGGTGGTCGGCTATAACGGCACAAACACTCTCTCCAACGTGCCGCCACCAAATCAGGCTTTCGCCAAAGAACTCGCGTCCCACGTAGATGCGTTCTTCCCCTCGCTGTATACATTTGACGATAACCGCGAAGGGTGGGAGAAGCGCGCCCAGGCAGCCCAAGCAGAAGCGCGTGCGCTGGACACAAAAAAGCCAATCTATTTTTTCCTCTGGCCGCAATATCATCAAGGTACGGCGAGGGCCTTGCGTTATCTGAATAGCGACTATTGGAAATTTGAACTGGAAACTGCCCGGCGTTACAGCAACGGAATCGTCTTATGGGGCCCGAGCGGATATTTTTGGGACGCGAAGTCCGGATGGTGGGCCGCCACGCAGGAATTCGCGAAGTCTCTGCATTAGAACATCGCGCGTGATTCCGGCTCCTGGGACTGAAACTCTGGCCCGTGAGATGAGACAGGTTGAGTGGTCAGAGGCGGTCGGCGAATTCGTTCAGAGTCACAAATACTGGTGACCTGAATCACTTTTTGCTATAGTAGGGTTGTCTGGAAGAGGGCTGTATCCCGAAGTCAGGGAACGGCACCGGAGGCCGACATGAGTATCCTTCCGAACCAGGGCAACGGCAAGATTACGGTGCCCGAACTGATACAACGAAAGACCTTAGCTGCAAATTCCCCAAACCAGAAGATCACCTGCTTGACGGCTTACGATTACCCGACCGCGCGTCTAATGGACGAGGCCGGCGTGGACGTCGTGCTCGTGGGCGATTCCGTGGCCATGGTGGCATTGGGGTACGACAGCACGCTGCCTCTCACGCTGGAGGAGTCACTCCACCATACCAAAGCGGTACGCCGCGGCGTGCAGCGCGCGCTGCTGGTGGCGGATATGCCCTACGGCACCTTCCATGGCGAGATAAACGAGTCGCTGCGCAACGCCATGCGCTTTGTGAAGGAGGCGGGCGCGGAGGCCGTGAAGGTGGAAGGGGGCGAGCGGCGGCTGGAATTGATCTCGCGACTGACGGAGGCGGAGATTCCGGTGATGGGGCATGTGGGATTGACTCCGCAATCGGTCAACGCCCTGGGCGGCTATCGCGTGCAGGGCAAGACGCCGGGGACCGCAGAGCAGGTCCTGCGCGATGCTCGGTCCGTCGAAGCAGCGGGAGCATTTGCGATTGTCCTGGAGGCTATGCCGAGAGAATTGGCGGCGGAAATTACGCGGGCGGTGCGCATCCCAACCATCGGAATCGGGGCGGGACCGGATTGCGACGGGCAGATCCTGGTGCTGCACGATATGCTGGGATTGACGTTTCAGGAGCCGCCTAAATTTGCGCGGCGATATGCGAATCTTGGCGAGGCGATTTCACAGGCCGTCCGGGAATATTGCGCGGACGTGCAGAGCGGCAGTTTCCCTTCGGACGCCGAGTCCTATCATGCTACGGCCAGCGTGAAGGGACGCAAAACGATTGCCATTGCCCGGTGAACGTGCGAGAAGAGAGAGTGCATACAGGGGCGCCTTGAGCAGACCGGGGCGCCCCTGCAAGTTTGTAAGGAGAGGGAAACGCGATGACACCGGCTGAGATGGTAGCATTATATGAATACAATGCCTGGGCGGACCGCCGCGCCCTGGAAGCGGCAAGCGCACTTACGAGAGAGCAGTTTACAAAGCAGTTGGGATCCAGTTTTTCCTCGGTGCGCGACACGTTGTCACACATTTACGGTGTCGAGTGGTTATGGCTTGAGCGCTTCCAGGGGCATTCGCCTTCAGCCATTCCGGACAACGCGGAGTTTGCGGACATCACAAAGCTTAAATCCAGCTGGGCCGCGTTTGAACCAACGCTGCTGAACTTCGTGCGCCAATTGACTGAAGGGGATTTGGATCGTGTGATGGAATACAAAACCATGAAATTTGGGGTGTATCGCAATCCCTTGTGGCAATCGATGCAACATCTCGTAAACCACGGAACATACCATCGCGGGCAGGTCACCACCATGCTGCGCCAACTGGGAGCGCAACCGATCTTGACGGATTTGATGCACTTCTACCGCGAGAAGGCCGCGGCGGCAGGAGCTTAATCGCGGAATGGAGATAATACGAACCGTTGCCTGGATGAGGGAGAAAGCCCGGGAGGCACGGCTGGAAGAGCGCGTAATTGGCTTAGTACCAACAATGGGGGCGCTCCATGCCGGGCATCTCGCGTTGGTGGAACGGGCCAGAAAAGAATGCTCGCTGGTGTACGCATCGATTTTCCTGAATCCAACGCAGTTTGGACCGAATGAGGATTTGTCCAAGTACCCTCGGCCTCTGGAAGCTGACCTGGGAAAATTAACAGACGCGAATGTAGATGGTTTGTTCTTACCCGATGCCGCAGCGATCTATCCCCCTGGTTTTTCGACGTATGTCCACGTGGAAGGTTTGAGCGAGCGGCTGGAAGGAAGATCGCGCCCAGGACATTTTCGCGGAGTAGCAACGGTGGTGCTGAAGCTGCTGGACATTGTGCAGCCGCATTACGCCTACTTTGGCAGGAAAGATGCCCAACAAGTGCGCATCATTCAGCAGATGGCACGGGATTTGAATCTGGATGTGGGGCTTATCGTCATTCCGATCGTGCGGGAAGCGGATGGCTTGGCGATGAGCTCGCGGAATGCCTACCTGGACGCGGAGGGGCGCAAGGCGGCAACCGTGCTTCACAGGGCCTTGCGGGCGGCACAAAAGGAGGTAGCCGCCGGCGCGACAGACACGCTGGAATTGCGGCGAACCATGCACAAGGTGCTGGAGGGCGAGCCGCGGGCACGTGTGGATTATGCGGAGATCGTGGATGCAGAGACTTTTGAACCAGTGGTGCGACTGGGGCGATGCTGTTACGCGTTGCTGGCGGTGTATATTGGCAGAACACGCTTGATCGACAATATGCTGATTCAGTCCGCGGGAGACGAGTTCGTCGTCGAACTCTAATCGCCTAACTCCTCAGGCCGCCAGCTTCGAGAGCACTTCCGCCGCGTGGCCTTTGGCCTTGACTTCTTCCCAGACTACCTCGACTTTGCCTGTAGCTCCGATGAGAACGCTGCTGCGCGCGATTCCCATGTACGTCCGGCCCATGAATTTCTTGCTGCGCCAGGCACCGTAAGACTCAATCATCCTGTGCGTAGGATCGCTGAGCAGAACAAAATTCAATTTCTGCTTGGTTCGGAAACTCTGCAGTAATTTCACTGGGTCGGCACTGGCGCCAATAACGACGACGCCATGCTTTTCGAACTTCGCTTTTGCGTCACGAAACTCGGACGCTTCGATCGCTCAACCGGATGTGTTCGCTTTCGGAAAGAAGAAAATCAGGACGCGTTTCCCTTTGAAGTCAGCCAGAGAGACTTCCTTCCCTTCGTCGGAACTCAGAGTAAAGTCAGGCGCTTTGCCGCCGGTCTTGAGCATGTCGTCCTCGGTCTAATCAGGATAAAAGTCTTCGAAGCGTATCGTTAATAACCTGTGGATTGGCCTGGCCTTTTGTGGCCTTCATCACTTGGCCCACGAAAAACTTGAATACGCCTTCGTTCCCGGACTTGAATTTCGCTACGTTGTCCGGATTCTTGGCGATAACTTCGCGGGCAGCTTGTTCAATGGCTGTGTCGCTGACCTGGGCGCCCAGGCCCTCGGCGGCAACGATGTCTGCGGCGGAGCGGCCTGCCTCAAACATCGTGGCGAAGACTTTCTTGCCAACGGCGCCGGTGATCTTGCCGGACTCAACTAGAGAGACAAGTTCCGCGAGCGCGGCAGGCGAAACCGGGCTGGCATTGAGTTCCTTGCCAGAATCATGCAGCCGGTGGAGGAGTTCCGTCTGCATCCAGTTGGCGGCCGCCTTGCCGGGTGCGCCGGCCTTCACAACCGATTCGAAGTAATCCGCCAAAGCCTGCGTGTCGGTCAGAACTTCCGCGTCATATGGAGTGACACCCAAAGCAGAGACAAAACGCGCACGCTTGGCGGCAGGAAGCTCGAGCAGAGAAGCGCGAACCTCTTCACGCCAAGCATCGCTCACGTGCACGGGCAGGAGATCCGGCTCCGGGAAATAGCGGTAGTCGTGGGCTTTCTCTTTCGAGCGCATCGATTCCGTGCGGCCGGCGGACTGATTCCAGAGCCGGGTTTCCTGCGTGATGTGTCCGCCAGATTCGATTACGCCGATGTGGCGCTCGATTTCATATTCAAGAGCCTTGGCGAGGTAGCGGAAAGAATTCAGATTCTTCACTTCCACCTTGGTGCCAAACTCCTTGGTGCCACGGAGACGAACGCTGACATTCGCGTCGCAACGCAGGGAACCTTCTTCCATGTTGCAATCGCTTACACCGGTGTATAGAAGGATCTGCCGGAGGGTGGTGAGATAGGCGTAAGCCTCATCGGCCGAACGCATGTCCGGCTCGGAAACGATCTCGCTGAGCGGGGTGCCACAACGATTGAAGTCCACATAGGTTTTCTCATCTGAGTGGGCGAAACCGTCGTGCAGCGATTTTCCTGCATCCTCTTCAAGGTGCAGCCGGGTAATTCCGATGCGCTTGGACTTTCCATCATGTTCAATTTCCACCCAGCCGCCGGTGGCCAGTGGAAGTTCGTATTGAGAGATCTGGTAGCCCTTCGGGAGGTCGGGATAGAAATAGTTCTTGCGGGCGAACCGCGAGTGTTCGTGCACAGTGCAGTTCAAGGCCAGTGACGCGAGAATCCCCATTTCGACGGCGCGCTTGTTCAGGACCGGCAGGGTACCGGGAAGTCCGAGGCAGACGGGGCAGACATTCGAGTTGGGCTCATCCCCGAAGCGCGTGGAACAGCCGCAGAAAATCTTTGTCTTTGTCAGTAATTGGGCGTGGACCTCCAGCCCAATCACCGGCTCGTACTTGGCGAGTAGCTCGGGAGCCACCGAAGATTCAGTCGCAAATTTGGTCATAAGTTAAAGAGAAATTATAGCAGAGGCGGCGCCCGAACCCGCCTAGCCTCCCCAATCGGGCAAGGCGGGCACATCGCTCCTGCAAAGAGCGGGGCTGAGGGGGGTTGCGAAGAAGTGCATGCATGGCCATGGCACTATCCTTGCCGCCGCTCCAGGAAAAGAGCACAGGTAGAGGCATGGGTCAGTTCCGTCCGGCGAATTGGTAGCGAAGGCCGACCCGAGCGTCGCGGCCTAGCGCTGGATAGCCGAGAGCATCCTGATACTGCTTGTCAAACAAGTTGGTGGCGCGGGCATAGATGGAAAAGCCACGGTAAATTGCGTAGTTGGTGGAGAGGTCGAAGCGAGCGTAACCCGGATTGCGCGAATAGCCGAGGCCGAGGAAATCACTGTCGGTACGCTGCCCTGTAAAGTAACCGGCAAAAGTGGCGCTGAACCTCCGGAATGTTCCGTTGAAGGTGACCGATCCGGAGTTGGGCGGACGGCGTATAAGGCGATTGCCCGGGACAAGGGCTGGATCGAAAGCATTCGGCGAACTGATGACGAGACTGTCGTCGTAAGTGTAATTACCGGCGATAAAGAGCCACTTTGCTACGCGGGCTTCGACGGCAATAGTTGCACCGCGGGCGCGGGCTAGATCAGTGTTGAAATACGTACCATAGCCGAAGGGACAGCCGGAAGGGGGAGTAACGGGGCACGGGCCCCCAGGTGCGCAAAAAGTGAAGCTAACGATGTCATAGAAGCGATTGGAAAAATACTCGGCGGATACTTTGACGCGGTCGCTCGCGAGCTTCTGATCGATTCCCGTGCTCCAGTTTTTGCTGGACTCCGGCTTCAGCGAAGGATTGCCAGGATCGCAGGGATCGGTGCCATAAGTCTGGTCGAAGCGGGGCTCCTTGATCCCTTCTCCGTAAAAAATGCGATAACGCGTGTCTCCCCAAAAACTTTGACTGTGGCGGAGCGCGACCGATGCGCCGGCACGGGGTACTACACGAGTCCCGAAGCTTGCGTTGGCCTCGGCGCGCGCCCCCAAGTCCAGAGAAACGCGTGAAAGCGGAAGAAAGCGGAGGTCCACAAATCCACCCTGATTATTTCGCCGGACGTGGGGTTGCTCCAGAAAGGAAAGCGAGGCATTTTCCACTTCGTATTGGTAGCCCGCTGTGACTCCAAACTGTCTGACGATGTAGCTGGTCTGAGCAGAAACGCCGGCGCGATTGTAGTTGTACGTGTCGTCGTAGGTGAAATCGCACAACTCCGCTGTAGGAACGGACGCGGCGTTCGCTTGCGGGCAGAAGGCGAATGGATCGGTGGCATAAAAGCTTTGCTGGGAATTGAAATTGTGCTGATGGGTATACGATTCGCTACCAATAATCTGGTGATGCCAATGCGGACTGGTGGAGAAAAGCCAACGGACGTTGGCGCTGAACACTTGTTGATTGATTCTTTGGTGAAGGCTGGGCGGCTCGAATAGGGTCTGTCCGGGGACGCCCGCATCGCCTGTATTGTTGCGAACAGACAGGCGAAGTTGATTCGTTTCGCTGAAAGAGTATCCGAAATTTCCGGAATAGGTGCGATTGATGAAATCACTATTGCGGTTCTGCCCGTCCGTCTGCAGATAGGAACCCGTAGCGGAGTAATCGAAGCGCCCCACTAGGCCGCTGAACTGCGCACCACCACGTCCGCTGGAGAAGCTGCCTCCTTCTGCAAAGGCGGAGAGGGAAGGAGTGCGAGTTGCGCCGCGATGCGAGAAGACTTGAATCGCGCCAGAAACGGCGTCCGTGCCGTAAATAGCGGATTCGGCGCCACGCACGATCTCGACTTTGTCGAGGTTATCGAGGGTCAAAACGGAGAAGTCGACGGCGCCACCTGGCGGATTGATGGGCGTGCCATCGACAAGAACCTTGGTGAAATTGGAATTGCCCCCGTCTAGGAAGATCGAAGCCGTGCCCCCGTTGGCACCTGTGCGGCCAACCGCAATTCCGGGCGAATAGAGGAGCAGGTCTGGCAGGGCGACCGATTGACGTTGGTCGATCTCCTCGCGGGTAACGATGGAATTGGGAACCGCGGTTTGTTGTTCGGTAGTGGGAACTGCTTGGGCGGTAACCAGTACGCTGGCGGAGAACGGCTCCAGTCCAAGTTGGGGATTCAACGCGCGCGATTCGCCAGAAGCAAGTTGAATGGAGAATTCGCAAACGGAGAAAGGTTGCCGCGAAAAGCGAATCTGGTATCGGCCGGGAGGAAGGGCCAAGGTATAGGCGCCACCAGCGGAAGAAACCGTGGACCAGGGTTTCGCTGTCGGCGCGCCTTCTTGCCACGCCGTGATTTTGACACCATCCACAGTCGCGCCGGATGGGTCTGTTAATGTTCCTGTCAAATGGGCATTCGGGAGTTGAGATTGCGGAAATGCAGGAAGAATGCAGGCAAGACAAAGTAAAACGAATAGGGAAAAAACAAGTTTCGGATTTTTCATGGTTCCTCCGCTCCCTCACGCGCGGGAGAGTAAAGGTTGACCGGCGCAACAAAACGTTGAGCTGGCTGCAGGCTTCGCCGGTCTCCTGGCTTGGCGTCAATTCGCTGCGGGCGAAATGAACTCGCGGGCAGCAGGCTTGCGGCCTTCCCGCAGCGAAGAACACTGCAGTGGCGCGCAAACGAAAAGTTCGCCTTACAGTCGCGCGGCGGCGGCGGCGTTGCACCGTCTTCCCGAGCACGAAGTCTGCGGTTGATCTTGAGGGGCAAGGCCCGCTGTGGGTTGCGAATGCCGGCGGCGCGAAACCACCGCGTTGGGGTTGACAAGGAAGACTTCTACTTCTTGGCAAAAAGCGTGACGCGTGGCCGACCGGATGAGGTCATCTCCACGCTCAGGGGTGCCTGAAAGACCTGCTCAAGCAGGTCGCGCTGAAAAACGCTGGCGGGCGGCCCCACTCGCAAGCATTTCCCTTTGTGCAACAGCACCACCTGGTCTGCGTATTCCCCCGTGAGATTCAATTCGTGCGTCACCACTACAACGGTGTAGCGATTTCCTGCCGCCAACCGGCGCAGCGAATCGAGCAGATCGACCTGGGCCCCGATGTCGAGGTGCAGAGTAGGCTCGTCCAACAGAAGCAGCAGAGGCTGTTGCGCCAGCGCACGAGCCAGAATGACCCGCTGTTTTTCCCCGCCGGAGATCTTGTCCATCCAGCGATCGCTTAGATGCAGCGCTCCCACTTGCGCGAGAGCATTCTTCGCGATGAGGATGTCGCCCTCGGATTCAAAGCGAAGGCTGCGGCCATGGGCATGACGGCCCTGCAACACGAACTCCCACACACGTGATGGAAAAAGCAGCCGGCTTTCCTGCTGAACCAGCGCGATGCGCTGGGCGCGTATCCTGGGCGCCAGAGAACAGGTCGCAAATCCGTTCAGGAAAATTCGGCCGGAAAGAGGCTCAAGCGCGCCTGAAATGAGTTTAAGGAGAGTGGATTTGCCGCTGGCATTCGGGCCGAGAATTGCTACGATCTCTCCGGGCCTCGCCTGAAAACTCAAGGCTTCCAAGGTGAACAAAGGAGCCTGCGACGGATTCGGGGCATAGACATAGCTGGCCTGCTCGACACTTAGCCGCACATCGGGATTGCCTCGTGACTGGTCCGCCGAGGGATTTGCAGCGGATGGTGTAAGCCGAAGGTGCATGCTCATGCGAGCCTCCGGCGAAGCAAGTAAATGAACAGGGGCGCACCAGCTATCGCGGTCATGGCGCCGACAGGCAGATCGGACGGAGCCATAATGGTGCGCCCCAAAGTATCTGCGAGGACCAGGCCAATGGCCCCTCCCAGAGCGGAGACGGGCAATAGCAAACGGTGGTCCGAGCCAAAAATCAGCCGCATAACGTGCGGCACGAGGAGACCAACATAAC
>JBAVHY010000532.1:0-11709 GCA_049686315.1 Candidatus Acidiferrum sp. | reverse complement strand
GTTAATGTCGGAGCTGAAGCTCCGACCCCCTGAAGAAAACCCAAGAGGCCAGGTGCAGGACAGGCCTTTACAACACCCGGCGGTGGATGAATTGCTTTATGAGGAGAAGGACGAGCGGTTCCGGATCGACGTGGAGAGGAGCCGTAGCGGGGCATATTTGTTTTTGGTGTGCAACAGCCACACGACGAGCGAGGTGCGGTATTTGCGGGCGGATTCGCCGCTCAGCGGGTTCCAGTTGGTCGAGCCGCGGGAAGACGATCACGAATATTACCTGGACCATCATCCGGGAGGCGCGAGTGATGAGGCTGGCGGAATATTTTTCATACGGACAAACAGCGGAGGAAGAACGTACCGGTTGGTGACGGCCCCGACGGTGGACCCGGGGCGGTCTCGCTGGCACGAGGTGATTGCGAACCGGCCGGGAGTAATGCTGGCGGGGCTGGAAGCGTTTCGGACGCACCTGGTGCTGACGGAGCGGGAAAACGGGCTGCCGTATTTGCGGATTGTGGATTTGACGCGGGAGGCGCCGAGCGCGCTGGAGGCCTCACGGCGGATAGAATTTGCGGAGCCGGCATACAACGCAACCCTGGGGACGAATCCGGAATTCGACGCCGGACACATGCGGTACCAGTATGAGTCACTGGTGACCCCGCGGTCGGTGTACGACTACGACGTGCAAACCGGAGAACGGATTTTGAGGAAGCAGCAGCCGGTGCTGGGAGATTTTGATACCGCGAATTACGTGAGCGAACGGCTGCACGCGAAGGCCAAAGACGGGACGCTGATCCCGGTGTCCGTTGTGCGTCGGAAGGAAACGCTGAGGGACGGTAACGCGCGATTGCTGCTTTATGGATATGGGGGCTACGGATTGTCGATGCCGGTGGCGTTTAATTCCAACCGGCTGAGCCTGCTGGACCGGGGAATGGTGTATGCGATAGCGCACGTTCGGGGAGGGGGAGAGCTGGGGAAGCCGTGGCACGACGCGGGGCGAATGCATCAGAAGATGAATACGTTCACGGATTTTATTGCGTGCGCGGATTATTTGGTGGCGAAGAGGTATACGTCGCCGGAACGGCTGGTGATTGAGGGAGGAAGCGCAGGAGGATTGCTAATGGGGGCGGTTGTGAATCTGCGGCCGGACCTGTTTCATGTGGTGGTGAGCCATGTGCCGTTCGTGGATGTGCTGAACACGATGCTGGACCCGTCGCTGCCGTTGACGGTGGGCGAGTTTGAAGAGTGGGGGAACCCGCTGGTGGAGGAGGATTATTTTTATATGAAGCAGTACTGCCCGTATACGAATGTGGAGAGGAAGCCGTATCCACGGATACTGGTGAAGACGGCATGGAATGATAGCCAGGTGATGTATTGGGAAGCGGCGAAGTATGTGGCGAAATTGCGGGCGATGAAGACGGATGGGAATGTGTTGCTATTGAAGACGAATATGGGCGCGGGGCATGGCGGGGCTAGCGGGCGGTATGATTTCTTGCGGGAAATTGCGTTTGATTATGCTTTTTTGTTGGAAGAAGTGGGAATGCGGGAGTGAGAAGAGAGTTTAAGAGTTCAAATGTTCAAGACTTCAGAACAAATCAGGTTGCGGCACATTGGAAAGAGAAAGAAAAGAGTTCACGCAGAGTGCACGGAGAGAGGAACAGAGAGAGAGCACGGAGAAGTTGAGGAAGAGGCGTAAAGTTGCCTCTGAAGGCTTAGCGACGGGCGAGTTTGCGGGGCCAAAGACCCGCCGCTACAACTGCAGTGATTTACTGAGGACTGAAGACTGAGAACTGAAAACTGTTCATGAGCGAGACGACTACACCACTGATGCAGCAGTACCACGCGGTTAAGGGGAGATATCCACACGCGCTGCTGCTGTTTCGGTTGGGGGATTTTTACGAATTGTTTTATGAGGACGCGATGATCGCGTCGCGTGAATTGCGGATTACGCTGACCTCGCGCAACCGGGAGAAGGGGCAACCGATTCCCATGTGCGGGGTGCCGTATCACGCGGCGGACGCGTATATCGCACGGTTGATCCGCGCGGGATACAAGGTGGCCATTTGCGAGCAGATGGAGCAGGCCGGGCAGGGGAAGAAACTGGTGCGGCGGGAAGTTTCGCGCGTAATAACACCCGGAACGGCAACCGATGTGGCGGTGCTGGATGCGCGAGAGAACAATTACCTGGCGGCAGTGGCGCAGAATTCGGCGACGGTGGGACTGGCGCTGGTGGATCTCTCGACGGGGGAATTCCTGGCGACGGAATTCCAAGGAGCGCAGGCCGAGGAAGACCTGCGGGACGAACTGCAGTTGCTACGGCCGCGCGAGACGCTGCTTCCCCGGCCGCAACAATTGTTTGAGACGGCGAAGAACACGCTGCTGGATGGAGTAGGAGGGGTGGAGACGAGGCTGGAAGATTGGATTTTTCAGCGAGATTACACGGAACGGATTTTGCGGGAACAGTTTGGCGTGGCGGAATTGACGGGGTTCGGATTAGACGCTCATGTGCAGGCAATGTGCGCGGCAGGAGCGGTGATTCACTACTTGCGGGAGAACGCGGCGCGCGGCGACGATGCGCCAAGCGTGGAGGCGCTGCAACACCTCGACCGGATTCGTTACTACGAGCAGCAAGACGCGATGGTGCTGGACCCGGTGTCCGTGCGAAATCTGGAATTACTGGCACCGATTTTCACGGAGGAAGCGAAAACCAGCGGGCCGACGACGTTGATCGCGGCACTGGACTCGACGGTAACGGGGATGGGGGCGCGGCTGCTGCGGTCGTGGATGCTGCGGCCGCTGATCGATCAGGATGCGATTGAAGCGCGGCTGGACGCGGTAGCGCACCTGCTGAAACAGACGGTGGTGCGCGGCGAAATACGCAAGGAGTTGCGGGGGATTCAAGATCTGGAGCGGCTGACGAGCCGGATCACGCTCGGACTGGCGATGCCGCGCGAGCTGGTAGCGCTGCGGAAATCACTGGCGCAACTGCCGGTGTTGAGGGAGTTTACAGTCGTCAGTTCACAGTTGACAGTTTCGGAGAAGAAAAGAGAAGTAACGAGTGAAGAAGAGAAGAGAAACATAAGAGCACAGGCTGGAGAGAGTGCGTCGACCGATTTGGAGGAGGAGAGTACCAAGACGCAGAGAGGCGCTGGCATGAAGGCCAGCGCTACAGGCAGCGAGCTGTTGCGGGAATTGCACGACGAGATCGATGAGCTGGTGGACGTGCGCGACGCGTTGGAAAAAGGGCTGGCGGAGGAGCCGCCGGCTACAGCAAGCGAACCGGGAATCATTCGGACAGGGTATTCGGCAGAACTGGATGAGCTGCGAAGTTTGAGCAAGCACAGCAAAGAGATCATTGCAGCGATGGAGGAGAGAGAGAGGAAGCGGACGGGGATCGGGTCGTTGAAGATCCGCTTCAACCAGGTGTTCGGGTACTACATCGAGATATCGAAGCCGAATTTGCATCTAGCACCGGCAGACTACGAGCGGAAGCAGACGCTTGTGAATGCCGAGCGGTTTACTTCGCCGGAGTTGAAGGAGTACGAGAGAAAGATCTTGGCGGCGGACGAGCGGATTTCGGAGATTGAACGGCAATTGTATGTCGAACTCCGATCGAGCATCGCGGGAAAAGCTTCGCGGCTGAGAAAGACGGCGGCGGCGATTGCAAAGCTGGATGTGCTGGCATCGTTTGGGAAGCTGGCAGCGGACCGGAATTACGTGAGGCCGGAATTCAATGGCACGGGCGAACTGCTGATTATCGGCGGACGGCACACGGTGATTGAAGAGCTGCTGAAGCAGAAGGGCGAGCGGTTCGTGCCGAACGATTTGTGCTTCGAGCCGGGGCGGCAACAGTTGCTGCTGATTACCGGACCGAACATGGGAGGGAAATCGACGTACTTGCGGCAGACGGCGCTGATTGTGCTGATGGCGCAGATGGGGTCGTACGTGGCGGCGCGGCAGGCAAAATTACCGATTACCGACCGGATTTTTACGCGGATTGGGGCTAGCGATAATTTGGCGCGAGGGCGGTCAACGTTTTTGGTGGAGATGAGCGAAGTGGCGGGCATTCTGAATCACGCGACGCCGGCGAGCCTGGTGCTGCTGGATGAGGTGGGAAGGGGGACGGCGACGTTTGATGGATTGTCGATTGCATGGGCAGTGGTGGAGCATCTGCAGAAGCACACGAGAGCGCGGACATTGTTTGCAACGCACTATCACGAGTTGACCGAACTGGCGGAACTGCTCCCGACCGTGAAGAACGTGCACGTGAGCGTGAAGGAGACGCCGAACGAGATCATTTTCCTGCGGCGCGTGGAGCCAGGGAGCGCGGATAAGAGTTACGGGATCGAGGTGGCGCGACTGGCCGGATTGCCAAGGAGCGTAATTGAGCGGGCACGAGAAGTGTTGAAGAGGCATGAACAGAGTGAGCATGAATTGAGCGAGACGCTGACGCCGGGAGCAAGACCAAATGGGAACGGGAACCAGGCGGTACTGTTTACCGCTCTGGACCGGGCGGTGATTGACAAGTTGAAAGCGGCGGATTTGGATGAATTGAAGCCGATTGAAGCGCTGAATTTGCTGGCGGAGTTGAAGAAACAGGTTTCGTAGTTGGTAGTCGCTACTTGGTAGCCGGGAACCGTGATCTTAGGTCGAAAGAGCCCACCCTTCGCAAAGTGCGCGAAGGATGGGGCACCCTCAAGATCTTTGGTGATTTGATCTAACTGGGAAAATCCAAGAGCCAAGGTGCACGAACTGCGTCCAGAGCGCAAGGGAGAAGCACACGCTAAATTCCGAGGACGCCGACTAGTTCTTTCACGCTTGCGGCGCTCTTCTGCAACGCTGCGTTTTCCTCGGCGGTCAACTTAATCTGGATAATCTCTTCCGCGCCCTTCGACCCGAGCTTTACCGGAACGCCCACAAACAGACCCTTGATCCCGTACTCGCCTTCCAGATACACAGCACAAGGCAAAATCTTTTTCTTATCTTTCAAAATTGCTTCCACCATTTCCACCGCCGCCGCCGATGGCGCGTAGTACGCCGACCCGGTCTTCAGCAAATTCACGATCTCCGCGCCGCCCTTCCTCGTTCGCGTGACGATTGCCTCAATCTTGTCCGCAGGCAGCAGGTCCGGCAGCGGAATCCCAGCTACCGTGGAATACCGGGGCAGAGGCACCATGTCATCCCCATGCCCACCGAGCACAAACGAGTGCACGTTCTCCACGCTCACCTTGCACTCCATGGCGACGAATGCGCTCATCCGGGCCGAATCAAGCACACCCGCCATCCCAATGACGCGACTCTTTGGGAATCCACTAATCTTCAGCGCCGCTTGCGCCATGGCATCCAAAGGATTCGTCACCATCACCAGAATGCAATTCGGCGAGTGCTTGACAATCTGCTCCACAACACTTTTCACCACATCGTAATTTGCTTTCAACAAGTCGTCGCGGCTCATCCCTGGCTTCCGCGGGAATCCCGCGGTAATCACGACCACGTCGCTTCCCGCCGTCGCGCTGTAATCGCCCGAGGCCGTGGTGATTCCGGTCGCATGCGAATCCGTCCGAGTAATCGGCCCGCTCTCGACCATGTCCAGCGCCTTGCCCGCCGGCGGCCCATCGAGAATATCGGTCAACAGCACGTCCGCCAGCTCCAAATCGACAATGCGCTGCGCGGTCGTGGACCCGACAAACCCTCCGCCCACCACTGTAACTTTTTTGCGGCTCATCTCCGCCTCCTTTGGGACTGCGGAATTCCACTACATGTTTTCGATTATCGCCGAAGCAAATGCGCTTGTCCCCAGCTTCGTCGCCCCGGTCATCAACCGCTCCAAGTCGTAGGTCACCCTTTTCTGCTGGATGGTCTTCCCTATTCCGTCTTCAATCAACTTCGCCGCCTCATTCCATTCCAGGAATTCAAACATCATTGCCCCGCTCAGCATTAACGAGCTTGGGTTAATTACATCCTTGTCCGCATATTTCGGCGCCGTCCCATGCGTAGCCTCAAACACTCCATATCCATCGCCGATATTCGATCCCGGGGCAATTCCCAACCCACCCACCTGAGCGGCGCACGCGTCGCTCAAGTAGTCCCCGTTCAAGTTCGGGGTAGCCAGCACGCTGTATTCGTTCGGCCGCAGCAGCATTTGCTGAAACACGGAATCCGCGATCCGATCATTAATCATCAGCTTCTTCTGCCACTGACCCTTCCCGTGCGTGGCCCCAATCGAGTCCAGTGTCGCCTTCACTTCGGCGCATACGGTCTTCTTGAAATCTTCCGTGGCCGATTCCAGCCCCGGCTCGATCATTGCCGCGTTCTGTTCCACCGTCAGCCCCGGATTCTTCTCTAGATTATCGAGGATCCAGCTCTCCCGCTCGGTCACCGTCTGCCCGCGAAATTCCTCGCGCGCCAAGTCGTAACCCCAATCGCGGAACGCGCCTTCGGTAAATTTCTGAATGTTGCCCTTATGCACCAGTGTGACGCTGCGCCTTGCATTGTCCAGCGCGTATTGAATGGCCCGCCGCACCAATCTCTTTGTTCCCGTCGGCGACATGGGCTTGATTCCCACGCCCGAATCCCAACGAATTTGCTTCTTGCCATCCTTCAACATTTCCTTGTTCAAGAAATCCAGCAACTTTTTCACTTCGGGCGTTCCGCTCTTCCACTCGATACCGATGTACACATCCTCCGTATTCTCTCGAAAAATCACCACATCCATTTTTTCCGGCTCGCGCACAGGAGAGGGAACACCCTTGAAATACCGCACCGGCCTGACGCAAGCGTACAAATCCAAAATCTGCCGCAGCGCCACGTTTAACGAGCGGATACCACCGCCCACCGGCGTCGTCAGCGGCCCCTTGATCGACACGCGAAAATCCCGCGCCGCATCCACGGTCTCATCCGGCAGCCACTGCTTGAACGTATTGAAGGCCTTCTCCCCGGCAAACACTTCAAACCAAACCACTCTTCGCTTGCCGCCGTACGCCTTTTGCACCGCGGCATCAAACACCCGCCGCGAGGCCTTCCAAATGTCGCGTCCAGTTCCATCCCCCTCAATAAATGGAATAATCGGATTGATTGGCACCTGCAGCACCCCGCTGCTGTAGCCAATCGCCTTGCCGTCCGGCGGCACCGCCATTCCGTTGTACGTCGTCTTCATATGTCATTCCTCGTTGTAGGGCACATCGCGCCCTCGTGGGCTTTTCCTCTGGCGCCCCCACTGTTGATCGTGAAGGCGCCCCATCTTTAGAGCTCTGTGCGAAGCACGGGTTCTTACCATCGAACGTCAAGAACTTGCGTCACCTTGCTTTTGTGTTCCTTCGGATTATGAACATCGGGGTTGAGCCCGGCGGTTCGAGCCATTCCCTACCGCCACGGGCGCTTACTTTCGCCGAACGTTAGCGAATCCAAAACTGTATCACACCGGACTGCCTACTCGAAATCGGAAGAGTCGGATAGAGTGGCAACGCAGGCAACCACAGATCGAGTTGGCATATTGGACCTCGCTAGAGCTCCTTCGCGTGCCCAATTTCCGGTCAATTGTCGTATACTCCCTACCCGCGCCTATCTCTTCAGGAGGAATTACAACGACCATGCTCTTCGATTGGAACAATTATCAGGCTGAACTCACGAAGTCGATTCCAGAATTCGCGAAGCTCTCGCCGGACTCGCTCAAGGGCTACCAAACCCTTTCGGCCGCCAATTCCAAAAATTCTCTGCTTGGGGAGAAGACCCGTCAACTCATCTCTCTCGCCGTGGCCGTTACCACTCGGTGCGATGGTTGCATCACCTTTCACACCGACGCTGCACTGAAGGCGGGCGCCTCCAAGCAGGAAATCGCCGAGGCCCTTGGTGTGGCCATGGCCATGAATGCTGGCGCCGCCCTGATCTATTCCCTGCGCGCCCTTGATTCCGTCGACGCTCATTCGCACAAGCCTTAGACCAGGACCGTCTACGGTTGTCAAAAAACGAGAGTGGAGCACTCGCCGGAGAAGGCAGACCCAAGAACCCACGTGCAAAACCGGCCCGTGGGGCGCCCGAAGAAGGAGGTGAGGGATTTGTCACTCCGCGGACTCTGTTCGAAACAACAGGCATGAAGGGAGAAACCGCAGGGCTCGAAGACTCGCCCTGCGCTACAGGCGCGTTCGCTTACTACTTAAGGCGCTACTCAATTTGTTGCCAGGAATCTACATCACAGGGAGGAGCCGCTCAGGATCTTTGCTTGCGGTTTCCCAATAAGGAACTCGTCAGTGAGATAACGAAGAGTGCTAGTACCGCTATACTGAGAATGATGACAATCACTTCGTGGGCCTCCCAGATGCCCATCTACGAGCAAGGGGGAGACCAAAGACCCGGCCCATTCTTTTCAAGTAGTTACGCCGTGTTGCAGGCAATTTTGTGCAGGAAAACGGAAACACACTGTAGCTTATTTCTTGCGACCTCCCAGCGCGGTCGGTTAGCTGTAACCAGGCATCGGATACCGGATATCAGAAAGACGGAGTAGCATGACGTCTAGGTTCAGCTCTTATTTAGATGGATGGAACCATCACCGGTTCGAATCTCAAACTGCTGCCCACCGCCATTGAGCTTTCCGCGAATCTTGGACGATCCTAACGTTCCTTCCACCAGCAGTGGCAGACCCAGGCTGATATGGCCATCGTGTGTGCTTGCGTCGATGTTGGCCTGCAAATCCCCTGGAATCTCCACATCCACGCTGCCATCTCCGGTATGAATGGTCCAACTGGATGCCACCTTCGATCCCGCACTGGCCTTCGCGGTGACGCTGCCATCTCCGGTCTTAATGGTCAGGCTGTCAAATCGTCCCTCCAAGTTAATATGACCATCTCCGCTCGAGGCATCCACCTGACCATCCAGCGCACGCGCTTCGATGCTGCCATCCCCGGTGTGAAAGCGGATGTTTCCCTTAGCGCCCTGTACTCTGATGCTCCCGTCTCCGGTAGTCACATCCATGCTGCCTGTGATCGAATCAGCTTCCACGGAACCGTCCCCTGTGCGCACCGACAAATCCGCGTCCTTTGGCATGTGCACTTCCACGCGCAGGCTGCTGTGGCGCACACCCCAATTCCAGAAAGAACCACCCGAGGTCTTAACCGCAACCTCCACGGTATCCCCGTTTTGCGCTGTGTTGACGCGCAAGTCCCGGTCCAGCTTGTATCCGCTATACACCACGCGAATTTCGACCTGCTTAATGTCGCCCGTTGAGACGCGCACCGCGCCATCGTCCGTTTCGACCCGCACCTTCGCGTGGCCGCTCACGGTGAACGTCTTGGCTACCTCTTCGGCCTGGGCCGCCGCAGCTCCCGCCAGCGCTAAAGCCCCTGCCATCAATCCGATAGCGACCGCTTTGCGGGAAAATCCATTTCGAGGTGGTAAACTGGTTTCCATCACTCGCGTGCTCATAGCTCGTCTCCCCACTTACTCCGTCCTGCGTCCTATTACCTGGAACGCACTCCACCCCCAAAATGTTCCCTTCCTGTTGCGTGAATCCGTGGCTCCGCAGGCATCTTCCTACCCCTTTGCCGCCCTCTTTTTCCCCTGCAATACTCCTAAAAACTCCTTCACCGGCAGCGTGTTGATCACGTCCTTCTTCTCCAGCCAGCCTCTTCGTGCCATGGTCACGCCGTGATGAATGAAACTCAAATTCCCCGTGTTGTGCGAATCCGTCGAAATCACCACCTTCACGCCCTTCTCTTTGCACATCCTCAGATACACATCCTTCAGATCCAGCCGGTCAGGGTACGAATTGCACTCCATCGCCACGCCATGCTCGGCACAGGCATCCAGCACCTTCTCCATGTCGTAGTCCAGCGCGTCACGCCTCAACAGAACTCGCCCTGTTGGGTGACCGATGATTTGGGCATACGGATTCTCAATGGCCGCTAGCATCCGCTCGGTCATTGCCGCGCGATCCAAATTAAAATACGAGTGAATCGAGCACACCACCACATCCAATTGCGCCAGAATCTCGTCCGAATAATCCAGTGAGCCGTCCTTCAAGATGTCCACTTCGGAGCCAACTAACACGCGGACCCCCAACCCCTTTTCGTCCGCGGCCCGCAACTTCTTGATGTGCGCTTCCATGCGCTTTTCATCCAACCCATTCGCCACGGTTACGGCCTTCGAGTGATCCGTAATGGCGATGTATTCGTGCCCCAGCGCACGCGCCGCTTCCGCCATTTCCTCAATCGAATTCTTCCCGTCGCTCGCCGTGCTGTGCATCTGCAGATCGCCTTTCACGTCCCGCAGTTCAATCAGTTTCGGCAGTTTATGCTTCTCCGCTGCTGCGATCTCTCCAGTGTTCTCGCGCAATTCCGGCGGTATATAGTCCAGGTCCAACTTCGTGTAGATTTCTTCCTCCGTCCGGCCGGCCACGCGCTTTTCCGCCTTCAAGGTGGCCAGGGCGTATTCGTTCAGTGTGTAGCCCAGCTCGTTCGCGCGTCCGCGCAGGGTGACGTTGTGTTCCTTAGAGCCCGTGAAATACAACAACGCCGCCCCAAAATTCTCCTTTTCCAGCAGGCGCACATCCACCTGCAGTCCATCCTCGAGGGTGAAACTCACTTTGTTTTCGCCGTGCGCGAGCGTTTGGTCGATGCCAGGGTACGTCAGAATGTGTTTCGCGACGGCGTCCACGTCTTTCTGTTTGGTGTGGCCCTCCGCCATCGTCACCAGCAAATCCAAATCTCCCACGGTCTCTTTCCCGCGCCTCAACGACCCCGCCGGGGTCACGCTCTCTACCGCCTTCCCCACCTTCCGGATGTGCGCCGCAATTGCCGAGGCCGCCGCTTCCGCCGTGCTGATGAGGAATCTCCCGGTCGTCTTCTTGAACACTTCCACAGCCTTCAAAATATTTTGTTCGCTTTTCTCGCCGAATCCCGCCAAGTCCCGCAGCCTGCCCTCCTTGGCCAGTTTCTCCACGTCCCCCACGGTCCCGGCCTTAAACTTTTTCCAAAGCAGGGCCACCTTCTTCGGCCCCAACGATTGCAGGTTCAACAAATCCAGAATCGTCTCCGGATATTTCTTAAGCAGCTTTTTCCGCAGGGCGTAATCACCCGTCTTCACAATCTCCGTCAGGTGTTCCACCATCCCTTGGCCGATCCCGGGCAATTCCAGTAATTTCTCCGGCGTCTCCACGAGTTGTTCCACCGGCTGCGGCAGTCCATCAATCAACTCCGCGGCCTTTTCGTAACTGCGGTAGCGTCCGATGATGGCCCCATCGATTTCCAGCAGGTGAGCGGTCTCCCGCAGGATCCGCGCGATTTGTTTGTTGTCCATGCCGCAGATTGTACCGCAACTCTTTCGCGATCGTCGGCAGAGAAGGAATAGAAGATTGCGGCGTTAGGGACAGGGCAGGCAAGCCGCCGCACTCCAAAGAAGCGGACCCAAGAGAAAAGCGCCGGTCTGAAGGCCGGCCGGTCACTACAAAAGAGACCCAAGAGCCGGCAGGATGCCGGCGCTACAGGGCTTGAATTGGAAGAGAGAATCTACAAAGAGAGGAAACAGCGGGAGGAGAAAAAGCGGCCCCTCGCGGGTGTCCTTTGCGGGGCAATGCTCATCCCTCTTTATCAATCGGCATAGGGGGAAGGGTCGCCCCTCCTCCGCCGAGTAGGCCCGGGGAATTGCACCCCGAGCCTCTCACTGAACCGGACTTAAACCTCTCAGCTTATCCGGCTCGTGCCACCCTCGGAAGACTGCCGTCTTCCA
>JBAVHY010000531.1:0-1720 GCA_049686315.1 Candidatus Acidiferrum sp. | reverse complement strand
ATAGAGCGCTCCGCTATTCACGTAGGAGAAGCCAAGCCGTCTGGCGAGCTTGCGAGCAACTGTGCTTTTCCCTGAAGCAGCAGGTCCATCGATTGCAACGATCGAAAATTCGGAGTCGATGTCCGGGCTCAATTCTTCTCTAAAGCTTCAGCGGGGTTGATCACAGGCGTAGGGGGATTCTCGTCTGGCGTCAAAAATCTCTGCAACTGCTCCTCAAACGCCGGATAAGAGGTAGCGATACATTCGGTGTCCTCTATTACCGTTTCCTTATCCGCAAACATTCCGGCAATTGCGAAAGCCATTGCAATACGATGGTCGCCGTAGCTTTTCACCCGAGCTCCCAAGAGCGGGCTTCCGCCATATATTTCCAGTCCATCTTCCAGTTCCATGACCTCGACTCCCATGGCCGTCAGATTTGTCGAAATAGCCGCCAGGCGATCGGTTTCCTTCACTCGCAACTCTTTGGCGTCGCGGATCACAGTCTTTCCTTGAGCCAGAGCGCCGGCTACCGCGAGAATTGGGATCTCATCGATGACATTCGGCACTTCGTCCCCTCCGATAGTGGTTCCGCGAAGCCGCCCGCCCTGAATCTGCACTTCGCCTCTCGGCTCCGCTTGATCGCAATCCTCGATCACTTCTCGAACTTTAGCTCCCATGCGCAGAAGCACCGACAGTATCCCGGTCCTGGTTTGGTTTAGACCTACGTCGCGGACCAAAAGATTTGAATCTTCCTGTGCGGCGGCGGCCACCAGCCAAAATGCAGCACTCGAGATGTCGCCGGGGACCGCGAAGTCTCTCGACTCAGGAATCTGGCCACCGTACAACGAGATAGCGAAACCCTGGCCCACCTTCTGACGTTGCGATCGGACGAGAAAATATGACATCATTCTCTCGGTATGATCGCGCGTCGCAAAGGGCTCAACGACGACGGTCTTTCCCGACGCTTTGAGCGATGCGAACAATATAGCGCTTTTCACTTGAGCACTGGCTACCGGAATCTCATACTGAATTGGACGTAATTGACCGCCGCGAATTACCAAAGGGGCCGTGCCTTTCGGCTCCGTCGCTCTGATCGTAGCGCCCATCAGGCTGAGCGGTTCGATCACTCGCCGCATAGGCCTCGAAGAGAGTGAGGCATCACCGATCAACTTCGTTTCAAAAGGTTGCGTAGCAGCTAAACCGGAGAGTAACCGCATCAATGTTCCTGAATTACCGCAATCGATAGGGTGTTTAGGGGGATGAAAGCTTCCACGCTGTCCGTGGACCACCAACGTCGTTTCTTCCGGCTGATCTATTGCGATCCCAAACTCTCGCATCGCGTTGACCGTGTGCTGACAATCCTGACTCGGCAGAAAACCACGAATGACGCAAGTGCCATTGGAAATGGCCGAGAGCAGCACTGCGCGATGTGACATGCTCTTATCACCTGGAACTCGAATTTCTGCCTCGATCCGAGGCGCCCTAAAAACCAGTAATTCGGACATAAACTATTCTGGCGATAACCTATCGCGATTCTGCTTCGCGTCGTCGAGCAAAGCTTGCAATTTTTTAGCGTCCTTTTCCGACAGCAAAATAATCGCCTCTTCCAGCTCTCGCTTGAAAGCGTGGAGATGCTCTTGGACAGCGACCGCGTTCGACAAAAGAATCTCCGTCCACAGTTCTGGCGACCCGGATGCTATTCTAGTTGCGTCACGGAACCCGGGCCCGCACAGATCAAGGG
>JBAVHY010000530.1:0-2023 GCA_049686315.1 Candidatus Acidiferrum sp. | reverse complement strand
ACTCAGGTACGAGTCGGCGCAGGACCAGGGCGAATCAGGCAGAGGATGGAATTAGTCGCTACCGAACAGGCTGGGACGCAACCGCGAAGGCAGGTTCGCCCGAAAACGCCGCGGACACACCAGGCAGTGCAGCCAGCACTCGGCGGATTGCGCATGGGGGAGACGCGAATTGGGATTCTTGCGCAGCATCGCAATCGATCGACAACACTGCCTGATTATAGCCGGAAGCGCCGACCGGCGTAACCCCCTTTAGTAACGCAATGTTCCGGTAAGGCTGCTTATGTGGGGACAGCCGCCCCGGCTGTCGTGCCGCAGATTAAGTAGTGACTCCGTTTCGACTTCCCATTAATCTCGACGGCGCCATCGATTCGTACAACGTCATCCCGTCTATAACAACGACGGCGGTGTCAAGGGTAAACGAGGGCGTCGACGCTTTGGGTTTTGAAGTAGCGCCATTTCGCTCTGGTTGGGCTTTTGATTTTTTCACGAAGAGCAAGACTCGCGCATCAACGTTGAATCACGGGTGGCGGCCTTGCGGCTCCACCAACCATCTATTCGGTCGTAACTTCGACCATGATTGCTCGTTCAAACTCCCGGACTTTTTCCGGGAGGCAGGCGCCCACTCAAACGCACGGCTTTAAACCGCAGCCACAGGATGACTCGGGCTACTCTGCATGCGAGTGGCGGAATACGGCTGCTCGGTTTTCCACATCCAGTACAGCCGCACCGCCAGTTTGCGCGCTACCATCACCTTGGCCACAGAAGAATGTTTTCTGTGTTTCAGCCGCTGATAGGCGCGCTTTAACTCTGGTACCAGACGGGCCGCGCTCTGGCCCGCCTCCACCAACAGACTGCGTAACATCGGATTGCCTTGTTTGCTGATCGATCCCAAGCGCTGCCGGCCGCCGCTGGAATGCTCGGCGGGATTCAGTCCCAGGTAACTGACCACTTGGCGGCTGCGGGCGAAGCGCCCGATCTCTCCCAGGGTGAGCGAATACGCCAGAGCGGTCATGGGTCCTACCCCGGGATGAGTCTCTAGCAAGCGGGCCACAGCGTCTTTCTGGGCCGCCTCCCGCGCCGCCTGATCCAACTTCTCGATCCGGGGATCAAGATCGTCCAGCAAGGCCAGTAACTCTTCCCGCCGTTGCCCAGTCCAGCCGGTGAGCGCTAGGGCTTCCAGCTTTTCTCTTCCCGTCTGCGTCCACAGCTTCCGCTTCTGTTGCACTCCCTGGTTTAGCGCCAGATGCTGCAACTGGTTCTTCACCTGCCGCCTCATCCCCACCAGCTTGTGGCGATGCAACAGCAACTGCCGCAGGTCCCGCTGTTCCAGACTCGGCACCCAGATCCGCGGGAACCGCTTCTCCAGCAGCAACTGCAACAGCAGTTCAGCATCTCTTCGATCCGTCTTCTGCTTGCGTACCTCCAGGGCCCGGATCTTGCCCGCATCTCCCAGCCACAACTCATGCCCCAGCCTGGCCAGTAGACGCTCGAACCAAAACGTGTTTCCGCAAGCTTCCATCCCCACCAGCGCCGGCCCTTGCAACTGGCTGTAGAACGCCACCGCTTCGGCCGCTGCCAGCCGCTTTTCGTTCTGCTCCCCGGTCTCAGTATCGACCATAGCAATCTGTTGGAAACTCGGATGAAAATCACAGCCTATAATCTTCATTGGCGGCTCCTTTCGCTCCGAGTCTTGGTTCTTCGCAAAAACTCAAGTTTACTCGGTGCTCGCGAGGAGCCGTCGTTGTTATCCAATCAAACAGAGCCGTTCTTCAGGCGGAGTGAGGGATCTCCCGTGCCGCTCCAGCGAGATCCGAGTTAACGGATCCAGTACCGCAAATTTAGAATCCAATCACCCGCCGCGAAAGTCATATAACCTGTAGCTTTCGCCAGTTATTCTCCATGGCAATGCACTCAGCCCAGCGCCCAAGCCGGTGGATGGTGATTCTTGCCTTCGGACTCGTTTACCTGTTCTGGGGCTCGACCTATCTCGGCATCGACATCGCGGTGCAAACCATTCCTCCTG
>JBAVHY010000529.1:0-9017 GCA_049686315.1 Candidatus Acidiferrum sp. | reverse complement strand
CCTCTCCTAAACCCTGCGCTCAACGTGCGGTCAAATCCTTGTGACAAGTCGCGCAAAACTTGGTGTTGTTTTCCTGGTCATTCACCAACAAATCTTGGTGCGCCGAGGCGTGCGGCTGGTGGCACGTCAGGCAGCTCAGCTTGTCTTTCACTTTCGTGATGTCCGTCGGGTCCAACACGTCGGAGACCGGATGGCCGGCAATCGGATGGCCTTTGCCGTATTTCAGCGGCAGGATCACCACCTTGTTCTTCTTATAGTAGTCCTCGGGCAACCGCACAGTTCCGTTGAAGATCTTCAGTACATGCGCGGTCTTGTCTTCCTGTGGTGCTGCGTCCGGTCCATGGCACTCCAGGCACAGAGCATTCCCCTGCGCCCTCAGAAGTTTCTCTCGTTCCCCACCATGAGGCTCATGGCAAGTGCCGCAGCCCTGCACGAAGGCGGGCTGATGGTGCACCTGTTTCTTGGCCAGTTCCGCGATGTCGGCATGGCAGCCGAGGCAGGCTTCCACGCCATTGGTTTTCGGCAGGCCTGGTTGCCTGCTCGCGTGAGGATTGTGGCAATCCGTGCAATCTCCCGCCGCGCCGGGGTGCTGCACCTTCGCGGTTTCAATCTGCTTGGCTTTCTCCTCATGACACATCACGCACACTGCCTTGTCGCTGTCTTGCGTGAGCACGACTTTCCCGTCTTTCGCGGGTGCGTGGCACACTTCGCACTGCTTGTCAGCAAACGGAGGATGGGTAAATTTAGCCATCAGCTTCGGCATGGCGGATTGATGTGGATCGTGACACTGCACGCAATCGGCGGTAGCAAACGGCTGGTTCTGGTGCGCTTTCTGCAATTCCGCAGTGCTCGGGTCGTGGCAGTCCAGGCACAGCGCCGGCGGGCTCTTGGTTAAGTGGAACTCATACTCCAGTTTGCCCGGTTCACCCGTCTTGTGGGTGACGTGGCAGGTCTCGCACCCCATATCGAGCGCCGCGTGCCGACTGCCCTTCTCGGGCACGTTTTCTCCCGTCGTATGGCAGCTCAAGCACAGATTTTCTTTCGCGTTCCCTGACGTCGGCTTCAGCAATTGAAATTTGTTGTCGGACTCGTGTGGATCGTGGCACTTCAGGCAATCCCGCACTGCCGGCTTGTGGACCAAACCCTTGATTTCCGCGGCGTTCTTATCTTTGTGGCAGGTCAGGCAAAGCCCATAGGCAGTCGTGGTGATCAACTTCACCCGCGTCACATCTCGATTCACGCGGACTTCATGGCAACTGGTGCAGCCCGTCGAGATCGCGGTATGCACCGACTTCCCTTTCGCTTTTTCCGCGTGGCACTCCAGGCACTTCGCCGAATCCGCATTCTTTTCCAGTGGTACCGGGTGGATGTCAGCGCGAATAGGGGCAACGAACAGCAGTGCAACGATCAAGAGTCCCAGCCCAATTCCACTATGTCTTTGGGAACAGCCGTGGCGTTCAGGCATTGTTCATCCCCCACAGGCAAACGGCACGCAGCGTGGGGACGGTGTTTGTCTGTAGGGTAGTTGTCTTGCTTCCTTCAGGTTTTCGCTCGCCTGCCAGCACCAGCGCGGTCGTCAGCGCCACGGCAAACAGGAGCAACATGACTAGATAAACGACCCGGTGGGAGCGATTGATTGTTTTCACCGTCATACCCCTTCTCCCGGCTAAGCATCAGCCTAAGAGATTCACTTTCAGCCTAAACTCATCAAGCTCAGGAACGGGGAGTGACCCCGAAATGCACTGCTCCAGGTTGCACCTCCTGTGCCGAACGAGCCCGCACCAGTAGGAAACGACAGCCTTTATCGCAACTGTCTCACCCAATACGACTTACGCGCCCGGGAGCATTGTGATCGCGGATACCTCACATCGGGTCGGGTGGACGTCTTCTGGGTGATATACCCCAAAGGTGATGAAAAATCACACAGGCATCTCTTCAGGGTTTCTATCTCCTCAATTCGCGCTCGGTCCCTTTGGCTTACTGCTCCATTTTCCCGCACCCGCGTTCAGATGTGCACCCGCAACACGGCGGCGCCGGGTATGGCATCGTTCTTCAAGGCGTTCAATGCGCGATTCGCCTCGCTAAGCGGAAAGACTTGAACTCTGGTGCGAATCGGAATTTCGGCGGCCAGCGCTAGGAATTCTTCTCCATCCCGCCGCGTATTATTCGCCACGCTGCGGATCATCCGTTCCTGGTAAAGCAAATCATAGGAGAAAGAAGGAATGGCGCTCATATGGATACCGCCCAGGATCAGCCGCCCACCCTTGCGCAACGCCTTCAACGCCTCCGGCACGATCTCGCCTGCCGGCGCAAATACGATCGCCGCATGCAGTTTCACGGGCGGCGCGTCAAGCGTTCCTCCCGCCCATTTCGCGCCCAATTCCATCGCGAGGTTCTGATGTCTCACATCGCGCGTCGAGGCATAAACTTCCACACCCCAATGCTTCGCCACCTGGATCGCTACGTGCGCCGCCGCGCCAAATCCATAGAACCCAAGTTTCGCTCCTTGCCCCACTTCTGCCATCTTGAGGCATCGGTACCCGATGATCCCCGCGCAAAGTAGCGGCGCCGCTTGTTCATCCGGGAATCCTTCGGGAATCGGGTAGACGAATTCCTCCGGTGCCACGATAAGTTCGGCATAGCCTCCGTCCACGCTGTAACCAGTAAACAACGGAGCATCGCACAGATTTTCTTCGCCGCGCCGGCAGTACTCGCATGTTCCGTCGGTTTTGTGCAGCCAGGCGATCCCCACGCGCGCGCCCCTAGAAAATCGCTTTGTGCCTGCTCCCGCTCTTTCCACCACTCCCACCACCTGATGACCCGGGATTACCGGCGATTTCTTGGGCGGCAGTTCTCCTTCGATTACATGCAGGTCGGTACGGCAGACACCGCAAACCTGCACGCGCACCAACAACTCTCCGGCGCCAGGTTCTGACTCGGCAACTTCCCCAAACTCAAGTGGATTTACTTCGATTCGCCCGGGCGTGCGCAGCAAACAGCCCTTCATCGCAAGACCTCAACTCCTGCTTGCTCCGCACACCCTCTATTAAATAGGCGGCCAACACACGTGTTGTGGGGATGATACTCCGAAGCCATTTAGAGCGAAAGCACATTCCGCAAACTCTCCGTCCACTTTTTTCGCGTTTTTTGGATACATTTTTTGGATACATTTCGATAGCCGCAGCCGCCCACTTGCATTCTGTGCGTGGAAACCCTAACCTGACTCCCCTATGCCCTCTCTGACACCCCAGTTCCTCACACTTGGGTTTATCTATTATGTGGTCTTTCTATTCTCGACCACCTGCCACGAGGCGGCTCATGCGCTGGCCGCTAAACTCGGCGGGGACAACACCGCCGCCCTCGGCGGCCAGGTGTCGCTGAACCCAATTCCGCACATTCGCCGTTCTCCTTACGGGATGGTGGTATTCCCGCTGCTCAGCTTCTTTCTTCTCAATGGCGGCATGATCGGATTTGCCAGCGCTCCCTATGATCCAAACTGGGCGCGTAGGCATCCCCACCGCGCCGCCTTGATGGCGCTCGCTGGGCCAGCTACAAATTTCTCACTCATGCTTCTTGGCGCTTTGGGCCTTCGCGTCGGCGCGTCCTTTCAGCTGATCCAGTGGAGTACTGAAGGTGGACCGCACGGCTTTCCTGCCGTTCTTCTTCTCGTCCTCTTTACCCTAAACCTCCTTCTCGGCGTGTTTAACCTTCTCCCCGTCCCCCCGCTTGATGGGAGTTCGGTCATCATGCTGCTGATGAGCGAGAAGCGGGCCAGCGGCTATCTCGATTGGATTCGCAGTGGTACGTTTGCCATGCCGGGGATTCTTGTGAGCTTGCTAATTTTTCGCTACATCTTTCCCCCCATAGAGAGTTTCATCGAGTCGCTGCTTCTGTAAGCACTCCCTTCCAGACGCCCGCTTTGGCTCAAGCCGGTACATTTCCCTTCGCAGGCGTGTCTTCCCCGCACACAGCTGCCTTCATTACTTTCCGTCCCAGTACTGTCTCTTTTGTTTGCAATCTGCTGGTGGGGTTCGTCTGGCCTGAAAACTGCTCTTCTTCGGGCAGAGGTGACCATGCTCGTTGTGGAGACTCTCCTGGGTACAGATAACTATCGCGTCGAAGTGTCGGGCTGGGATGAAGACAGAAATTTTTTTGTCGAGCAATCCGATCTCGCTTGGGACGATTTCGCCGGCAAGCATAACGTCCGCCTCATTGCCGCCACCAACCGAGACCTCCGGGCCGAAGTCCTGTCCGGCCGTTTCCGCGAAGATCTTTTCTACCGGCTCAGCTCCATCCAGATCCGCATCCCTTCGCTCGCCGAACGTCTTGAGGACATTCCGCTTCTTGTCCAGTTTTTCCTCAAAAAATACAACGAGGCTTACGGCAAAAATATTGCCGGCTTCACGCGCCGCGCGCAGACCATCCTGCTCCAGCATCCTTGGCCCGGAAATGTCCGTAGCTCGAAAATGTTGTTTCCACCGCGTGCATTACAGCCACTGGAGACTTCATCGATCTCAGCGATCTCCCCGAGCATCTCCAGCACCGCGCTCCACGCTTGCCCGGCGACCAGGACTGGCAACGGCTTTCTCTCGACGACGTCCGCAAAGCGCATATCCAGAAAGTCCTCCAGGTATGCAATGGCAACCGCCTTCGTGCCGCGCAGATTCTCGACATCGGCCGCACCAGCCTCTACCGTTACCTGAGGCGCGACGGCTTGAACGCACACTTGCGGGCAAACACGACTGGAGCCGCAGCGTAGATGAGTTTTCCCGGGTGGGTTCCGGCGGCCCTGAACAGTTCCTCCTTGCCGCCGGAACCCCTTTGTTTGTTGACCACTTTGTACTCCGGCCTCTCGAAATCCGTCATTCCGCAGATAACGGAGTTAGCGGAGCAAGGAATCTCTCTTTAACTTCGGATTTCGGGATGAGACGGTATTCAGCGGACAGGCGTTCTGCGGGGGTCTATCTCTGAAGTTTGTCGCTTCTTTCGCTTCGGCAAGACTCCAGCGCCTCACTCGTCGGCAGCTGTAATGGCGCCCCAATCGACATACGGGTGTAATCCAATAGTTGCGGATTGGCGTGTGCCAAGCACTTCCACGCGCTGCCACGGCCGAGATGTTGGCGCGAGAGCGACCATAGCGAATCGCCCTTACTTACCGTGATCTGCTGCCGGGGCGAGTCTGCGCGAACCATCTCTTTTCCTGGAACCAGCACGGTACTTCCTTGTCTGAGTGATTCCTCCGGCCCCACTGCGTCCGGGTTCAACTTTCTCAGTTCCGGCCACAGCGCGCCACTCCCCAGATAACGCTCCGACAGTTTCCACCAGCTCTGGCCTCGTTGAACTTGAATCCGTTGGAGCCCGGCCGCTTCGGGGGAACGGAGAGGTATCGCGGGAGCGGAGTGCACGGCAGTGGGAACGCGCGGTGGAGTCGTGGGCGCAACGAGCGGCGCGGAGGGCGCCACTGCGAAGGGCCGCGGCTGGAACGGGGAAATTCTTCCGCGTGCGCCCGCCCGCGGTTGTACGGGGTGTGCCGGCGACAAATCCGACAGCACCGATGGCTCACTGATATTCAATCCTGGCGAACTTCCCACCCGTGGAGTGGCTCCAGAGATTGCAACCGCGAGAGAAGAATCAGGAATTTTATATGGGAACGGCGTAAATTTATTTTTCTCGGCTTGCTCAGCCGCCCGCGCGGCCTTCTCCCGCCGGTGACCACGCGCGACCTCGCCAAGAGATTCTGTCGGCGAATTGGCGTCAGCCGGCAGCAGTTCGGCGTTTTGCTCGACCGGCGCCTTATCCCGATACTGCTGTTTTTTTCGCGCTTCTACCCGCGCTTGATCCTCCGGTGAGAGGATCTTCTGCCGCTTCAAGTCTTGGTCGGTGTATACATGCTGGGGAGCTTTCTGCTGTGCAGTCTTTCGCTCGCGCTGTTGCCGGGCGGCGGCCGCCACATCCTGCCCGTGGACGGAGTTTACACAGAAAACCAGAAAGAGGACGCCCGAGCTAAACGCTCTGAGCCATTTACCGGAGGGCCCGCGGACTGGACCACTCGTTCGCATCCACTCACACTCGCGATACCGTGGATTGACCGGAAAGGAAGGGCCGGTCTGTACCTTAGGATTGTCTCCCTATGGGTGCATCCCCGCAACCGGTTCTTTTTGATGGGTCGCCCGCAAAGCAATGGTCCTTCCGAAGGTTTTCATCGCGGTTCATTGGACAGACCGACGGTAATCTAAGGACCGACCTTCAACTCAGAAATTTCCTCGAAAACACGGGCTTTTGCTACATTTTGGGATACCAGCCCATGTCGGCCAATTTCCTCATCCTCCGTTAATTTCCCGTTGACTCCGGTACATCCATCTGCCAGAATTTGCAACCTGTTCTCAACTGGCCGTAGTCAGGCCACGAAAGAACGAATTTCGCGGTCTTGGGGGAAGACGGTGAGTTCTACGCAAGTCACGCCCGGCCCTTCTCGCAGAAGAACGTCTCGTATCCTGGTAGGCCATGATTTGTGGGTCTACTGGGAATCCCCGCCCTATCGAGATATTTCCCGCGTCCGCGATCTTAGCCCCTCCGGTCTGTTTCTTGAGACCCGCGCGCGAAAGCGGGAGGGGGAGATGGTGCGCCTCCACTTCCTTGTTCAGGAAGGACAGATCCGCGCCGAGGCGATCGTGCGGCACGCCGAATCCGGTCGCGGCCTTGGCATGAAGATCAGTTCGGTCTCTTCCCAGGATGCTCCGCATTTGAACCGGCTACTCTCTCGGCTTCGGGAGGGTCCTCGCACGCCCAAACTTCCGTCTCTCGATAAGTCCTGACGCCCAAAGCGCGGCCAACCTCTGCCTTGACGAGGAGCGCCCTTGGTTCCAGTTCCCGTTGCGAAGCCAAGTTATTTTTTTGAGGAGTACCATTGACATGCTTTCTGCACGGGACTACCTTTTCTCTTGCCCCTCTCAGTGGTAGAAATCCTTTCCCCGAGGTTTCTTATGCCACCTCTGACTTTAGAACTCTCCGCCGCGCAAGCCCGCCAACTCGAAGAACGTTGGGCGAAGATGCGATCGCACAAGCGCGCCGTGGCCAGCCGGCGTTTTCTGGTTGAATGGGAAGAAGGCCAACAGCGGCGCTGCGCGAATGGCATTACCGTCGACGTCAGCGACTCCGGGTGCATGGCCGTAGTGGGAGCGGATCTTCCGCTTCGGCGGCAAGTGCGGCTGGTCCTGCCCGAAACTGGCCGGAGCACTCAAGGAGAAGTTGTCTGGCGCGGCCACGAGGCTTGGGACATTGGCATTGCCTTTGCAGAACCAGACGCCTCCTTTTGGAACCGCAAGGCCTAACGAACTACAGGATCTCCGTTCGGCAGCATCCTCCACGCCAGCACATCCTTTGCCGCGCCCCGACGGTTCTAGAACATATTCCACAGGAACTGGTTGTAGACCTCGTGGTGATGCTGGACTTCGGGGGCCTTCACGATCGTGCCAAGGGAGCGGGCGCAGCGATCCGCCGAAGCCCTCTTCAAGTCCGCATAGCGGCCCTTGACGTCGGCGCCGAGCAACTCGGTCATCCACTCGGCTTTCTCGAAGTTTTCGATCGCCGTGTAAATGTTGTCTGGAAGGAAGCGCTCGGCGGAGCGCAGGTTCTTGATTTTCGCGGTTTCTCCCTCGAGGCCGGTCTTGAAGATCGAGTACATTACGAGGTACGGATTGGCGTCGGGGGCCACGGCGCGGAATTCGACGCGCATACTGCGCTCATTGCCGATGGGGATGCGGATCATTGCGCCGCGATCCACCGGAGATGCTTTGAGCTGATTGGGTGCTTCGAAGTGCGGATCGAGGCGGCGATAAGCGTTCACGCTCGAGTTCATCACTAGGCAGAGATCGTTGCCGTGTGTGAGGATACGATCGACAAACGCCCAACCGAATTTGCTGAGCTTTTCCTCGCCCTTGGGATCCCAGAACATGTTTTTGCCGTCCTTGCTGACGGAAACGTTGGTGTGCATGCCGCTGCCGTTGACGCCCACGACGGGCTTGGGCAAGAAGCTTGCCGTTAAGCCTATTTTATTGGCGACCTGGCGGCAGACGAGTTTGTAGAGTTGGATCTGGTCGGCTGCCCCCACCACATCGGTGTAGCTATAGTTGATTTCGAACTGCGACGGCGCGACCTCGGGGTGATCCTTTTCGTTCTGGAAGCCCATGGAGCGCTGCACCTCAGCGACGGTATCGATAAACGTGCGCAGGGGATCGCCCGGGAGCGAGTGATAGTAGCCGCCGGTGTTCACATACTCAAACTTCTGGGTCTCGTAGTAGTGGCGCTCGGCATCGGGTCCTTTGAAGAGGAAGCCTTCAATTTCGTTGGCGGCGTTCAGCGTGTAGTCTTCCTTCTTATAGAGCGTGTCAGCGTAACCCTTGAGGACACCGCGGATGTCGGCGCCGTAGGGAGAGCCGTCCTTGTCGATGACATCGCCGAAAACGAGCACTTTGCCATTGCCGAAGATGTCGGCGGGGGCCCAGTAGAACGAGGCCCAATCCATTCCGAGGCGAAGATCGCTTTCTCGTTGCGCCGTAAAGCCGCGAATGGAAGAACCGTCGAAGGTGAGGTTGTCGTAGCTCTTGATGAGAAACTTTTTGTCGTAGTCAAGCATGTGCAAGCGGCCTTCGAGGTCGGTGAAAAGGACCGTGACCGCTTTAATGCGCTTTTCGTCGGTGAGGTACTTAAGGCGTTCTTCCTGAATTTTATTGATTGCAGTTCTTTTCTTGCGTTGTTCTTTTGCTTTCAAATTCAGATCTTCGAGTTCTTCGTAACTGAGGGCGAGAAAATTACGCAATTCGTTCGACATGAATCTCCTCGAGAAAATTTAGTGGGAATTTTTGTGGCAAACCCCGGGTCGACATCCCTGGCCTTTCGCTAGTTTAAAGTATCGCGGCAGTCCGGGAAGGGTCAAATGGAAAACAGTGGAAAACGGAGAAGAAAAATAAATGGAGTGAATGGAAAAAGCCGATAGATGCGGCGGAAGGATATTGTGC
>JBAVHY010000528.1:0-6986 GCA_049686315.1 Candidatus Acidiferrum sp. | reverse complement strand
AATTCACCCTTCCGAAGAAAATTTACTCCCAAGAGCAGCGGCCCTCTCCCGCCCGCCAGTAATTTACTGAGGATTACCTTGAAGCAACACGACGGATCACAAGGCAACGTGAGAGAGACTGAGCCAGCGAACACCCCTCACGAAGCCCTGGAGCTTGCCCGCGGCCATTCCGGCCCGATCGACGTTCTGCTGACTGACATCGTCATGCCCGGCCTCCGCGGCACCGAACTTGCCCAGCAGGTTGCGGAACTCCACCCTGAGGTGCGCATCATTTTCATTTCAGGCTATGCGCAAAGCCTGCCCGAAGCGCAAATCCCTCCACGTGCTTCGTTTCTCCAGAAGCCTTTTCGTTTTGCGTCCCTGGCCGAACAGCTTAAACTCGTGACGCGCAAGATTTAAAGCGCGCTGCCCGGCCACCGAACACATGCGCCGACTTTCACTCTTTATTCTCTTCGTGTTCTTCCTTGCTCCCGTGCACGCACATCCGGAGCCTCACGGAAAGCTCTCTCTTCCGCCCGGCACCTCCGCGATTCTCGAGCACATCTATTCCGGCCGCCGCGATCTGGCGCTTCCCGAGATTCACCTGCTGCAGCAACAGGCTCCGGACGATGCGCTTGGCTATTTGCTGGAAGCCGAGGCTCAGTGGTGGAAGATCTGGTGCGCCTCGGCCGAGTTCAAATACGGCATGACCATGGCCCGGCACCGTGACAAAGTTCCCGCGGATCAGGGTTATCTTGAGCTCACCACGAAAGCCCGTTCCCTGGCGGAGGCCAGCATCCATCGGAACGGTTCCGCGCAAATGCGTCTTTACGCCGCCATGGCCGACGCGCTTGCCGCGCGGTTGTACGGATTGCGGGGGGAAAGCCGCGCTGCCGCCCGTGCCGGAGTGCGCGCGCGCGAAAATTTTCTCAAGGCCATTGCCCAGGATCCCACTCTTTCAGACGCCTATATGGGACTGGGTCTGTACAATTATTATGTCGACACGCTTTCCACTGTTGCGCGCGTTCTGCGGTTTTTTATGGGCATTCCCGGCGGGAGCAAGGAAGAAGGCATTCGCCAGTTGCAGCGGGCCATCCAGGAAGGCCAGTTAACCCCGCCTGTGGCGCGTTTTTATCTGGCTATGAATCTTCACACTTACGATCGCCACTATGAAGAAGCGCTTGAGGTGATCGGCCCGTTGGTCAATAAATATCCGCAAAACCCCCTTTTCCAGTTGGTGTGCGGCGATCTCTACGCCAAGCTCGGCCGCAAACAGCTCGCCGAAACTTGTTATCACGCCGCCGCAGAAGCCGCTCCCCAGGTTCCGGAACCGGAGTGCCGCGAAAAAGTCGTGCAATTGGCACGTCAATCCCTCGCGGCGCTCAACCTGAAATAGATTCCCGCCTCTCCCCCCGGCAATTCACTTCCTCATTCGCGCGGCTTGAGTGATTTTGCTGCGTTCGTGCGGCCCTAGGAAGAGAAACCCAAGAGGGCGAGGAGAGAGCCAAGAGGGATTCCTCGCTGCGCAGTCTGCGCTCGGAATGACGGTGGGTGGTGTGCGGGGCGGGGCTGCGCTGCGCGAAAGTAGAAAGATAGGCTCAAACGAAAAGCAGATCCCTGATTACATTCAGGATGGCCTTCACCCGGAACTTTGCCGGAACCTCTGCATGGGCGATAATGGGGACTGGGTTTGCGCGCCTGTGCTTGGGGCATTCTGTTGTGTGCGGATCAACGCGGGCGCGATTCCTTGCATCTCAACCCTATATCAGACGCGCCGTTTCCCTCTCTTGGGAAATCTCCGGATGGAACCGGGCGCATTGCACCTGTGCATTGGTGAAGGAGAATCAATGAAGCGGTCCTGGACAGCTCTGGCTGTCATCCTTTTCGCACTCGGCGTGCTTGCCGGCTGCAACGATTATAACAATTCCGTACAATACGACACTGGCGCCACCCTCCTCAGCATCTCTCCCTCGGGGATGCCTGCGGGCACGCCAACTACAGGAACGTTGGTGAACTGCCCTAATACTCCCGCCGGGCAGAGCAATCCGTGCTTCACCCTGTTCGTGCAGGCAAGTGTAGTAAACGGATTCAACAGCAACTCCGTGGTCCAGTGGAACGGTCAAAAGCTCCCACTCTGCGCAACTACCGTAACGGGCGGATGCACCACGTTCATTGACTCCGCCGACCTGACCGCGCAAATTCCTTACAGCTTCGTCGCCAAGCCAGGTTCCGCTTTTGTAAATACCTTTCAGCCACAGTCCGGTACCGGATTGAACGGCCTTTCCAACAGCCTCACCTTCATCATTTACGGCGCTCCCAACCCCGTTCCCACGCTCACGTCAGTTACACCCGCCTCCGCGGCGTACTGCGATCCAAAGACAAAATGTGCGGACGTTCCCATCACGCTGGCTGGCAACAATTTTCTACCCACGTCGCAAAATGGGGGCTCTTCGGTCACCTTCACCGGCCTGGCAACATACAACACGGAAACCGCCGTCGCCGTAACGAGCATCTCGTCCACTCAGCTGAAGGCCACGATTCCCGGCTCTTATCTTTGCGCCACCGACGGCGCCAAGATCAACGTCATCAATCCGCCCAGCGCCATCTGTATCGTGAACTGCCCCAATCTCGGAGGCGGTGACACTAACAACCCTCCGAGCGGCCAGCCGGTGACAACGCAAACTTTCACCATCAGCAATTCTTCCTCGATCAACTCGTGCCCCCCCCAGCCTCCGCCTCCGACCTCGTTAGTGGCCAGAGTAACTTTCGCCATCAGCCGGGATGGCCGCTACGTTGCCTATCCCTCCACGCAAAATGGCATTTCCCAAATCTTGCTGCGCGATACCTGCCTGGGTGCGGCGAAGGACTGCGCCGCTTCCACGCGCACCGTGTCAGTGGGCGCGGACGGCACCGCGGGCAACAGTGATAGCCACAACCCGGCGATGACATTGGACGGGAGATACGTCGCGTTCAGTTCCCTGGCCACCAACTTGGTGGAAAACGCACCATCGGGCCGCCAGGTCTACCTTCACGATACGTGCATCGGAGCAAGCGGCTCGTGCAAGCCCAGCACTCAATTAGTGTCGACGGATGGGCAAGGCAAGCTGAGCGGGGCGGAAGCTGTTCTTCCCTCCATCGGCGCTTCAGGGCGCTATGTCGCGTTCCTCTCTGTGAGCCGGAGCCAAGCGCTCACGCCAGCGAATACGGTTCATGCCGCCGCGGCTGCAACAGGGAATAGCAGCCTGCGCCAGTTGTTTGTGCGCGATACGTGTACGGGCGCCATGAATTGCACGCCTAAGACCACGGGCGTCGTTCTGCAGCCCACACTTGCGGAAGAAACTCCGGCGATCAGCCAGGATGGGCGCTACGTTGTTTATGTGTCCACACAGAATGGGATTTCGCAAATACTGCTGCGCGACACCTGCCTTGGTGTATCGCGTGAATGTACGCCGTCCACGCGGACTATTTCCGCGGTCGCTGACCGTACATCGGGTAATGGCGACAGCCACAATGCTGTTATGACCCCCGACGGGCGGTACGTCGCCTTCAGTTCGGCCGCCACCAACCTGGTCGAAAACGCGGCGATAGGCCGGCAAATCTATCTGCGCGATACATGCATCGGTGTGGCCGGAGCGTGCAAGCCGAGCACGGTGCTCGCATCCATCGATGAAGAAGGCAAGCTTGGCGGGACGGAAGCAATTCTTCCCTCTCTCAGCACATCTGGGCGGTTCGTTGCGTTTCTCGCGGTGGCGCCGAGTTCCGTTGCGGGTGCGGTTCCGAACAGCGGCTTGCGCCAGGTATTCGTACGCGATACTTGCCTCGGCGTCGCAAGCTGCACGCCTAAGACCGCACGTATCTCACTGCAGCCAGGCGACGCTACGGTGGACTTTGCGAGACCTGCTGGACCCGCGCTTGCCGGCCTCGGCCAGCATATCGCTCTAGCCGACGGGAAGCATTCCACTGTCTTTACTCCGACGGTCGCAATCGACGACAGCGTCTTTCTGGCCATCCCGAACGAGATTAAGTAACACTCATCAAAAGTTATGCGTGGCGCCTTGATCCGACTCGGGCGCCACTCGTTCGCAACTGCTCCTCAGGCGTCGGTGTCTTTCAGGTCATCCGAAGCTTGCTTGTTGGCCTTCTTTGCTTCGGCCTTTGCATCGGCTTGAGGCGCCAACTGTCCGATGGCCTTGCCTAGACTCATGGCACCGCTGCCAGTCATCTTCGCCTTCAGCGCATCGAAGCCGCCGGGGATGTCCAAATTCTTCGCCACGTGTGCCGCCGCGACGCACTGCCCAAGGTTCTTGAAGCCATTGCACGCGGTGTTGGCGTCCTGGCCCGTCAAGGATTTGATCTTCCCAGCGATGACAGTGTTGTGGCTCAGGACGTCGTTGGGCGCCGCGTGCGACATATCGGAGTGCGTTGAGCTTGCGTTCCCATGTGACTCGGCCATGCTGGAGTTGCCTCTTCCTCCCCCCGGGTTTCCCGCAGGTGAGCCGCCGGAATGGCCGTGCTGCGCGAAAGCAGGGGATCCGATTGACAACGCTAGCGCCGCCGCGAGCAATAGAGTCGGATGCTTCATATTGTTCCTCCTGATTTTTGTGTTGGCAAAGAAGGAACAGGTGTACAGTCCTGTTCCGGCTGGGATGGTTTCTATGCACCCTAGGATGCACCAGTTTTGGGTCGGGATGCCAGCCCTGGTGGTCCCGCAACGTGTCGACGACAGGGGAGAAGATCAGTTGAACCGGACCTTGATGTCCGGCCGCTTCTCCAGGTGCACGGAATCGATGAAGCGGACCTGGCGTTCGTCGAGCGTCAGAATCATGGAAGATGTACGCACGCCTTCGCCAAAGAAGCGCACGCCCTTCATCAAATTCCCATCCGTGACGCCCGTGCACGCGAAAATGATTTTCTTGCCAGGCGCGAGGTCCGCGGTGTCATAAATACGCTTGGGATCCTTCACGCCCATTTTCTCCAGGCGTTCATGGTGCTCCGGCTTGCTCACCACCAGCCGCGCCAGAATCTGGCCGTTCAAGCAGCGCAGTGCGGCCGCTGTCAGCACACCTTCGGGTGCGCCGCCGGTTCCCATCACCATATGCACGCCGGTTCCGACCACAGCGGCGGAAATGCCAGCGGACAGGTCGCCGTCGCCGATCAGACGGATGCGCGCACCCACCGCGCGAATTTCCGCGATCATCTTTTCGTGTCGCGGCCGGTCCAGCACCATCACCACCAGGTCTTCCACGTCGCGGTCCAAGCGCTTTGCCACCGCCTTCAGGTTGTCCGCAACTGGCGCGTCCAATTCCACCGCGCCTTTGCAGGAGGGGCCGACCACGATCTTTTCCATGTACAAGTCTGGCGCGTGCAGCAAGCCGCCCCGTTCGCTCGCCGCCAGCACAGTGATGGCGTTCGGCGCGCCAGTAGCGCAGAGGTTCGTGCCCTCCAGCGGGTCCACGGCGATATCCACCTGCGGAAACAGAGCCTTCGGCGCGTGCGTCGCCAGGCCTACTTTCTCTCCGATGTACAGCATGGGGGCTTCATCGCGCTCGCCTTCACCGATGACAATCGTGCCATCCATCTCCACCTGGTCCATGGTCTTGCGCATGGCCTCGACGGCAACCTCGTCGGCCTTGGGCCGGTCGCCAAAACCCATCGTGCGCGCGGCCGCGATGGCCGCGTTTTCGACCACGCGCAAAAATTCCAGGCTGAGTCGTTCTTCCATTGGGAAGCCCTCCGCGGACGCTAATGTTAGGTCAAAGCTCCGCTTATAGTCGAGGGCCGCGCATCGTGACGAAACGCGCGGGGAGTTATCGTTGCTCCGGCCCGCTGATGGGTTGAATCACGGCATTCAGAAGGTTTGGGTCGCTGAATTCCGTCTGCTGGCCCGCCAGCTTGCCGGCAACAGGCAGCAATCTCGCCGAGAGGGGTTTGTTCCATTTCACCGAAAGAGTGGCGACATCGCCGATGATGCGCGCTAACTGTTCCACGGTGATATCTCCCGGCAGGGGCACGGTGTCGAGGCCCGTGCCGCAAACCGCCGAGTAGCTCAGCAACGCATCGAGCGACACCAGGCCGGCATTCCAGCGCTCGGCCAGCACTGGATCCTCCAGGATCGGCAACATCAATCCCGAATACCCGGTTTTACGCAACCCAATTTCCTTCATCGCTGAAGTGATCGTGCCAACCGCTGTGAGTGTGCCGCTTGCGCCGAAGGGTTGTTTAGAGAGGTTTTCGATGGCTGTACCAATCGACGCATTCTTCGACGGCGCGGGGGAAAGATCCAGACCCAAGTAAGTCCAGCCGCGTTCGCTGTCGACCCGTAGGGCCATATTCTCGACATCGGAGGCTTGCTGGAAAAAAAGATCGATCAACCGGTGTTTGGCGGTAGCCAGATCCGGCACATCGCGAACCGCCGCTGCAGCGCTATCCGCCGATTCCAGGCCAACGGCGAACTGGTGTCCCATGCCGGTCAAGTAGGCCGCCGGAAAAAATGGCGAAGCTTGCGGCACGCTGGCGAGCGCGGCAAAATGGAAATTGCCTTCGCTGTGCAACGTGCCGTCGGTGAGCTGCTTTATCACGCGCGCGGCGGCGCGCACCGCCGGCCAGTTCACCCCCGAGTCGTTGGTGACGTACACGCTGCCAAAGATTGATTTTGTGTTCTTCAGGATGTCCGCGAGCAAATCCGCCTGCGCGTCGCCGTCCTGCCCGGAGAGATACGCGGGGCCGATGGATATGACAATGTGCTCCATCTGCGCCAGCCCGTCGAGATTCTTGAAAAATTGCAGCGTTTCGTCGTGCGAAAGCCCTTGCGTGTATTCCGGAAAGGGCTGCGTGGCGATGCGCAACGTCTGCACGGTGAAGCCGCGCGATTCAAAAGTGGTCTGGGCAATTCTCAGAAACTTCACGGCTTCCGAAATTTGCACCTGGTAGCTCCCGCGCTCGAGGCGCACGAACGCGGTGATGGCCCGCACCTTGGCTTTGGGAGCTTCCGGCTCTTTCTTCTGCGC
>JBAVHY010000527.1:0-1737 GCA_049686315.1 Candidatus Acidiferrum sp. | reverse complement strand
TAACCCGCATTTCTCACGCAGGGTCTAGCAAAAAGCCGCTTCTTATGGCATAAACATATTTGCCACAACATGTTTCGGCCAAGGAGGAAGCGGCTTTCGCTATGACAGAGTGTAACCAATCCAGCTTCGGATTTGAAGCTCATTTTTCACGCCAGGTGGTGGCCCGTTTCGATGGAGGAACGATCACCAGCGACGGGGGAGCGCTGCTGCTCCGAGAAACCGACCGGCGTCTGAACCTGCTGCCTCGGCTGGCAGGCTGCTTTCTGGACGGACGCAATCCGCTGCTGGTCCGGCATTCGGTTCAGGAGATGGTGTCGCAACGGATCTACGGTCTGGCGCTGGGTTACGAAGATCTCAACGATCACGAACAACTGCGCCAGGATCCGTTGATGCGCGTGCTGGCCGGCAGAGAAGATGTGGAAGATGAAGACCACGCGCTGGCGGGAAAGAGCACCTTAAACCGGCTGGAGTTGAGCGATGGGACGCCGAACCGCTACAAGAAGATCACGTTCTGGAAACCAGCGCTCGACGAACTGCTGGTGAGTCTGTTCCTGGAAGCGCATCTGCAAGCGCCGCAAGAGATCATCCTGGATGTAGACACCACCGACCTGCCGCTGCATGGCAAACAGGAGGGCCGATTCTTTCATGGATACTATGACTGCTACTGTTATCTGCCGTTGTATATCTTCTGTGGAGAGCATGTTCTGTGCGCCCGTCTGCGGCAGTCCAACAGCGATGCTTCGGCGGGAAGTCTGCCGGAGATCCAGCGCGTGGTCGGGCAGATCCGGGCGGCGTGGCCCGAAGTGAAGATCCTGTTGCGAGCCGATTCCGGGTTCTGCCGCAACGAACTGATGAGTTGGTGCGAAAACCACGGCGTGGATTATGTGTTCGGATTGGCGCGGAACAAGCGGTTGCGGCGGATCATCGGGCAGCAAATGCATGAGGCCACCGAACAATGGAATCAGACCGGCCAGCCCGCGCGAGTGTTTACGGAGTTTGATTATCAGGTCAAGAAGAGGAAGAAGGGCGGCTGGGACCGGGAGCGACGTGTGGTGGCGAAGGCCGAGCACATCGATGGCAAGGAGAATCCCCGCTTTATTATTACCTCACTGAGTCGCGAATCCTGGGCTGCTCAGAAGTTGTACGAAGAGCGGTACTGCCAACGCGGTGACATGGAGAACCGCATCAAGGAGCAGTTCAGCTTGTTTGCGGACCGCGTGAGCGCGGAGACGATGCGCGCCAACCAACTGCGGTTGTATCTGTCGGTGATGGCCTACGTGTTGGTGAGTGGGCTGCGGCGGCTCGGTCTGAAGGCGACGGAATTGGCGCAGGCGCAAGTAGCGACGATCCGGACGAAGCTGCTCAAGATCGGCGCGCAGGTGCGGGTGACGGTGCGCAAAATCTGGATTTCGATGGCCTCCAGCTATCCCTGGCAAGGTTTGTATCAACAGGTGTGGGCGAACCTGCGCTGTTAGCGCGCGACTGCGAGCGTTCTGAAAATTGCTATGGGGGGCCGGCAGAAATGTCTGGCTCGGGCAGGTGCGTCTCCACGGCGATTTACAGGCGCTTTACGGGCCCCGCCGAGGCGGGCATGATCACCTACCCAGGCCGCAAAACTGCGTCTTTTTTCGAGCGGCTGATGAACTATAGTTCCGCCAACCATTCGGGCACCTGGAATCAACTGTTCGAAGGAGGTGTGAGAAATGCGGGTTAAGCGTCGTCCCTTCGGCTCTGGAA
>JBAVHY010000526.1:0-4110 GCA_049686315.1 Candidatus Acidiferrum sp. | reverse complement strand
GGCTTCGACCGTACCCGCTGTCCCACTCCAACCGAGCAGCTCAGCAGCGACAGATGTTCCCGCTCGAATCGCTTGCATCGGGGTCATGCCATTCTGGACGTAGTACTCAAATTCTTTAGCCTGGCTGAATTTTTTCCAGTCGAAGCCGCCAGCGTCGGAGCCCAGAGCAATCTTGACTCCCTTTTTCATGGCCTTGGCGAAATTGGCCTTCTGCAGCGCGAAGGTCTTCTTGAAAAATTCGGCGGTGTCTGCGTCGCCTGTCGGGAAGCTGTGATCGACAGTAAGCGTCGGCACCCAATACACGTTCCTGCGCACCATTTCATCCATGAGTTGGTCCGTGAGACCGTCACCGTGCTCGATGGTGTCCACGCCCGCGCGCAGAGCAGCCGCAATCCCATCGCTACCAATGGCGTGGGTGGCAACTTTCTTTCCCAGACGGTGCGCTTCCTCGACGATGGCCTTGGCTTCTTCATCGGTGAAATTCACGCTTGAGCGCAACCGACCATCCGCTTCAAAATGCTCACGCCGGTCGGAGTAGTACTTGATCCAGTCCGCTCCGTACATCACCTGTTCGCGCACCGCTTTTCGCGCGCCGTCTACGCCGTCGACGTACTCCACACCCGTAGGCAACTTCAGCTCCCATGAGTAGCCGAGCAGCGGATACATCCCGGTCGGCGACATGGCCCGCGTGGCCACCTGCATGCGCGGTCCGGGCACTTCTGCATTGGCAATCGCCTTCTTGACGTCTACATCCGCGTACATCGCTCCTTCGGTCTCCAGATCGCGGATCGCAGTGAACCCGTGAGAGAGTGCTATCTGTGCGTTGCGCGCCGCGAGAATCGCGCGGTACGGGATGGACTGCTTCAGCAGTTGGGCGTCGTATTCCTCGGACGAGGCGTCGCCTTGCACAAGTACGTGAGTGTGCACATCGATGAACCCCGGCAGCACCGTTGCATTCAACAGGTCGACCACTTCAACGCCAGGAGGAGCGCTCCCTCCGGCTGTAACGGATACAATTTTGTCTTTTTCGATCAGGATGAGCGGATTTTCCAATGGCTTCTCACTCTTGCCATCAATCAGTCTTGCAGCACGAATCGCAATCCGCGTCGGCGCCTGCCCGGCAGCTAGGATAGAGAACAAGAGAAATGAGGCAAGCAAGACAAGAATCCTGCGCATGGGAGGCCTCCTCTTTATCGGCGGCAAGTCTATCAGGACCTCGTTCTGGGTAGGAATAGTGGGCTGAACGTTAGGGCTTGAGCAGCCAGTATTTCGACTACCGGCCGACAAGTCGGCCCCATCAGTTCCGAATGCCCGCCATTCAGTCCTTCGAGTGGGTTCCTGACGAAACAACACGACCTGATCGTAGCGTGCCGTCAATTGTTCCAGCGAAGTTCGTGAATATGCCCTGCTCTTCGCGCTTACATGAATAGGCTGTACCCATTGCTTTCTTGGTGGGATTTTCCGTCGTGTTTACTTGATTTTCGCCGGGAGTACTGACGCCCCGTTGGCTGTTCCGAGGGCGCGCGAGATCGGAACGGAATCCTCGATTCATCGTTTTCTTGATCGGATGATCTCTCTGCCCTCGGTCAGCGAGCCGAGGTGTCAGTGTTTGAAGAACCGCTTTTTCCCAATGCTGCCCGTGGCGATTATTCCCTGGCTTCCACCCGCACTGACCACTACGGTGTCGATCTCCAACCCACTTTCCACCACAACGAAGTTTGCGGCGACCGGTGGCCGGCCGTCGGTGAAGTTGATTGTGAATGTGCCGGTGCAATCGGAATTCACCGTGTAAGTGCCATTTGCCGGGGTGTGCGTGAAATCAGCGACCACCTCGCCGCTAACCGTGACCGTGTCGATCTGAGTCAGCCCTCCCTTGCCATCAAACTCAGTCATCGCCACTCCCACTTGCGGGCCGGTGGGACCTTGGCCCCCCAATTTGTTGCCCTGGATGGTAAATCCGTAGTTGCCGGCAATGAGTCTGTTGTTGCATGCAGCATGCGATTCACTCTGCGCGTATCCTGAGCCCAAGGCCCCCAGCATTAGCAGAACCAACGCCACCACATCTACGACTAGCTTTTTGTTCATAAGCCCTCCTCATTGATTTCTTGTCTTCCTCAGCGCGCTGCTTTTCATTCCGGAGCAAGTTGCTGAAGCCTCTGCACTCCTAACGCGGTGCCCGAATCCCGTCAATTGACCCGCTCTGAATCCTCCCTGACTTGCTAAAACAAAGTCGCCGAAGGAGTTATCGAGTTCCATGAACTAGGTCCTGGAGGGTAGAATCAAGTTCCTTGGGTCGAGGTTCATGGAAACTCCCGCCAGTTCCCGCCGCCGTGTTCGTACCGGACTGTTCGAAATTGACTTCGGCTCCGGCGAAGTCCACAAAGACGGGCGAAAAGTGCAACTGCAGGAGCAGCCTTTTCGAGTTCTGGAGATTCTGCTGGAGCGTCCTGGAGAAGTGGTCACCCGCGAGCAGCTGCAGGAGCGATTGTGGTCGGCGGACACGTATGTGGGTTTCGATGAGGGACTGAACACGGCCATCCGGAAACTGCGGGTCGCCTTCGGCGACTCCGCGGAGAACCCCCGATTCATCGAGACAGTTTCCCGTCGGGGTTACCGATTCATAGCGCCGGTGGAACCGGGACTGATCTCTTCGCCTTCCGCTCCTTCAGCGATCATTGCTGCGAGGAAAAACAGATCCACTTCTCTCAAAACCCATTGGATCGGCCTTGCTGTCGTTGTCTTCGCGGTCTGCGCACTGACGCTTTTCTTACGAACCGTGGCACACCACAAACCACCCCATGGGAAGATCACGCTTGTCGTTCTTCCTCTGGAAAACTTCACCGGCGACTCCCAACAGGACTATTTGGCGGACGGAGTCACAGAGGAAATCATTGCGCAATTGGGGAGCCTAGACCCGCAACATCTCGGGGTGATTGCTCGCACGTCGTCGATGCGCTACAAACACACACAGAAGAGCGCTGCGCAAATTTCTAGTGAGGTCGGCGCCAATTACTTGCTCGAAGGGAGCGTCCGCCACTCCGGGGATCGAATCCGCGTAACCGCCCAGCTAATTCAGTCATCCGACCAGACCCACCTCTGGGCCGACAGCTACGATCGGGAACTCAGCGATGTTCTGAGGATCGAGAGCGATATTGCCAGTTCGGTGGCGAGTGAAATCCGGCTTACACTTTCGCAGCAGATCCATCAACGCTTGGCTGCCGCAGGCCGGACGAACGTGGAGGCCCACGATGCATATCTGCGAGGCCTGCAAGGCTGGAACCTGCGGACGCGGGATGGGTTCCAACAGGCAATCACGAATTTCACCCGAGCCACAGAATTAGATCCGAGCTATGCGCCTGCCTTTGCCGGTCTTGCGCGCGTTTATTCGCTTGCTCCGATTTTCGCAGGCATCCCCGCCGGAGAGGCGGCCCCCAAAGCCCTGGAGGCTGCAGGTAGGGCCCTAACACTCGACGACACTCTTGCCGATGCTCATTCCGCGCTGGGATTTGTCAAAGCACACTACGAATACGATTGGCCGGCTGCGGAGCGCGAGTTTCGTCGCGCGATCGAACTTGAACCGAACAATGCGTATGCTCACCTTTTTTACTCCAACAGCTATCTTTCACCGCTTGGCCACCACGAAGAGGCCATTGCAGAGATGAGAAGAGCGATGGATTTGGATCCCCTCTCTCCCCACATCCAATCCTTCGCCGGCGTAACATTCAAGTGGGCGCGGCGTTACGACGATTCGCTCGCGCAGTTCCAAAAAGTGAACCAGATAGACCCCAAGTTCTCTTTAAACCATGAGCGTTTGGCTCAGCTGTATGCCATCCTCGGGAGGTACGACGAGGCCATCACCGAGGAATCGAAGGCGCGTCTCCTGGCCCACGAGAAACCGCAAGATGTGCTTGCGAAAATGAATACCTTGAAACGGGAACTCGTTACGAGGGGCGAGCGTGGCTACTGGGAGGAGCAACTCCAATCTGCGCGGGACCGGCAAAATCCTCCCGAAGCTTATGTTCGTCCCTACGGTCTCGCCATTATTTATGCGTGCCTAGGACAGAAGCCTAAAGCTTTCGAGAACCTGGAGAATGCCTTAGCGGAACGGGA
>JBAVHY010000525.1:0-6651 GCA_049686315.1 Candidatus Acidiferrum sp. | reverse complement strand
ACACAGTTCTTACTTCTGTAGGATTGGCACCAGTCACGTGGCGCCATGCGGGAGCCGCCCTAAACGGCGGCTGTTGGTCGCTCTCCTTGACTCCCGTGCACTCCTACGTGCACCTTCCTGCCGCGCGCGCGAGAGCCAGCCTTGCGGGTCTCCTCTCTAGCCATTCCCTTCTTAGGTTTCATGGCCAGATCCAGCAAGGATTTCTCCGCCGCGACCAGGTTCTTCACGCTCTTGTCCGTCAGTTCTCCCCAGGAGTGCTGCAACGATTTCCGCTCCGTCGCTTTGCGCACTTCCTTGGTCTTCCCAAAGGTCTCTAACTCCTCGATGGCCAGATCCAAAAGCGCTTTCTGTGCATCCATGTACTTCTCGGCGCCTTCGCGAGCCAGTTCGGTCAACACTTCCATCCGTTCGCGCTGTTTTCCGTTCGGCTTCTTCCCATTCGTAGCGGCGCTCACTTCATGCGCGGCAAGATCCAGAAACTTCTTCTCGCTCTCCACAAAGGCCTCGACGCCCCGCCGTGCCACTTCGGCTACCTTGGCTCCGGCCATCAGGCCTTCCCCTTCCCGATAGGACTCGGCCACGGCATGAGTCTCTTCCGCGGCAATATCCAGCAAGTGCTTCTGCATGCCGACGAACGTATCCATCCTGTGGCGAACCACATCGGCCACGGCGCCAGCCGGCACGGGAAGCCGCAGTCCTTCCTTCACGCCATCCACGACGAGCGCGGTCTCACCAGCGGCGAAGTCCAGAAGGATCTTCCCTGCGGTGGTGAAGTTCTTGACACCCTTGTCAGCCATTCCTGCCAGCATTTCGCCCGGACGGAAGGCAGGTGTGCCAATATGTTCGCGCACCATTCCGAAGAGCAAAGCATTTTCCTGAGCCGCAAGATCCAGCACGATCTTCTGTGCGGCAACAAAACTCTCGATGCCTTGGCGCGCCCAACCCACTAGGGGGTTTGAGGGCGGGGCGGCACGAGGTGACTTCTTTTCCTTGGGGGGCATGGTTGAATCTCCTCTCATTGCGCGGTATACTGCATTGCAGTATCCGGCTTCACTGTACGGCTCCGCCTCACCCGTGTCAAGCTCTTTCTTGAGGCTGGATCAGACGTCCGATTCTTCCGGGGCCAGTATGAAAAACAACGAAGTTCTTATCCGCAAGTACAGCGATCGGCGGCTCTACGACACCGGCGCTAGCCGCTACGTGAAGCTGGACGATATCGCCCGCATGGTTCGCGATGGCAAGGATGTCCGCGTCGTGGATGGGCGCACCGGTAAGGACCTGACTCACATCATCCTCACCCAAATCATAGTGGAGGATGCCAAGGAGCGGCAGATTGCCCTCCCGCTACAACTCCTAACCCAAATCGTCAGGGCCTCCGATAAGGCTACCCACGATTTCTTGTCCTGGTATCTGAACAGCACGCTGGACCTTTATCAGAAGGCCCAGAGCAGCGTTAACACCCGGCTCTCGGATGCAAAGAATGCCGTCTCGGCCCCGCTCGATTACGTACGCAACCTGCTGGCCGGCCATGCGTGGCCACCGGCGCCGGAGAGCGCTGAAGTCGAACAGTTGCGCCGCCGCATTGAGGAACTACAAGCGCGCCCGCCGCAACGTAAGAAACCAGCCCGCCGGGCGCCAAAGCGCAATCGCCGAGCCTGATGAACATCATCGTTGCTGTGAGCTGCTTGATCATTGATTTCCGATTCGCGATTGGTGGAGTGAAATGTCGCAGAGTGCAAAGGCAACGCAGTTGAAGCCTCCTACCTTGAAGGCCTTTGAAGCTTACATTCATAAAGCCGAAACGGAGATGGAGCAGACGCTACTTGACAGCAGCTCGTTCCTTTGGTCTGACGCCAATTCTGACAGAACCCAGCAGATCCAAAAAGGGCACATCGTGGCGCAATTCTGGTGCGGTCAGGAGCCCGTCAAGGTGCCGGATGGTTTGATCCACGATTGGATCGGCGCAGCATTTCTCCCGGCCACAAGTCTCAAGGAGACCTTGGCGCTCGTCCAGGACTACGATAACCATAAGAATATCTACAAACCCGAGGTGATCGAATCAAAGTTGATAAGCCATCATCACAACGACTTTGAAATTTACTTACGACTGCTCAAGAAGAAAATCTTGACTGTAGTCCTCGATACCGATCACACAGTGCATTATCGCCCCGTGGACTCCTCACGCTGGACTTGCCGCTCGTACACCACACGCATTGCGGAAGTGGAGAACGCCGGTAGCCCCAAGGAGACTGTGTTGCCACCCGATACGGGCTACGGGTTCCTCTGGCGGCTAAGTTCCTACTGGAGATTCCAGGAGCGGGAAGGTGGTCTGTGCCTGGAGTGCCGGGCAATTTCGTTAACGCGCGATGTGCCTAGGGGGCTGGGATGGATTATTCAACCCATCATTCAGAATCTGCCAAAAGAATCGTTGATCCATACCCTTGAATCCACGCGCCAAGCGTTGCACGCCGAGGCGAGATAGTTCGTTTCCACTTGGCTCAGAGTTGGCAGGACTGAACTGCAATGCCGCTCTGCCCCGGCGATTAACGAGAAAACGGATACATGGCCCAGGCAATCCCGATTCCCACCAGCAGGAACAGGACAAACGACCACAGAATGTACCTTATCCGGTCTTTCGGCTGGCGACGTCCGAGAAAACCAAAGGCCACGGAAATGACTGCCGCAAAAAATAGAAACGCCTGGATGTGAGTAAAATCACTTCCCATTGACCCACTCACGCCTTGCGGCCCCGTGCCGCTTCGTAAGCATGCAGCGCCGCAAGCAGATTCAGGACTCCCGCGGTGGCCAGAAACCTTGTTCCGTAGTCTCCCCCGGCATGAGAGACATCGGCTCCATCGCGCTCCAGTGCCCGCGCAACAAAATAGAAACTGCCCGCACCCAAATCCGCCACATACCCCAGGGTATCGAAGGCATCATTTCCATTTGAAGTGAACAGATTGCCTCGTAGGGATGCACCCACAACCACCAGGAGTCCCACGGTGACAAACACGACCGCGGCGCGTCCCCACATGCGTTGCAGAGCATGCCCCAGGCCGGGCAGCAGCCAGCCGGCGACAGCCACGGTCCAGCCTTTGTGCTCGGAAGGCGGCTTCAGATCAGTGGTAGCGGCAGCGGTCTCGACGGGGGTAGTTTCGTTCGCTTCTTGACTCATGCGTTTTGTGGTTGTCCCATCTTCACGCGAGCAGCGGCAAAATTTCCTTCTGGATTGCGCCGGTTACTCGAGCCTCTTTTTCGTCCACGTACACATCCACTTCCGTGCGCATCCCAAATTCCGGCAAGTAAATTCCCGGCTCCACGGAATTGCAGGTATGCGGAATCAAATGCCGCTCATCCTGCGTCTCGAGTCCATCCATGTTGACGCCGTTGCCGTGAACCGCCGTGCCGATATTGTGGCCGGTGCGATGGAAGAAATACTTTCCGAAACCGGCTTTCTCCACGACGCCGCGGGCGGCCTTATCCACTTGCCATCCCTGCAGGGGCTTCCCGGTCTTCACGCTCGAACGTATTAATTCGACCGCGCGATCCCTCGCGTCCCGGAGCACATTGAAAATTTTCACATATTTCTCCGGCACCGCCGCTCCAAGGTAGCCCATCCAAGTGATGTCGTAATACACGCTGTCGGCGGCCTTCCGTTTTCCCCAAACATCCAGGAGCAACAGATCGCCGGCCAGAATCGGCGAGGCTTTTTCCCGTGTGGGGCCGTAATGCGGGTCGCTGGCATTCTTATTCACCGCGATGTCCGGCCCCTCTTCCGTCACAATTCCAGCCGCTTCGAACCTTTGTAGAATAAATTGTTGGAGGTCATATTCCGTGAGCGGCTTCTTCTCCTTGACGCACTTGGCAGTGTAATCAAACGCTTCGCGCACGATGCGGTCGATCTCCCGCCCCGCGGCCAGGTGCGACTCGAGTTGCTCTTTGCTCCAACAGGCCTCGTATTTCTGCACCAAGTCCGCCGAAGTAACGACCTTGGCGCCGAGACTCCGAACCAATTCCACAGTGCCCGCATCCACCATCGCAACATAGGGAATCGCATTCTTCGGCGAATATTGCATGGCTACTTTCTTGGCGCGCCCCAACGTCTTCTTCAAGTTGTCGCGCAACTCTTTCTGCCCCGCGTAGTACAGGGTTTCTCCGGGCACCGCCGCAAGTGACCCCGATTCGATTTTGTGAACCAGCTTTCTGGGCGTTCCCTTGGCTGGAATAAAATAGAACCATCGCCTTGTGCGCATGCCCTGCGGTAGTCCCAGGATCCGATGGGCAATCGGGTCACGCCCGCGAAAGTCGTAAAATAGCCAGCCGTCGAGCTTCGCGCCGCGCAGGTCTTTCTGCATCTCGCTGATATCGACCTTCATGGGAGCTTAGTCCTTCCCGTCTCTGGCTGGCGGCTTCATGCTTCCGTCCGAAGCAGGCTTTCGATTTGTTGCCGCGTCACGCCAAAGACCTCGACGCGCTTGAATCTGCTTTGCCCACCGCTCCGGATTCTAACAGCCGACTTCGATGTTTTCAAAATTCCCGCAAGATATTCGATTAAGGCTTCGTTCGCTCGGTTCTCCACGGCAGGCGCGCACAATCGAACTTTCATCGCGCCTTCGACCACACCGGTAATCTCATCGCGGCTGGCACGCGGCTGGACGCGCACGGCAAAAGTTACTGTCCCACGCGTTTTATCTTCCGCTACCTCCAGAAAACTCACAGCTCACCACGCTCTTTCGTATTGGACCGGCGGCTTGATCTTTACGCCAAGCGCCTGGGCAGCGTGTCGCGGCCAGTAGGGATCACGCAACATCTCTCGTGCGAGGAGCACTATGTCCGCCTGACCAGTCGCAATGATCGTTTCCGCCTGCGCAGGGTCGGTAATCATTCCCACACAGCCCGTGGCAATACTCGACTCGCGCCGGATTGTGGCCGCAAATCCAACTTGATAGCCCGGGCCGACTGGAATGCGCAGGCCGGGCACAATACCCCCGCTGGACACATCCACCAGGTCCACGCCGAGTCCCTTCAGTCTGCGGCACAGTTCCACGCTCTGCTGGATTTCCCAGCCGTCCTCTTTCCAGTCCGTGGCGGATATACGCACGAAAAGCGGCTGTTGTTCCGGCCAGATCTCGCGCACTGCTTTCGTCACGCGCAGAAGCAGACGAATTCGGTTTTCAAAGCTGCCACCATACTCATCCGCACGGTGGTTGCTCAGCAGCGAACAAAACTCCTGCAAAAGATAGCCATGCGCGGCATGAATTTCCGCGACCTGAAATCCGGCTCGCAGCGCTCGTCTCGCCGCAGTCGCAAAGTCCGCCACGATCTGATCGATCTCTCCGGCGGAGAGCTCCTTCGGCAGGTTGTAGCCTGTATCAAAAGGAATGGCGCTCGGCGCGAGTGGCTCCCAACCACCCGCGTTTATGGAAAGGGGCGCTCCGCCAAGCCATGGCACAGCCGTGCTGGCCTTGCGCCCGGCATGCGCCAACTGAATTCCTGCCGCGGCACCCTGTTCACGAATGAATTCGACGATGGGCCGCCAGGCTTCCACATGCGAATCCAAATACAATCCGGTGTCCGCCGGAGAAATCCGACCGACGGCTTGCACGCTCGTGGCCTCCGCCATCACCAGGGCAGCGCCCCCCACTGCCCGGCTGCCCAAATGGACCAAGTGCCACGTACCTGGATGGCCGTCATTGGCGGAATACTCGCACATAGGCGAAACAGCAATTCGATTCTTGAGCTCAGTGCCGCGGAGCCGAAACGGCGTGAAGAGATTCATTTTTGTGGTTCGCGTCCCCTCATGTATTTCGATTCATTGCGCGGCCGAGCGGGTACCAAAGAGCGCGGTCCCCACGCGTATTTCCGTGGCACCTTCGGCTATGGCCGCGCCGAAGTCGTGTGACATCCCCATCGACAACACGGGCAATCGTTGCCCGAGCCGCGCTTCCAGTTGATCCCTAAGTTCCCTCAAGCGGGCAAAATAGGGCCGAACCTGCTCTGGTTTCTCCAAAAACGGCGGAATGCACATGAGTCCAGCCAGTTCCAGGCGTTCGAGCGCCAAAACTTTCTCCGTCAATTCTGGCAAGCCCGTTACGGGAACGCCGCTCTTCGACTCTTCCCCACCGATGTGCACTTCAATGAGAATGCGCAGCCGCTGTCCGGCAGGCAAGTCGAAGCAAGCGCGATCCAATTTTTGCGCTAATGCAAAATCGTCGACCGCGTCAATGCTATGAAACAGCTTCGCCGCCTTCGCAGCCTTGTTGCTCTGCAAGTGGCCAATCAGGTGCCATCTTGCGGGCAGGTCCGCGACCTGGGCACGCTTCCCTTCCCATTCCTGGACGCGATTTTCCCCAAAATGGCGCAGTCCGTTGTCAAAAGCCTCTTGAATCACCACTGCGGGATGGGTTTTCGAGACGCCGATCAGGGTGATTTCTTCAGCGCTTCGTCCGGCTTGATTCACCGCGCTGGCGATCTGCTCCTTCACGCGAAGCAAGTTCTCATGAATCATTGTCTGAACCATGTTATTGGAGCAACCTCGGAATCGTAACACGCCCTTCCTGCAACTCAGCGGAAGGGGTGCCTCGCTGCTTCACTACTCTCGTTGCAGGCTCCTTGTTCTCCGGTTACACTGACATTCAAGAGTGGCCCTCCCCC
>JBAVHY010000524.1:0-5963 GCA_049686315.1 Candidatus Acidiferrum sp. | reverse complement strand
TCAACGTCGATTTGAAACGTCTGAACTTGCGGCACACGTGGACCACCACGATGTCTTCCAGCGCTTATCGGGAGACCGTCAACGTGCGCTACACGCGCGCGGGCGTTACCGGATACGGCGAAGGCGCACCCATCGTTCGCTACAAGGAGTTTCCCGCCGAAGCGAAGCAGGCTGTCGAGGAACACCTCGAGTACATCGTCAAGGGTGATCCCAAATGTTTTGACAGTTTCCTCGCGAACATCCGCAAGCGCCTTGGCGACCACCAGCGAGCAGCCATGGCAGCGGTGGACATCGCCGTCATGGATTGGGTTTGCAAGAGGTTGAATGTCCCGCTGTACGAGTATTTCGGTCTTGACCCCTTGGCGACGCCGGTCACGACATTCTCTATCGGCATCGACACGCCCGAAATCACCAGACAGAAGACCATCGAAGCCGCCGACTACCCGGTGTTGAAGGTCAAGGTGGGGCTTAAAACCGATGAAGAAACCATCTCGGCCGTGCGCAGTGTCACAAAGAAGCCACTTCGCGTAGACGCGAACGAGGGTTGGACCGACAAGGACGAGGCAATCCGAAAGATCAACTGGCTGGAGACTCAAGGCGTGGAGTTCATTGAACAGCCCATGCCCGCGCATATGTTCGAAGAAATCAAGTACGTGCGCAGCAAGGTGCACCTGCCGATCATGGCTGACGAAGCGTGCACCAGTGCCGCGGTGATCCCCAAACTGAAGGAAGCCTACGACGGTATCAACGTGAAGCTTGACAAATCGGGTGGCATCCTGGAAGCGCATCGCTGGATTGGGATGGCGCGAGCCTTGGATATGAAGGTCATGTTAGGCTGCATGATCTCGAGCTCCTGTTCCTGCACCGCGGCCGCGCAACTGTCCCCGCTAGTTGACTATGCCGACCTCGATGGGTTCCTTCTTATCAGTAACGACCCTTTTTCCGGCATGACCGTCGAGAAAGGCAAAATCATCCTGCCGCCCGGGCCCGGCCTGGGACTAAAGGTCCTCGGTTAGGGCAGGAGAGCGATTCCGCGAGTTCCAAGACCTCCCTGACCCTGATAGCTTCAATGCGTGCTCCGCTCTGTTACGATACGGCCATACGGCGACGAACGGGCAACGCGGTCGAAATAGTCGTACGCGGCACCGGCGATCCTTGCGATGGCGTCGTCTCCATCGCGTTCATGTTTCAGATATGCGGTCATCACCACGATCACAAACGGGCGGTTTGGCACGAATACGACGCCTACGTCGTTGCGTACTGCGGCCAGTTGGCCCGGTTTGTTCGCGCAAACCACCTCCTCCGGAATATAGCGCGGAATATCGCTTTCTTTTGGAGTTCCAAGCACCTTGAAAAAGTCATCCGTCAGCGTTTTGTTCACTACTTTGTTCCGGTAAATTGCGGCCAGCAGCGCCATCATCTCGCTTGGGGTCGAGATGTTCTCGCGGCCCTCTTGCGCCGCCTTCACGTCCATCATTCTGCGCTGCAGTCGCGTCTGGTGAAGGCCGAGCGAGTCCAGCATCGCATTCACGTTTTGCATGCCAAGCCGGTCGATGAGCACGTTTGTGGCGCTGTTGTCGCTAACCGCCACCATAAACGTTGCCAAGTCGCGATTCGCCACACGCGTTACCGCAGGGGTGAGTCCTCCCATGATTGCGCTGCCATCGACAAGGTCTCGCGTGTCCACAGTGTAAAGGTCGCTGAGCTTTACCTTGCCAGTCACCCCCGACTCGCTCTGCTGTTGTTGCCGGTACAATTCGGCCAGGACAGCGACCTTGATCGATGACGCCTGCGCAAATACATGATTGGGGTTCTGTTGAAAAATTCGCCCATCCGTGAGATCCATGATCGCAACACCCATCGTGCCGTCGAGTTCGTGGTTCACTTGCTGGACGGTGGCTTCAAGCTTCTGCCACAACAAATCACTTTGTGCCGTGCGGTCCGCAGGATTTCCCGAAGACGAATTCGGGCCGCCCACCGTCTGCCCCGATGTGGCTATACCCATAAAACAGAGGCAGATTCCCAGCCCCAAAGCGATCGCTTGCACCAATAGCCAACTCGACCATGTAAATCGGTCATGGATTAAGCGGCCGGGATTCGTTAGATACCTCCGATAGAAATCTGGCTTCCACTGCCTGCTTCGAGTGCTCTTGAGAATCTGCTTCCATCTTGCAGCCATTTGATGTCGACCTCTAGAGTCTTTTTACCATTCGCGGAGTCTTGTGAGCACGCGGATTTGCAAATGAGAGCATCCGGTCACAACTGAGACGCCGTTAACGCATGCAAGGACTTGAAAATCGGTGAGAACGAATCACGCAGGTAGAATTACTTGGAGACCAGTCCGACGACCTTGTAGCCAACTCCAGAGACCGTGATGATAAACTCGGGCCGTTTGGGGTTTTCCTCCAATTTCTGGCGCAGACTGCCCACATGGGTATCGACGGTGCGGGTGAACGTATCGGCCTCATAGCCCCACACGGAGCGCAACAGGTCGGACCGTGAGACGGTGCTTCCTAAGTGCTCTACGAGGTAACGAAGAAGGTGGAATTCGCGAGCCGTAAGATAAATGGGTTGTCCATTTCGCGTGACTTCCCTTCGACGAACGTCTACGCGGATCGGGCCAAGCTCATGAACCCCTTGGCCGGCATGAATGGGTACGCGCCGCAAGAGAACCTCGATACGGGCAACGAGCTCCGCGGCCTCGAATGGTTTAGTCACGTAGTCGTCAGCGCCGATCTTGAGTCCCACCACTTTATCGACCGTCTCGCTCCGGGCGGTGAGGATCAGAATCGGGGTTGCCATTCCTGCATGCCGGATATCACGGCAAACGTCAAGCCCGCTGCGACGCGGTAACATGAGGTCGAGAATAATCAGATCGAAAGGCAGGTTGGCTGCTTTCTCAAACGCCTCCTGCCCATCGACCGCCGTGTCAACGACATATCCCTCGCCCCGCAGGCGGTCGCCCAGGGTGGTCCTCAATACCTCTTCATCTTCAACCAACAGAATGCTCTCATTCATTTCGCCTCACCGCATCGCCGTTTGAACCCGCCGGCGAGAGTTCATATTCCTGTTCCGCGGAAGCAGGCAAGTGCAAAGTGAAAACGCTTCCCAGTCCAACCTCGCTGACGACCGTAACTCTTCCGCCCATCGCTTCCGCAAGATGCTTTGCCAGAGAAAGCCCCAGGCCGGTGCCGCGTATCTGCGCGGTGGTTACCGCGGGGCTGCGGTAAAACGGCTCGAAGATATGTGGCAAATCCGAACTGCTGATGCCCATTCCGAAATCCTGCACGCTGATCCTGATTTCTTTCTCATCATGGCCCGTTTCATGAGCCGCGGCGGAAATGCGGATCCGGCCATCGCTCCCGCTGTACTTGAGGGCATTTGTGATCAGATTCTCCAGGCACCCACAGACCGCGGACAAATCCCCGGCAACGCACGGGAGGTCAGGCTCCACATGTTCCTCGATGGAGTATGTAGAATCCTCAATCAATCCCGCCGTGGTCTTGCGAATGCGTTGCAGAATTGCTGAGACCTGTAGGGGTCGCAAATTGTAATGGATCTTGCCGCTGCGTATCGAAGCAAAAAGCAGTATGCGATCTACGAGGTCCACCAATTGGCGCGCTTGGCTGGTGACAATGGAACCATAGTGCGCCATGTTGGACTGTCCCTTTACAAAGCCGTCTTTGATATTCTCGCCCGCGGAAAAAATGGCAGTCAATGGCGTGCGCAACTCATGGGAGACGGAGGCCACGAATTCCATCTGGAGCCGGGCGAAGTTCTGGGCTCGAAGTCCGGCGACGGCCACAAAACCCATGGTAGCACCGAGCAAGAGCAGTACAAGAGCACTGATTGTCAAGTTTCTTTGCCTTACTCTGTTTACCACGGCTTGGAGCGGACCGTTGCGGTGTTGCAGCACTAGCACCCAGGGATCCTGGGACGGAGAGTACTGTATTGTCGGAAACCAAACCGGCCCTGAAAAATTATGCCATTCAGCGCTCTTCAATGAGTTGCCACCGGTGGCGGTCTGTTTAAACTGCCCTCCCATGTTCCCAGGAGCTGGCCTGAAAATATTCATAGTAGCTTCGGCAGCGCCCACGCTCGCTGCTCCAAACTCAGCATCCGAAGCGTAGATCAACCGAGGAGGCAAGCTTCCCGGAACGATAACCGCCAGATTGTATTCAAGCCCTCCCCCGCCTCCGAAGTATCGCTCGGCGAGATCGGGCAGGATTCGATTCTGAACGGTGCTGAGATTGGGAACAACCACGATCCAATCAACTGCGCCCGACATAATAGTGGAATGGGAATCGACCGGCCGCGCGTGATGCACGATAGGGTGCACGATAGCGGGAATGTTCGCGTCGAACTGCCATCCGAGGAGTGCATTCTCCGGCATCGCGTGCCGGGGAGGCAGGTTATTGCCTCCCTCAAGGCGCCCTTGGCTCGCTGAGTCACGAAACTCCCACGCACTCAGAGCGTCTCCAAGACTTGAGGAATTCGCCTGCAAACGGGCAAGTAAGCTCTCCAAATTTCGAGGAACATCCCACCGCTCGATGTTGTCGGAATCCACATCCAGGCGCAGTAATTGGGGTTCTGCTCTTTGGCTGACTTCCCAGATGTAGATATTCTCCACCATCTCCCGATTCGCTGGGGTGCCGACCCACTCCGCATATCTTTGGAGATAATCTTTCCAACCATCGCGGGCACCGGAGTCCGGACCGACTTGGAGAGCAACGCAGATCGCGGAGAATTCTTGATAAAGATCGCGGTGCCAGTCGCTCATCAATGATTGCACACGGTTCCCGATCTGTGCTTCGGTGGCCTCGGTGATCTGCGAGGTCCAGCGGAATTGCAGGAACGCGACTATGATCAACAAAACCACCATACCCAATAGTACGGGAGGCCAAAAGGAAAACCTCTTTTTGAACCGAAGCTCGCGCGCCGATCTAGTGGTGAAGTCGGATGGACTCTTCTTGAACAGATGAAAACTCGGCACCCGTGCCTCCAAGCTAAGCAGCTTCTGGACACTGGCCTCGGCGCAGGCGCTCTACGCTGCTCGCCAGTTGCGCCTCGCTGGCCTGCGTGCCCTCAGGTCTATATCAAATCGGGTGAGTTGTTTCTCAATCTTGGAGAAAAAGCAACTTTCGGGCCGATTCGTATAATTTTCGTATGCCGTCCTCCAACTGTCAAGAAGCTTGGGCAGGTTGCTCGGCAGTTGCAGTTGTGGACTTTGCTCACGTCCCAGCGCCAACGGCCATGCATGATGGGAATAAGCCTTCGTCGCCCAAAAACTTGTCATCGTTAGTTAGGCAGCAGTCAAATGACGCAAACCGACGTCCTAATTGGCTCGAACAACCACGGCTGGTTGTTGACGGTCGCGTACAAGCCTTTGGGGCACTCCTGAAGATGAAGAATCACTCTAACTCTGGACACCGCGATCCGTTCTCGTCCTAAACTTGAGACGGAACCCAATCGCTAGTCCACCACGAGCCCTTCGGCTCGAAACTGCCCAATCACCACGGCAACGTGGTCTCCCCGTTTCACCGGCCTGCCCTTGTTCGAGAAAGCCATCCAGTAGGTCCTGCCCGCCTCTGGCGTGCTGCTCTGGCGCAGTTGCCCTACCTTTTCCAAGGACGGAACAACCAATTTGACACCTGCTTGCGGGTCGATCAACTCAGGCACAGCCTTCTTGTCGTTCAGCATCATGGCTTTTTGGGCGTCTAGGACGCGGTAGGCGAAGCGAATGACCTCCCCTGACTCGGTCCACTTCACGCTGAGTGAGTCGACGCCCCAAACAAGCGCGAAGTATTTGCGTGCGCGCCCCGCGAACCGATCGGGCTGGTAGTGCATCGGAGCCCCTACAGTTGGCTTTGGACTTACTGCTTTGGAAGCGGTTTGGGACCCTGCCGGTAAAACACAAATGCTGCTGACGAAAACCCCCGCCAGCAGCATCAATCCTGTTCTGC
>JBAVHY010000523.1:0-3102 GCA_049686315.1 Candidatus Acidiferrum sp. | reverse complement strand
GTTGAGCGACGAGCAGCGCCTGGATCCGGAGACCATCGTTTCCGCGGTTCGCGAACTGGGCAAAGACGCGCGTGTTCTAGCGAGTGCCGATGCCATCGCGGATTTTCTGGTGGTCGAAGCGCGCCCGAATGATTTGCTCCTGGTCATGTCCAATGGTAGTTTCGATGGACTATGCGAGAAGCTGCTCAAGCGTTTGTCCGCCCGGCCATTTCCTTCTAAGGCGCACGCCCAGTGAACCCATTCCCCTGTAGGGAGGGCCTTGTGATGCCGTCCGACTTGCCCTGGGGCGCGCGTGCGGGAGGGATTTGCCGGTCTAAAGAGCGGCCACTACATGACGCTGCGTCTTTTGCACTCGCCGCCGCGCTGGTTTTCTTCGCGTTTTTCGTCACTCCCGCCAGCGCTGCCATCCGCTACGAGGTCTCTCTCGCACATCCCGAGCAGCATCTCTTCCATGTCTCGATGCAAGTGCCCGAAGTCAAGGGCGAAACGAAACTCCAGATGGCCGCGTGGAATGCGCTGTATGAAATCCGCGACTTCAGCAGCCACGTCCAGCAAGTGGAAGCCTTCGCGGACGGCCACAAAGTCGAGATCGAGAAACTTGACAAACTCACCTGGCACGTGAAGGCCAGCGGCACTATCACCGTGAAATACGCCACCTTCTGGGACGATGTCGGCCCTTTCAACACGCAACTTAATACGGAGCATGCCTTCATCAATCCCGCCATGATTCTTTTGTACGTGCCGGATCGCCGCGCCGAAGCAAGCTCCATCTCGCTCCAAGATGTACCTGCTGAATGGAAGGTCGCATCCGCTGCGCTCACCCTCATGGAGTCAATGGGGGGCGCGCGCCAGTTCACCATGGAGGCCCCCAGTTTCGACGCTCTCGGCGACGCACCCATCGAAGCGTCCAAGTTCGAAGAGTTCACAATTCACGATCTAACGCCGCAGGTTCACGTCGTGATCCACGGCGACAATTACAAAAAGCGTGACGTGGAAGCCGCACTCCGCAAAATTTGCATGTACGAACTCAAGCTCATGGACGGCGCTCCCTACGATCGGTACACCTTCATTTTCCACATCGGCAAAGCCGCGGGCGGTGCGGGCGGCGGCATGGAGCATGCCAACTCCACCGCCATCTTCGTGTCTTCCCCGGACTATCTCGCCAATGTCTCGGCTCACGAATATTTCCATCTCTGGAATGTGAAGCGCATCCGCCCCGCTTCCCTGGAACCTGTTGACTATACCCACGAAATGTATACACGCTCCCTGTGGTTTGCCGAAGGCGTCACCAATACTTACGGCTCCTACGCCCTGGTGCGTTCCGGCATCTGGAATAAGCGCGAGTTTTACCAGGACCTCGCCTCGCAGATCACCGAACTGGAAGTCCGCCCCGCAGAGCAATGGCAGAGCGCCGAGCAATCCAGCCTCGACGCCTGGCTCGAAAAATATGCGCTCTATAACCAGCCGCAGCGCAGCGTCTCTTATTACACCAAGGGCCAGGTCCTCGGCGTGTTGCTCGATATCCTTATCCGCGACCGCACGGACAATCAGCGGAGTCTCGATGACGTCATGCGCGCCATGAATCAGGATTTCGCTAAAGGGGGAAAGTTCTATCGCGACAGTCTGGATGTCCGACTAACAGCGGAGAAACTCACCCGCAGCTCGATTGAGGACTTCTTTTCCAAGTATGTCAGCGGCGCACAGCCTCTCCCGTATAGCGAGATGTTTTCGCAGGCTGGCCTCGCTCTCCAGGAAAAGGAACTGGTTCGCGCCGTTCTCGGGTTCGCTGTTCAGCGCGAGCCGGACGCCCCGTGGACCGTTGCCAGCGTGGAACCCGGCAGCAACGCGGAAAAGAGCGGCTTGAAGGCCGGAGACGAAATACTTCGTTGGAACAGCGCCGCGCCCCCGCGCCGCCCGGAGCATTGGGCGATGCAACAGAAACCAGGCGAGGAACTCCGTCTGCGCATCCGCCGCGCGGAGAAGGAAGAGAACATCGATGTTCATCTCGGCGAGCTGCGCGAAAAGTCGTACGAGGTGGTCGAGGCCTCTAATCCAAGCGACCGCGCCAAGCGCATTCGCGATGGCCTGCTGCACGGCACAACCGACCCAATCACCGCGCAAGGCCACTAACCCTTGCCTAAGAACGGGTCGTGGAGAACGGAGCGATCCTGCGGACATGGGGCGCAGCAGTGCTGCGCCCCTACGAGGAGCGAGACGTTGGAAGAAGGGTCCTGAAGTGTGGCAAAATCGGACGAAACAAAACGAGATACGTATGCGCGCCATTGGGCACTTCGAGTGTCACGCTTCTAACTTATAACCTACCCCATGGTTCGAGCGGCTTTCATGTGCGTTTTTCTCGCCCTGTACATCCTCATTGCGGGGCCGCCCCTGCTCCTTTACACCCTGTTGACAAGGCATGTTGATCCGCTCTATTGGTGCGGGATTAGAGGAGTGATGCTCTTGGTGAACTGTGTGGACGTGCGCGTGCAAATCAAGGGCCTCGAACACATCCCCACGGGCACGTGCATCTTTGCAGCAAATCACACCAGTTCCGCGGACGCCCCTGCTGTCGTTGGCGCCATTCCGCGCCGTATCGCCATTCTTCTGAAGCGCTCCTTGTTCGATTGGCCCATCGCCGGCCAAGCTTTCCAACTCGCTCATTTTATCCCCGTCGACCGCCTCAATCGGGATTCCGCCATCGAGAGCGTTGAGAAAGCCATCGAAGCCATCCGCAACGGCCAATCCTTTTTGATTTATCCGGAAGGCACGCGCAGCTCCGACGGCCGTCTGCAGGACTTCAAAAAGGGAATCGCCGTCATGGCCATCAAATCTGGAGTGCCCATCGTTCCGGTGGCCTGTTCGGGGGCTCATCGAATAATGGTGAAGGGCAAGCTCAGCATCAAGCCGGGCCGCATCGTGGTCGAATTCCTCGAGCCCATTGATTCCACAAAATATTCGCTGGATGAAAGGGAAGCGCTCGTTCAGGAACTTCATGACCGGCTAGCGGCGGGCCTTCCTCCGGACCAGCGCCCAGTGAGTTTCCCTGGCGCCGCCTGAAAAAATAGTTCCGGGTGGCCTAACCTTTGCGGTTTGTGCAAAGGG
>JBAVHY010000522.1:0-1624 GCA_049686315.1 Candidatus Acidiferrum sp. | reverse complement strand
GCAGTGCTGCGCCCCTACGGCCCGCCTCGGAACGGCTGGTGGTGGAGCTAGAGCCAGCTCGCCAGAAGCGTGCCGGGCTGGATGATGGTCGCGTCGCGCTCGGGGCCGGTGGAAATCATTCCGATTTCGACCTGGAGGAAGTCCGAAACGAAGTGAAGGTAGTCGATGGCGGCTTTGGGGAGTTTGGCGGCCTCCCGGACTCCATAGGTGGAATCGCACCATCCGGGGAGCGATTTGTACAACGGAGTGACGCGCTCATATTCTTCGGCGGAGGCAGGCATTTCGTGAATGGGTGAACCTTTGTAGGTATAGCCAACGCAAACTTTGATTTCGCGCTGCGTGTCGAAGACATCGAGCTTGGTGACCACGAGGGAATCGATACCGTTGATCATTTTGGCGTAGCGCAGCTCCGCAAGATCCAGCCAGCCGCAACGCCGCGGACGCCCCGTGACAGCGCCAAATTCCTTGCCGCGTTCGCGGACTTCCTTGGCTTCGAGGTCGGGCATTTCCGTGGGGAATGGACCGCTGCCCACGCGCGTGGTGTAAGCCTTGGAAATGCCGAGGACATTGCGGATTTTTGTGGGCGGCACGCCGACGCCGGTGGTGGCGCCGCCAGAGGTAGCGCTGGAGGAGGTAACAAAGGGGTAGGTGCCATGGTCGATGTCGAGCATGGTGCCCTGCGCGCCTTCGAAGAGGACGGATTTGCCTTCGTCCAGCGCTCGATTGATGAGTTCCGCGGTATCGCAAATGTAGGATTTGATCTTTTCGCCGAGCGCCAGTGTGGTTTCGACATCGGCGGAGAAATCCACTTGCGCGCCATAGGCTCCCTGCGCGATGCGGTTCTTCTCAGCTACCACACGAGCAGCCTTCTCTCGGAAGAGGTCGGGAGTGAGCAGATCGACAACGCGCAATCCGCGGCGGGCCATCTTGTCTTCGTAGGCAGGGCCAATGCCGCGAGAGGTTGTGCCGATTTTGTTTGCGCCACGAGCCGCTTCCGCAGCCATATCCAGTTCGCGGTGATACGGGAAAATCAGGTGGGCGCGATTGCTGATGTGCAGCCGCCCTTTGACTTCGATTTCACCCTTGGAGAGGGTTTCAATTTCCGCAACCAGAGCGGCGGGATCGACGACTACGCCTGCGCCGATAACGGCGTGTTGCTTCGGGCGGAGGATTCCGCAGGGAATCAGCTGCAGAACGAAACGATCTTTCCCAATGATGACGGTGTGGCCGGCATTGTGGCCACCAGCGACTCGTGCGATGTAGTCAAACGACCCGGCGAGATAATCAACAACCTTGCCCTTGCCTTCGTCGCCCCATTGCGCACCCACTACCACAACCGATTTCATTCCGAACCTCTCCTGGCTCGAGACCGAGGCACGTGGGCTCCGAGGAACCAGGAGCCGCCGGACAGAAGTCTATAGAGCAAAATCCCCGCAACACACCAATTTCAAATCGTACGATGGGCAGGATGTGAACGCAAGCAAGACTCAAGAGGTTCAGCGGTTCCGCATCGAGCTCCGGAAGAAGGTGAGAATAGGTAGGTTCGTGAAGGTTTTAAGCATTTCTGGGCATGCGACAGAAGGAACGGCTAATTCGCACGGCTTTTTCGAGGGCGGAACTGAGT
>JBAVHY010000521.1:0-26805 GCA_049686315.1 Candidatus Acidiferrum sp. | reverse complement strand
CCATTGCGCTACTCGCGCTTTTCCTTGCGCCCACTACCCACGGCGCGCGTCCACAGGTCAGCGCTGCCAGCAAAACATTACTAGACGCCGCCAACCGCGACCGTGCCGCTGACCATTTACCCGCGCTTCAATGGGATTCCGCGCTGGCCGCCGCGGCGCACCAGCACGCACTTCGCATGGCCAAGGCGAACACGCTTTCACACCGGTTCCCCGGCGAACCGGCAATGCAGGATCGTGCGCGTCAGGCCGGTGCGCGCTTCAGCCTGATCGCGGAAAACGTTGCGCAAGGCCCTAGCGTCGCCGGTTTGCACACGCAATTGATGAAATCGCCTCCGCACCGCGCCAACCTCCTTGATCCGCAGCTGAACTCCGTCGGCATTTCCGTAGTCCAGACGCGCAACGTTTATTTCGCCGTGGAAAACTTCTCCGCTGCCGTTCCCAGACTTACCCTGGATGCGCAGGAGCAAGAGGTAGCTTCGCAACTCGCCACCCACGGTCTCCGTTCGGTCAACTCGACCGCCGACGCCCGCAAGACCTGCGCACTCGACCGTGGCTGGGCCGGTCAGAAGCCCGCCGGCGTCCTTCGCTACGAGACCGGCGACCTCACCCGCCTCCCTGACGACATCGCACTGAAGCTGGACTCCTGCCGGTATCATTCCGCCGCCGTCGGGGCTTGTGATGCCCGCGGCTCTGGCGATTTCACCCGCTTCCGCGTCGCCATCCTGCTGTTCTAATGGTCCCTTAGCTCACGAATTCCGGCTTGCGTTTTCCGCCAGACCCGGTAGACTGGCTTCCATGAATTTCGTGGCCTATTCCTATTGGTGGCGATTTACGTACCGGACCAGCCGGAAGCGAGGGGCCGCCGTCTAAGCAAGTTGAATCCAGCGATATTCGGCCCACTCGCAGCGAGTGGGCTTTTTTTTGTGCCGGCTGATCCGGAGAAGGAAGAAGGGACTGCCATGATCATTTCCATGAAGTTGCACGCTTCGCGCGAGGAAATCGACGAGGTCTGTGGAATCGTGAAGAACTTCGGATACAAAGTGCACTCGATTGAAGGCGAAGAGCGCGTCGTTATCGGTGTGGTCGGCGTGGGCGACGTCACCGCGTGCCTGGAATCGGTGGAATCGCTGCCGCAAGTGGAAAATGTCATGCGCATCAGCGCGCCGTACAAGTTCGTGAGCAAAGAGTTCCGCAAGGGCAAAACGCGCATCAAGGTCAACGGCACGGAAATTGGCGGCGACGAGTTTGTGGTCATTGCCGGGCCGTGTTCCGTCGAGAGCGAAGAGCAGATCATGCGCTCTGCCGAGGCAGTCGCGAAAGCCGGGGCGAAACTCCTCCGTGGCGGCGCGTTCAAGCCGCGCACCTCGCCGTACGATTTTCAGGGCATGGAAGAAGAAGGGTTGAAGCTGCTGCAGAAGGCCAAGAAAGCCACCGGCCTCGCCATCGTGACCGAAGTGATGGGCGATCGGGACGTGGACCTGGTGGCGCGATATGCCGACGTGATGCAGGTGGGCGCGCGCAATATGCAGAACTTTATGCTGCTGAAGGCACTCGGAAAATGCGGCCGCCCAGTGCTTCTCAAGCGTGGCCTCAGCAGCACCATCAAGGAACTGCTTATGAGCGCGGAGTACATCACCGCCCACGGCAATCCGGATGTGATTCTGTGCGAGCGCGGCATCCGCACCTTTGAAACCGCCACGCGCAACACCTGCGACATTTCCGCGATTCCGGTGCTGAACGAACTGACGCACCTGCCCGTCATCCTCGATCCCAGCCACGCCACAGGGAAGCGCAGCCTTGTGCCCGCCGTAGCCCGCGCAGGCGTAGCCATCGGCGCCGACGGTTTGATCATCGAAGCTCACCCCGCCCCGGAAAAAGCCATCAGTGACGGCGCGCAGTCCCTGGAACTAGGCCAGTTCGCGCGCATGATGGAAGAACTGAAGCCGTATATGGAGCTGTGGAAAGCCGCTCGCAGCAAGGAGCTAGCCTCGGTCGCAACGCAGTGATGGCGCGGGCCGATTCCCGTATCACCGATCACCGTGAACTTGTCATTCCGAATCCCCAGCGGCCGGCAGAGTGAGGAGTCCCTCTTCAGCTTCGTATTTCAGGCGCAGGCTGCTACCCGGATAACCCAGCGAACGGGTTTCGTATCGTGATTTGGCCATCAATCGTCTGGCCATCGCGAAAGTCTTCGGAATAGAGAGTCACACATCCAGCTTCCAACGCAGCGGCAACAACCAGCGCGTCATAAACGTTGTAGCCATGCTTCTGTGCAATCTTAAGTGCCGCTTCATGGATTTCAATGGTGATGGGGAGCGGTGCAGGGCAGAGGACCCGAAAAGCGTCCAACGCTTCTGTCACATCGCTCCAGGACATCAACATTTTTCGTCGAGCGACAGAGACAAATTCGTTCAGGATTTGTACGCTCAATACCCCTCCTGCTGCGAGGAGTTCTTCAGCTCGCGCACTGCGAGGATTGTCCTCCGCAACGGCATAAATCAGCACATTCGTATCGAAGAAAGCCTTAACGGGCATTGCTTTCTTCCCGGTCAAAGACAAACCCGGGAGGCAGAGGGCGCCGGAGTTTGCGTAGACGAGCGAGGGCGCGAGGTTTGCTTTGATCGCGGCTCACTTCGAACACTCGCCGGTGAGCAATTCGAATCTCAATCTGATCGCCTTCCTTGAGATCGAGCGCCTCGACTACGGCCGTGGGCAGTCGCACCGCCAGACTATTGCCCCATTTCGATACCTGCATCGGTCCTCCAAGATATATATTCCAAATGTATATCCTAATAGTTCTTTACGCAACTTATTCCCGCGGTGGTTGTGTGCGTATTCCGCACCGGTTGCCGCACAAAACTGTAACCCGCGTTTCATGACATCCGTCTGAGAGATTAGAAGCAGAAGCGAAGAACGAATGACAAAGGTGGCCTCCCATGCGGCTGCTCTTCCTTGTAGGTTTGTGTGCCTCTCTATCTTGGGCTGCACAAGAACCGGTGGCGACACCGCGTCCTCCAGGAACCCAGAGCCAAGTTGAAAAGAAAGAATCCACAGCAAAACCAAATATAACGATACCCGCGGAAACCAAAGTTGTAATGGCGATGATCGGCCCGGTTTGGAGCAGGACCGTTAAAGCCGGCGACAACGTGTACGCGACTACGTCGTTTCCCGTGGCGATCGACAACCAGATGGCGATCCCGCCTGGCACATACGTGGAAGGCACGATCGACGCGGCAACGAAACCAACGCGCAAGACCAACAGCGCCGAGTTTCTGATGCATTTTACGAAACTGATTTTCGCGAATGGATATACCGTTCAACTGCCTGAGAGCCCCTCCGCGGCCACGGCCACGGTCCACGTGCGGGTGAATTATATGAGCGACATTCTGCTGGACAATGGTTCGCAGATCGAGATGATGCTGCAAGCCCCCCTCTCCCTGGATGCTGGCAGTGTCGCCGTGGCAGCGCGGCGGTCGAAGGCTCCTCCCATCGGGCCGTACCAATCGGCGACGAGATGCCGGCCCACGCCGGGCACTCCAGGAACATCGGACACGGTGATTCCCGGGACGCCAGGCATGCCGGGCACACCGGATATAGTCATCCCGGGTGGGCCGGGCATGCCGGACACCGTGATTCCGGGAACGCCTGCTACGCCCGGGGCGCCACCCACCGTCCTGCCGGGCTCACCCGGCACGCCAGGTTACGTATGTCCGGGTCCGCCGATTGTGACGTCCCAGCCATTGGTGCCGTCTGATGCGCGGGACGATCACCTGGGGTATGCGACGATTGCAAATCCTGTGCAACTGGGAGGAAAGAATCTTCCTTCGGGAACGTATCAAATCGCTTGGGGAGGTTCGGGTCCTACGACGCAGGTGAAAATAAATCAGAAGGGAAAACTAGTGGTGAGTGTGCAGGCGCGGGTGGCGGTATTGAAGGGGAAGGCGCCGAAAGGCGAGACCACAACGCGCAGCAATCCCGATGGATCCTATTCACTGGAATCCGTGCAGTTTGAGGAGCAAACCTTTCAACTGATATTTGATTAGTAAACTTCGGCGACGACGATGGAGCGTTTCCGCAAAGAAGAACAGAGAGGCAAAGACATGCGACGGATGGCAATGATTGCACTGTTTGCTGCGACGGGGTGCCTGGCGCAAGAACCAGCGCCGCCGCAGTCATCTCCCGCGGGGCAGGAACAAGCACCGGCACCTGAACAGAAACTGACGATTACCGTGCCGGCAGGGACGAGGGTGCCATTGAAGTTGACGTACAGCCTCTGGAGCAAGACGGCGCGGACCGGAGATGCAGTTCATGCAGTGACAGCTTTTCCCGTGACCGTGGGTACGACGGTGGCGATTCCTGCCGGCACGTATGCAGAAGGCGCGATTGACAAAGTGGCGAAGCGGGCTTCTGCAGATCACCCAGCGCTGCAAATGCATTTCACTCGGCTTCTCTTCGCCAACGGATACACGGTGTCGCTAGAAGGCGCCACAACCGAGCTAAGCGCTGTGAAGCCTGGCGCGGTTCCTTGGACGGCGGCATCGAGTGGCGAGAGTGTGCCTAGGGATCTACCTCCCGCAAGTCAGAGCGTGGCTGGGAATGCTTTTGGCGCCCAACAACCACCCGTACTGACGCCACCGCCGATGCCTGGACCCAGCATAGGTGAAGTAGTGGGTATCGGAGTAGGTGTTACAGTCGCCAGCGTTGTCGCGCTTGTACTCTTGGGCCGCCACCGTGGCGGGTACACGCTTTTGGACGCCGGTTCGCAAATCGAGATGGTGTTGCAAAATCCGCTGGCCCTGGATGGAGAGCAAGTTGCGGCAGCGCTAGCGACCCCGAGCGCGCAGTGACGGCCTACGCCACGAACCAAGCCCACTCGGTTGCTGAAGCGGACTCCGTCAGGGAAACCGTCTAGTGCGGTTTGCCAAGAATCTCCTTGGCGCGGTCGTGATCATTTGGGAAAAGATCGAGAGGAGGCGCAATCCCCGCCGTACTAACCTGATACCTGGCACACTGCATCTTGTCGCCATGACAGTATGTTTCTTTCATCAGGTTGGTGACGCTCGGCATGGCCATCATCTTGTCCGTGAAGAAGGGACACATTAGCAACTTCTCGCACTCAGCCACGGTAACCTCAGTTCTTCCCCCCACTCAACTTATAGCATCCGAGAGCCAGCACCTCACTTACCGAAATAAGCGAGTGTTCCAGAATGAGAGAATTAATTGGGAGTAACGTCCAGAAAGAGCGAAGCCCGGGTCGAAACCCGGGCTCCGTCTGGTTCAGGGTTCCGGAGGGGGCGCCAGGTACAACACGCCGCCTTCGGTGGTGGGGTATTCAGGAGGGACTTACGGGGTCCTGTACAGCGTGGTTAGTTACGGGGAAATCGGTGGTAGTGTCGGTAGCAAGGGCGCGTTTCAGAAGCATGCGCAAGAAGACGCGCTGGTAACGCGGCCGGAGCCTCAGCTCCGAAAGCAGGCGGCGGTAATAAGCGATTTTCAAAACTCTTGAATTCAGGTCTCCAATGTTCTCTGGTTCCGGCAGGTGCAGGTACGCCGTTCCCAAAAACGAAATAACTTTTGTCATAGGGCCTCCAACTCCAGCGACTTCCCGCCAGATGTGCTGTCCACGGCAAATAGGATTGCTCAGTGACAGGGGCACTTTGCTTGATGTTGAAAAAAACAACAATGCACCAGGGGTGAACAAAAGGTGGACCGGAGGTGAACTGCCGGTAGCGCTGGCGCACCGTGGGCCGTTTGAAATCCACGGCTCCACAGGGTTTCGGCTTCTGGAACGGCCAAAAAGCCGCGCCTCTGATAGGAATCACAGTCTTGGGTGGTGGAAGGTGGGGAAAATCCATCTTTGGGCAAAGCAGGGTGCGGAAACGCGGCAAAGTTTGATATATTCCCGGCTGGTTTTGGGGCGGGGCATGAGTTCGCCAACGAACGAGAGCAGCACGCTAAAATTTGGGGAATTTGTTGTTGAGCCGCGCGCGGGGGAACTCTACCGGCGCGGGAAGCGGATCAAATTACAACAGCAGCCGGTACAGGTGCTGCTGGTACTGCTGGAAAAACCGGGCCAGATCGTGACGCGCGAGGAGTTGCGACTGAGAATCTGGCCTGCCGACACATTCGTGGATTTCGAGCACAGCCTGAACACCGCGGTCAAGAAGTTGCGGTTGGCATTGGGCGACCAGGCGAACAAGTCCAAGTTTGTGGAGACACTGCCGCGGCGCGGTTACCGGTTTCTGCCGAGGGTGGAGGAGGCCGAGGAAAAAGTCAGCGTCAAACCCACCAGCAGCCGGTTGGAAGGCAAGGTATTCACCCTGTTGGCGGAGCAGGGGGTCGAGTGCGTGCCCGCGCCAGTGGATGGGAAATCTCTTGAAGAGTGGCGGCGGCTGACCGGGCTGAATGATGACGTCGGGGTGGCCATGATGATTACAGAGAGGCGTCTATTGCTTCTCGAAGCGGGAAAGACCGTGCGCCTGCTTTCGCGGGATCGCAGCACAGGCTGGTGTGAAGTGCGCGTACTGGAAGGTGAGCACTTCGGCAAGACCGCTCTACTTAACCGGAAATCCCTGCAAGCGAATCCAAAGCGACTGAGCAAGCTTCTGTAGCAGGGGAAGTCTTATTTGTTGGAAGCCGTGGACGAGGAACCCAAACCAGAGTTTGCGAGTTTCAGCACGAGGACCTGTCCATTGGAATGGAAAGAGCCGCCGGTGGCTGTCTTTGCTTCCTGGAGGGGATTCTCGGGAAGAAAGTGGGTAACCTCGGCGACCAAGCCGGTGCTGGATAGCGTTTTTTCGACGTAATCGCGTTCCAGGTCGACGTTGGGATCAATCTTGTGCGTCAGGCCATTGTTGCGTTGATCTTTCTCGAAGCCAACATCGTGCGTGGCGGCGCCGACCCAGAGGATTTGACCGTTGACCGTGAAGGGGGCTTTCCAGATGCGGAGGTGATTGCGTGAAGCGACCACGGCAATCGGTTCGGCGTGCGCCCAACCGTAATCCTGGGGCCGGTCGAAAAGATAAAGCGGGCTCATGGGCATGGTGAGATAGGACTCTTTGGAGAAGCTGGCGAGGGCTCCGGCCAGAAGGGTGGCTTCGACGTTCGCATCGACCCTGACCCAGCCGGCAGTGGTGAAAGTCTTTTTCATATCGTCTTCACTGCCAAGGATGAGGAAGTTGACCATATCACCGGGATTGCCTTGTTTGTCGCCAATACGGCGTGGAATCCTGGCGAAGAGCGCGTTGTCGATGCCGGGCATAGATGCCGCCTGGCGGGCCACTTCCTTCGGCGCGTTGCTGTCGGCGGCATAGACCGTCACCTTCACGGTGTAGGAGCCGTCACCCGTGTCGTTGGTGGCCTGATTGATGCCGATGGAGAGCTTGCCGGCGACCGGGGCGATGACTTCCTTGTTTGCTCCAATCAGGAATGGCTGGGCAATATCCGCGTCTCCAATTCTGGCGATGAGCGCGCCGCGGCCGGCATTGTTGAACGGCAAGATGCGGATCAAATCCTTGAACCCACGCGCCAGTCCGTCGGGACCGTTGTCAGCCTTCGCATCCGCGTAGCGAAGTTTCCCCTCAGCGGTGACGGCAATACGTTGGCCAGGCTCCAGAGAAATGCCCGTCTCGGTCCAGACCTTGTCGCCCTCCAGCGTGAAACTCTTGGAAAGGATTTGCTTCGTCGAGATGGAAGAACTCTTGGCAGCCGGTGTTTCCACGGAATCGGTGGTCTGAGCGGCCATGCGGAAGGGTCCGGCGAGCAACCCAAGAAAAACAGAAAAAGGAAGAAGCGTAGAATATCGAGATCGCGGCATTAGAGTCGTCCTCGCAAGGCGGATTTTACTATTCCTAACAAAATGAGGCGGAGCTAGCAAGCGTGGGATAGGGCTGTAATTGAGGCAGGGATTGGTACAACGGTCGGTTGGCCAGGACTCATCCATAATAGAAGGGTAGTGCGCTCGGGATTCGCCCGGCCGAAGACGCTCTTCCTTGACTCATAGAATGGGCGCCTGTACATTGACTAAAGGCTGCGGCAGTGTGATTCCTGAATGTCCGTATCATAGGGTGATACCGCCATCCAAGCCTCATGGGCCTGCCAGGGCGTGCAAGCTTTTGCGGGAACGGCCGAGCCAAACAGACAACGGATGCATAGTAGAATAAGCGGAAAAATTTGTGTGATTCTCCTCGCACTGGCGGCCAGCGCCGGCACGGCACATGCGCAAGCACCCATGCAACGGCCGAGACGGCAAGCAGCGCCATCGACCGCTGCAACCATCGACGTAAGTGAGGCCATGTTTACCACCATGTGCGCGCTTTACGCCGCCGGATATGAAGGCGACGTAAGTCCGGACAACTGGAGCGCTTTCCGTGCCCAAATGCGGGAGCGCTTGAGGCAGCAGCAGGGGCCGGCCGTGGATGCGTTAAAGGAATTTTACCGCGGGCATCAGTTCCGCGATCCAGCCTCCATGTTGTCGCGGTTTGTCTGGTTCGGACTCGTCTCTGGACCTGCACCGAAATTCCAACCGGTCTTGCGGCGAGACGATCTGCCGCCGGAGGTCCTGGACCTGGAGGGCTTCAGCGAAATTCTCTCCAACTATTACACCGAGCAAAAGATCGGAGCACTGTGGAGAGGCGTTCAGCCAGCGTACAACCGGGAAATTGAGAGGTTACACGATCCCGTATCCCAGGTCCTGTTCGTGGCCACCACGTATCTTCGGGCAGTCGTGGACCCCGCCATGCCCAGGACCTTCACCATCATCGTGGAACCGCTCGTAGGCCGGATCACCAACGCGCGAAACTTCGCGGATCACTACGCGATTATCTTGAGCGGAAGCGATGCCATCCCCACGGATGTGGTGCGCCACGCGTTTCTGCACTTCCTGCTTGATCCGCTTCCGCTGCAGTACCCGCATGTAGTGGCTGTGAAACGGCCCTTATATGAGATCGCCGCAAAGGCGCCACGCCTGGCGCCTGCCCTGACGGACGATTTCCCATCGTGGTTCGGGGAATGCACCGTGAGAGCGGTGGAAATCAAGCTGAAACGGATGTCTCCGAGCGAACTGGAAGCTGACCTTCAAGACAACGACGTGGATGGCTACGTTCTCGTCCGGCCGCTCTACCACGCTTTGGCGGGATACGAAAAATCCGAGCCGTCTTTTAGCGCCTCCTTCGCGGATCTCGTCCGCGGGATCGACGTAAAGGCAGAGCAGACGCAGGTGGCCGCAATCCACTTTGCGCCGGCGCAAGATGCGCAGCAGGCCAAGGATTTGAGCACTGAAGACTTCGCACGGAGGCGCGCGCGGGTCACCACGTTGCCAGGCGATCAGGAGGCCATCGCGGCGCTCACCGAGGGAGAAAAACGGATCGCAGAGAAGAACCCACGTGCGGCCGAGAACTCTTTCAAAACTGTGCTGGCAAGATTTCCAAATCAGACGCGCGCCTGGTATGGAATCGGTTTGGTGGCGCTGTTGGATCATGATGCGGTGAGGGCGAAAGAAGTTTTCGGCCGGTTAACTTCGGGTGAGAATGCAGCCTCGCAGGATCCGATGGTGATGGCCTGGTCGCACGTGTATCTGGGCAGAATATTCGAAGACGAGGGGCAGATGGAACGCGCGAAGACGGAATATCAAGCAGTCTTGGGGGTCCAGGGAGCCCCTGCTCAAGCGCAGCAGGCAGCGACGAAGGGGTTGGGCGACCTGGACTTGAGAAAGCCGTCCGAGCGGCCCTGAGAAAAGAGCAAAAGGAGAACGCGTTATGAAGGTGAGCAACAAGCAAATGAGGACGGCTGTGTTCCTGGCTGCTTCCTGTCTGGGAGCAGCAGGGGCATTCGGCCAGGGACAGCCTGCGCAGCAGCCGCAGAAGCCCGCACCCACGCAAGCGCCAGCCGACAAATCCGCGCCGGCGCAGGCCGCGCCCCTGACGCTCGATTCTGCGCCGCCGCCCGTAAACGCGGAAGAGGAAGCCGCCGTAAAGGCCTTTCGAGACGAGAAATCCGAGGACGCCGCGAAGAAGGATCAGATGGCCGAGGAGTTTTTGCAGAAGTACCCGCAGAGCCGTTACCGGCCGGAGATTTACAGCTGGGAAGTGAAGTCCTATTTCAGCAAAGGGCAGGTCGAGAAGATGGAAGCGGCGGCAGATAAGCAGCTCGAACTGACCCCGAATGATCCGCAAACCCTGGCGATCGTGGGTTCCACGTTGCCGCGCGCGATGAATGCCAGCACGCCGGAGCCGCAGAAACGTCTCGCTAAGTCCGAACAATTCTGCCAGAAGGCCTTGGATATTTTGCCGACCATTCCGAAACCGGAGAGCATCACGGAGGACATGTTTCTAAAGATGAAGAATCAGGTTTCCGCGATGGCTTACAGCGGGCTTGGGGTGGTGGCCTTCCGCCGGGCCAAGTACTCGGACGCGATTACAAATTTCGAGCAGTCGGTGAAGCTGGATCCGCAACCGGACCCGGTGAACTTCTACCTGCTGGGTATTTCCAACGAAAAGACTTCTCATTTTGATGACGCCGTGAGCGCCTTCAACAATTGCGCGGCCATTCCCGGGGGAATGCAGACAACGTGCAAGCAAAACAGCGATGAGGCCAAAAAGCTCGCGGCCACGCAACTGAGCGCGCCGAAGTAAGGTCAGCCGCGCCGCGGCAGGAGCAGGAGCGGAAAAAATGTCCCGCGGTGATGATGGGCGATTGATGGAACGGCTCGGTTACGAATTCCGTGACGCGAGCCTGCTGGACCGCGCGCTGACGCACAGTTCGGCAGTTCCAGAACTGCGCGCCGCGCGAGGGGAAGATATTGCGTTTGCCGGCTCCGCGGTGCAGGACAACGAGCGCCTGGAATTTCTGGGAGATGCGGTGTTGGAACTGCTTACCAGTGAATTTCTGTTGACGCATTTTCCCGAGTGGACGGAAGGGCAGCTGTCCAAGAGCCGCGCGCGGATCGTCAACGCCCATTCCCTGGAAAATGCGGCACGGAGCCTCAATCTTGGCGAGCACTTGCGGCTGGGCCGCGGGGAAGAGAAGACCGGGGGACGAGACAAGCCCGCGCTTCTTGCCGATGCTTTTGAAGCGGTGGTTGCCGCGATTTATCTGGATGGCGGACTGGCGCCATCGCGCGAACTGCTGAAGAGCACGGTATTTCTTCAGGCCAGTGAGGGCGGCGACCGAATTTCCGAATCGGACCGCAAAAGCGCGCTGCAGGAATTCCTGCAGGGGAAAGGCGGACAACTCGCCGAGTACCGGCTGGCGGGAGAGAGCGGGCCGGATCATCAGAAGACGTTTCTGGTGGAGGTGTGGATAAAGGGAGAACGCATGTCCAGCGCCGAGGGAAGCACAAAGAAGGAAGCAGAACAGAAAGCGGCGCGCCGCGCGCTGGAAAAGCTGCAGCACACAGAATTGAAAACCAGGGAAGAGGTCGGTCCGAATGCCGGATGAGGCACTTACATCGGAGACCGCAGCGCCCGGCGAACTATCCGGCAAGGAAGCGCCAGCGGCAGTCGAGGCAGAGGAGGAAGGCCGTGCTGAGGTCAATCAGACAACGTTTTCCGAGTACCTGGAGTCGCTGCTGGTCACGGTAATCCTGGCGCTGTTCGGAACAAGTTTTGTGGTGCAGGCGTTCAAAATTCCTTCGCCATCGATGGAACGCACGCTCTTGGTAGGCGATCACTTGCTCGTGAACAAGTTCATTTTCGGCGGACGTGGAGCCTGGTACGACAAATTCCTGCCCTACCGGCAATTGCAACGCGGCGACATCATTGTTTTCAAGTTTCCGTACCAGGATCATCCACACTTTGTGAAGCGCGTGATTGGGCTGCCGGGAGACCGCGTGAAAATCGTGGATCAACAGGTGTACGTGAATGGGAAGCTTCTGAATGAGCCTTACGTGGTGCACGATCCCGCGTCTGGATACGATCCTCTCAACTACAGCTTTCCCCCCGTCGGCAATCAGATGTCCATGTCGTTTCTGCAGCCGGAGTGGGCTCACGACATCAGGAAACACATCCAAGGAGATGAACTGGTGGTGCCGCCAGAAAAATACTTTGCCATGGGCGACAACCGCGATCACAGCCTGGACAGCCGCTATTGGGGCTTCGTGGACCGCGACGCCATCATGGGGCGCCCATTCCTTATCTACTGGTCGATTGATGCGAGTAGTGCGGATTATGGTAGCAGCAGCTTCGTGCAAAGGATTGTGGGGATTTTTGACACCTTGATGCATCTCCCGGCGCGAACGCGGTGGGGCCGAATGTTGCACACTGTCCACTAGTAGACAGCTAATTATTGACCGACGTGTGGCATAAACTTACGTACTCCATATTTTTCTTTCGTCGAAAGCGGGCCGCCTCACTTCGAAGCTCAGGGCAAGCAGAAGGTGGCCGCCACACGGAAGAAGAGCGCCGCTACACTTTTCATCACGGGTCTGAGAAACTCCCATCGGCATGACTCGGCTTGGAAAATATGGTGGAATCGCCGCGCTGGTTCTGGCGCTGCTCATTGCCGTTCAGACCGGCGTTTCGTTTCTGGTCCGCACCCATCGCATGCAGGGGTACCTGATCGCGCACCTGGAAAGCGCGTTTGGCCGGCCCGTGCAGGTGGGCAGATTTTCCGTGCAGATCCTGCCGATTCCGGAGTTGGACATGGACGCCGTAACCATCGGGGAAGATCCCGCGTTCGGACGCGAATATTTTTTGCGGGCGGAGCACATGACTGCCCGTTTCCGCTGGCTTGGGCTTCTCCGGGGACATTTTGAATTCGGAACCATGTCGTTGACTCGCCCGAGCCTGATCCTGGTGCGCAATGCAGACGGCCACTGGAATCTGGAGGGCTGGCTGCCCCCGGCTCGGCGGAACCTTGCTGTTTCCGTCGCTTCAGGCCCGCAACAGCCAGCGGAGTCTACGCATCACCTCCAGAAGATTGACTTTGACGAGGGGCGAATCAATTTCAAGGTGGGTGACGAAAAACGACCGTTTGCGTTCACCAATGTTTCCGGGAGCGTGGAGCAAGTTTTCCCTGGACGCTGGCAATTGCGAATGGAAGCTCAACCGTGGCGAAGCGGCGTTGCGTTGCAATCGACGGGCACACTGCAAGTGGTGGGAGATGTGGCGGGCACTTCCGCTCGTTTGCAACCCGCGCAAATCCACTTGCATTGGGGCAAGGTGTCGCTCGCCGATTTGTTCCGCCTGGTCACCGGGAATGATTCCGGCGTGCGCGGGGAATTTGCGCTGGACGGAAATGCCAGTGTGGGGATGGCAGCTCCTGGCCCTGACGTGGCGTCAAGCCCATGGCAATTTGTGCTTCAGGCGCGCGGGGAGAAAATTCACCGTTGGGACTTGACCGAGCGCGGTGACAATCCGCGTGTGAACGTGAACGTGAAGGGACAGTGGGACATCGTGGTGGGGGAGGTTCGGGCAGAGGAGCTGCGCGTGGAGTTCCCGCGGTCGAATGTGAACGGTTCGGCCCTGTTGCAGACGACTGGTCCAGCGAACTGGCATGCAGAGTTCAAAAGCATGGCCGTGCAGGGAGAGGATTTGCTGGCGTGGTACCGCGCGTTTCAGCCGGACGTTGCCGATGGAGTTGCGCTGGATGATTTGATTACGGGAAGCGTGACTGCCAGTGGTTGGCCGCTGCGGTGGGAGCAAGGAGCGATCGTGAGCACGGGAGGCGCGCTGCGTGTCCCGGGACTTGCGCCGGCGCGCATGGATTCCTTTCGCGGCTCGGTGCGAAAAGGGAAGTCTATTCTTGAGGGTTTCCGTCTAAGGTTGATGACGGATGCACCGTCGCAACCCGACGGCGATAGGACCGAAAAAGCTTCAGCGAAACCGCGCTCTATTGCGACGCCGGAAAACACCATGGAGGCCTCATTGACTCACGATTCCGTGACACATAAAGGCGGGTTGCGTTTGAATTTGCGTTTGGCGGATGCCGCGCGATTATTCAAACTGACTGCCGCATTCGGACATCCTTTGAACAAAGGGTGGGAATACAGCGGCGGAGCTGACGGATTCCTCGCTTGGAATTGGAAATACAGCGTGAAGGAAGCGCACCGCGGCGGCTCCGTCGAATTGACGAAGGCGCAGTTGCAGGTGGCGGGCCTGAATGAGCCGCTGAAGATGGAACAGGCGCGCCTGGAATGGAAAGATGGACAGCGCAGCGCTGCCATTGGGAGAGCGGATGCGTTTGGTGCGGCCTGGTCCGGCACGATTTCGGAAATGGGCGAAGGAATTGGCGGCGAGGAAAACAACTGGCGCTTTCAGCTTCACGCCGATCATCTGGATGCTGGGGAATTGGACCGCTGGTTCGGCCCTCGCGCGCGACCAAACTGGCTGCAGCGTCTAATGACGTCGTTGCTCGGGGAGAGAAATACCCCCGGGGAGGCCAGCGAGTTACTGCGGAGGGTTTCCGCGGAAGGGGAATTGACTGCGGACACGGTGACCATTGAAAGAATCAAGCTGGCTAAGGCGCGCGCAATTCTCTCGCTCCACACGCTGCATCTGGAAGTCCGGGATGCCGAGGCGGAATGGGCGGGAGGAACCGTGCGTGGCGGAATGGAGGCGTTGTTTTCTCCGCTGCCCAAATATGAGATGAACGCGGAGGTTGAAAGTGTCAACCTGGGGCAGTTGCCCTGGCCTGCGCGTTGGGCTGAGCGGTGGAGCGGCGTTGCCTCGGGGAAGATTCACCTGACCATGGCTGGCGTTGGCCGAGAGGAATTGTTGAGGCAACTGGCCGGGAGCGGAGAAGTGAAGTTGAACAAAACTGAATTTCGCGGCTGGGACGTGGAATCGAGCGCGGAATCGGGGGCGGTGCGCCCAGGAACTTCGCGCTGGAGGAGCGGGGAAGGGGAGTTCGGAGTAGGGGAACGAAGCGTACATTTCGATGCAATTAAGTTGGAAGCGCCGCACGCGACAACGCGATTGGCGGGGAGCATTTCGTTCGATATGGACGGCAGCCTCACATTTTCGCCCGGCGTACGGGAAAAACGTGGATCGCGTACGGTCCTCACTGCTCGACAATTGCGCGTGAGCGGACCACTCGAGGCTCCTGTGGCAACGGTGCAACCCGCCAGCGATTTGGTTGAGCGCAAAGTGAGCGCGCGGCAAAAATGAATCCATCAGCGCGCTGGCGGGGATGCAGGAGATTGTGGGCGCTGTGGCTCGTGCCGGTGGTGGGTATTGTTCTTCTGGACCCAACCGCAGCGGGGAGCGACGAGCGCATCAATTTGCTTCCGCGTTTGCAGAACGGCGAAACTCTGCGGTATGAGAGCCACGCGCGGCTGGACCGGCACGTCAAAACCAAAAGCAACATCGCGACAATGTTGAGTCCCAGCGAATTGCGCAGAGACCTTTCCACCGGCTTACGGCTTTCCGTGCAGGAAATCCGTTTGGTGGACGGACGGCCGATGATGGCTGCCGAAACCGAAGTGGACCCGGAGGAACAAGCAGTTGCGGGAAATCCAGCGTCGAAATCCACGAAGGTGAGCTTCACAGTTGCCGGTGACGGGGCTCTGATGCGCGTAGACGGATTGGATGATCTTGATGCGGAGCAGCGTTTAACCTGGCAGTTCTGGATTGCGCAGTTTGCGTTTGGATGGACGCTCCCCGCGTCCGGCGTGAAGCAGGGTGAGAAATGGAAATCCGCGGAAGTGGAGAAGACTCCGGCGCCGATTGCTAAGCTGGAGTGGGAGCGGGAGACCACTTACGTGCAAAATGACAAATGCCCGATCCTGCCGGAAGAGCAGTGCGCCGTCTTTCTCACCAAAGCCGCGCTCAAGCAGAAATCGAATCCCAAGGACACTACGCCAGAGGATTATCAACTGCACGAACTGAAAACTTCGGGGATTGCCAAGGGCGCGAACGAAACGGTGTTGTATATTTCGTTGAAGACGGGCTTACTCCTGCGCGGGACCGAAGATGTTCAGCAGTCGCTGGATGTCACCATTGCGAAGGTGGATGGCAGCAACCAGGTGCAGTACCAAATAGATGTGACCAGTCATTTCGAGACGGTCTTTGTGCCTTCTGCCAATTCGGCCGCGCACTGATCCACCACCTATTGCCACGCTAAGAACGCGATTTGCCAGACGCGATATAATGTTGGTTTCGGCAGCGGCCGAAGTGAATGCAGGAGGGCCGGGGATGAATTTCAAGCTACGTTGTAATTATCAGCCTCGCGGGGACCAGCCTGCGGCGATTGAGCAACTCACCCGCGGGGTGGATGCTGGGGAAAAGAACCAGGTGCTGCTGGGGGTGACTGGTTCCGGCAAGACTTTCACAATGGCGAAGGTCATCGAGGCGGCGAATCGGCCCGCGCTCATTCTGGCTCACAATAAAACACTTGCCGCGCAGCTTTACCATGAGTTCAAGGGTTTTTTCCCGGAAAACGCGGTGGAATATTTTGTCAGCTACTACGATTTCTACCAGCCGGAAGCCTATGTGCCTTCCGCCGACCTGTACATCGACAAGGAAGCGACCATCAACGACGAACTGGATAAATTGCGCATGAGCGCGACGCGATCGCTCTTTGAGAGGCGCGACGTGGTGATTGTTGCTTCGGTCTCCTGCATCTACGGCCTGGGCTCGCCGGAAGCGTATTACGGGATGCTGGTGATGGTGCAAAAGGGGCAGCAAACTTCGCGGGAAGCGCTGCTGCGGCGGTTCGTCGATATTCAGTATGAGCGCAGCGAGGACTTGCGGCGCGGCACATTTCGCGTGCGCGGAGACATCATCGAGATTTATCCCACGTATGAAGATCAGGGCTACCGGTTTGAAATGTGGGGAGACCAGATCGATACCATCCGGCAGATCGATCCGCTGACAGGCGAAATCCGCACGGGCCAGGAAGATCTTACGCGCGTGCCCATCTATCCCAAGACGCACTATGTGATGCCACAAGATCAACGAGACCGCGCGATTGTGGGAATCCAGGAAGAGCTCGAGTGGTGGAAAAAAGAACTGGAAAAGCAGGGGAAGTACGTGGAAGCGCAGCGCGTGGTCCAGCGCACCATGTTTGATATCGAGATGATGCGCACGATCGGCTATTGCCACGGCATCGAGAACTATTCGCGACACTTGAGCGGACGCCTGCCTGGGGAAGCGCCGCCCACGCTGCTGGATTATGTGCCGCAGGATTATCTTTTGTTTGTGGACGAGGCGCACGCCACGATTCCACAGGTGCGTGGGATGTTTCACGGCGACCGCTCGCGCAAGCAGACGCTGGTGGATTACGGATTCCGCATGCCATCCGCGCTGGACAACCGGCCGCTCACGTTCGAGGAGTTTGAGAATCGGATGAACCAGGTGATTTATGTTTCCGCCACGCCGGGGCCGTATGAATTGACGAAGGCTGGCGGCGTAATTGTGGAGCAGGTGATTCGTCCCACGGGGCTGATCGATCCACAGGTGGAAGTGCGCCCGGTGAAAGGGCAAGTGGACGATTTACTGGAAGAGATCCGAATCCGCGCGGACAAAAACGAGCGCGTGCTGGTGACTACGTTGACGAAACGCATGGCGGAAGACTTGAGCGAGTATTTCAGCGAAATCGGGGTGCGCTGCCGGTATTTGCATTCCGAAGTGGAGACGCTCGACCGCATCAAGATTTTGCGCGATTTGCGCAAGGGCGAATTCGACGTGCTGATTGGAATCAACTTGCTGCGCGAAGGATTGGACCTGCCGGAAGTTTCGCTCGTGGCCATTTTGGATGCGGACAAGGAGGGTTATCTGCGCAGCACCACTTCGCTGATCCAGACGATGGGGCGTTGCGCCCGGCACGTGGAAGGCAGGTCTATTCTCTACGCCGACGTGCGCACCAGATCCATGAATGAGGCCATCAGCGAAACGAATCGCCGGCGCGCCAAGCAGATGGCCTACAACAAGGAAAATAACATTACACCGCAATCCATCATCAAGGGTGTGGACATGGAGCTGGCGCACATCGTCGAAGCCGACTATGTGACTATTCCGCTGGATGGTGATGCGCTCGATGCGGCGGCCGCCTCCGTCAAATCCGAAGCACAGTTCGCGGAACTTCTGGGGCAGTTGGAGAACCAGATGCGCGAAGCGGCGAAGAAATTTGAGTTTGAAAAGGCCGCGCAATTGCGCGACCGCATCAAGTCCCTGAAGCAGCAGGATTTGGCGGGAGTGTTTGGCAAAGATTCGGCGGAGCCTCCGGCGGCAGCAAACGCCTGAATGGGATTGATTGCCAGGCACGAAGCGCCCGCCTTGGAAGGCGGCCGCTACAACCCCAAGACAGGCTAGACCAGGCCGCGGCGCAGTTCATCGAGGGGATAGAAGGTGTCGCGCCAGACGATGCCGCCCTGGCGCAGAGTAATAATGGTCGAGCGCAAAATCATGTACGCGAAAATCGTTGCTCCTAGCGGCAGGGTGAGGCAATAGAGCGGGGAAACGCCCATCACGACGTCCACGCCGAGATGGAAGCACATGGCCATGAGCACGGAAATTGCCGCAAGTGCGCGAATCCAGCCGTGCCCGAAAAATAAGCCTACGAAGGGAAGCACATTCGTGACAAGCAGGCCGAGGGTTTGCCCGGCCGCGACCCAAACACGGAATTGAGCTCCAGCGAAAAAATTCTTCTCCACGCCGCGGACAAGATTCCCCAAGCCCAAATGCCAGGCAACGGAAACATAGCGTTGCGCCACGGCTACGCCTGAACGGAGGCCAGCCATTTTAACGATCTTGCCAAGTTTCATGTCATCGACAACTTCCATGGCCAGCCTGCGGTGCGTGCCACAACCTTCATAAGCGCCGCGGCGCAGCATTTGAAATGCCCCCACGCCCACATAGGAGCGCGAATTCGGATTGCTCACGTTGTATGGATTCGTGGCCAATTGAAAACCCATGCCGAAAAACGAAATGAGCACGGTATCCCAGAAGCCGCTGCGTTCCACGTCGCCAAGCAACGTCAGATGATCGAAACGACGCTCGCGCACCAGAGTGACCACGCGGCGCAGCGCATCGCTCTGAAACTTTACATCCGCATCCGTGAACACCAGTAGTTCGCCGCTGGAAACTTCATAGCCCCGCTGGAGGGCATGCGGCTTGCCAAGCCAGCCTTTCGGCAACTCGCGCACGTGAACGACTCTCAGTTGAGGATGCTGCGCGGCAAATTCGTCGAGGATGCGCGGCGTAGAGTCAGCCGAACGGTCGTCTACGGCAATGATCTCCAGCAGGGGATAATCGATCGCCACCATCGTGGCCAGTGCGCCCGGAAGCTTATCCTGTTCATCGCGAGCGGCAAAAATCAGCGAAATCCTTGGACAGACCGAATTCTGCGAGGGTGCGTAATCCCTAAGCCAAGGCAGCCGCGCGGCACCGTGGGCAACCTTCAATCCATACGTGGTCCAGAAAAAGGCGATGAGTCCGAAGAAAAGTGTTGCGAAAGAGTGCATGTCGATTGGAGTCGTAAGCCAGCCTCGGGTTATCCTAGCATGGAAGATGAAGAGCCTTGCCATCGTGGGGGCCGGTCGCGTAGGGCGCGCGCTGGGGCGGCGGCTGCGCGAATCGGGATGGAACGTCACTGTCGTCGCATCACGGTCAGAAGACAGCGCGAAGCGAGCGGTACGTTTCATCGGCGGCGGGCGGCCGACGGCAGGCATTCCCGCGACTCTTGCCGGCGCGTCCGCCATTTTGCTCACCGTGCCGGACGACGCCATTGCACTCGTGGCTGCGGAGCTCGCTCGGAATGCAGGGCAGGACTTGCGAGGCAAGGTTGTGCTGCATGCAAGCGGTGCGCTGGACGCTTCGGTTCTGAAGCTTTTGCGCCAGCGTGGCGCGGCTGTGGGTTCCATACATCCGCTGCAGTCGTTCAACGGAGTGAGCGTGCCGCCGTTGGTGGGGAAAGTATTCGCCATCGAAGGCGACGAACTTGCCGCGAGAATAGCGCGGCGCATTGCCCGTTCCCTGGGCGGGGTGCCGGTGGGGATTCCGGCGGCAATGAAGCCGCTGTATCACGCGGCCGGCGCGTTTGCCGCAGGCCTGTGCCTGGCGTTGGAAGAAGCGGGCGTCCAGATGTTGATGACCGCGGGGCTCAAGCGGCGCGAAGCGCAACGCGCGCTACTATCGTTGACACGGCAGGTGCTGGAGAATTACGAGAAGCTGGGGGCGCAGAAGGCGTGGACCGGCCCGCTGTCGCGCGGCGATTATGGCGTGGTGGCCACGCATGAAAATGCATTGCGGCAAGCACCGCCGGAGTTTCTGGACGCCTATCGGGCAGTGAACCGGCTCGCGGCCCGGGTGCTGTCTCGCCATCCCGCGGCAATGCTCAAGGAACTGGATGCGATCTCGGGATGTGTGAAACTAGCGGCAAAAGCCAAAGGGGGCTACGAGTGACTCGACTTCAAATTCCCATCGACAACGCCGCATTGAAGAATGGTTTGCGCGTGGCGATCGCCCCGGACACCACGGCACCGGTCGTAACCGTCGGCGTGTACTACAAGATCGGGTTCCGGCTGGAGCCGCGGGGACGCAGCGGCTTTGCGCACCTGTTCGAACACATGATGTTCCAGGGCTCGGAGAATGCTCCGAAGATGCAGCACATCAAGCTGATTAATTCGAGCGGCGGCGTGCTGAACGGATCGACCATGTACGACGTGACCAATTACTACGAAGCTGTGCCCTCGAATGCCCTCGAACGCGTGCTTTGGCTGGAAGCCGACCGGATGCGCGCCCTCAAGGTGGACGAGGAAAACCTGACCAACCAGCGCGACGTGGTCAAGGAAGAAGTGCGCGTGAACGTATTGAACCAGCCCTACGGTGGTTTCCCTTGGCTGGACATGCCGCCGGTGGCGTTCCGCAATTGGGCCAACGCCCACAATTTTTATGGTGATTTTGCCGACCTCGATGCCGCAAGTCTCGCCGACGTCCAAAAATTCTTCCGAACCTATTATGTTCCAAACAACGCCGTGCTGCTGATGCTTGGTGATGTAAATCCCCAGGAAGGGCTGGAGCTGGCGAAAAAATATTTTGAGCCGATTCCCGCCGGCGCCGCGCCTGCGTTTGCGGACCCCACAGAGCCTCCCCAAACCGAAGAGCGCCGCGGCTACGTGGAAGAGAAATTCGGCACGCTTCCGGGCTTGGCGATTGGTTACGTCCTGCCGCAACGCCGCACGCCAGAGTGGTATGCCATGGCGCTGCTCGACCAGGCATTGCACGGCGGCCGCGCGGGCCGCATCCATCGCGAAATGGTGCTGGAAAAACAGATCGCCGTCGAAGCCGATGGCGGCGTCGATGACCTTTTCGGCTACAACGGGCCGGCGCAAATGACCACGCGCATCCTGCACAAGCCAGAGTATTCCGCAGGGCAAACTCTTACGGCGTTCGACGCGGTGCTGCGCGAAGTTCGGGAGAAGGGCATCACGGCTGAAGAGCTCGATGAGTTGAAGGTGAAATGGCGGTCGGACTACTACTCCACGCTCGAAGGCGGCCGTGGGGGGTATATGCCGAGGTACGGACTGATGCACCTGCTGGCGTGTTTTATGCTTTTCGACAATGAGCCGCAGTTGGTGAACACGATTCTGGACGGCTTCCTGGGGGTGAAGCGCGAGGAAATCCAGGCCGTAGCGAAGAAATACCTGCGGCCGGAAAATCGCGCCATTGTGTTCCGAACTCCGGTGAAGAAAGATGCGAAGGAGGCCGCGTGATGGCCACGAAAGCCCCGGAAGTGGCAACGGCAGCGCCAGGGCTCGTACGGGAACGATCGGTAACTTGGCCGAAGCGGACGCGCGCCCGGCTTTCGAATGGATTGCAAGTGGTTCTTGCCGAAGCCCACTCCATCCCCAAATTCCATGGCGAGTTATTTTTCCGCGCCGGAGAAGCGCTGGTTTCGGACCGCTCCGTAGGGCTCGCTGAGTTGACCGCGACCGTTGTGCGCACAGGGACCGCGAAGCGGACCAGCCGGCAAATCGAGGAAGGCTTGCGCCGTTTGGGCGCCGATCTAGGCGCGTCGGCCGGACAAGACAGCAGCGCGATTTCCTTTGCCGGTCTCAGCGAATTCGCGGAGCCTCTGCTGCAACTGGTGAACGAACTGTCACGGGAGGCTTCCTTCCCGGAAGCGGAATTTGAACGCGAAAGGCGACAGAAGCTTGAGGAGGTGAAGCTCGAACGCACTTCTCCGGGTTTTCTCGCGGGCGAACGGTTGCGCAAGGTGCTGTTTGGCGCGCATCCTTATGCGCGAATCTCGCCGACCGAAGAGCAAGTGGCCGCCTACAAGCGCGAAGATCTCGGGGACGTCTATCGCGAAATTTATACTCCGGGAAACGCGCTGCTCGTTCTCGTGGGTGATTTTGATCCGCAGGCCATGCTGAAAATCACCGAGAAGATCTTTGGCAATTGGGCTGGGAAGAAGCCCGCGGCCAAAGAAGCGGCGGCACCGCCAGAATTGCGCGGCCGGCGCGTGTACCTGGTGCATAATCCCGGCTCCGTCCAAACGCAAGTTCTTTTGGGGTGTCGCGCGATCACCCGCAAGCATCCGGACTGGATCCGGCTGGGGCTGGTGAACAGCCTGTATGGCGGAGCCTTCAATTCACGCCTGGTGATGAATATACGCGAAGACAAGGGTTACACGTACAGCCCGCGCAGTGGAGTAACGCCTCTGCGGCAGCATGGTTATTTTTCGGTTTCAGCGGCGGTCCGAAACGACGTTGTGGCTGCTTCCCTCACCGAAATGTTCTACGAACTGGATAAACTTCGGTCCCTGCCAGTCCCCGCTCCTGAGTTGGCGGATGCGCAAAACTATCTCACCGGCCTTTTTTCGATGGGTCTGGCCACGCAGGAAGGATTGCTGTCGCAATTCTCGACCGTGGAACTCCACGAACTGCCCGAGGATTACCTGGAAACCTACCGCGACAAAGTGCGCGCGGTGACGTCCGCAGACTTGCTGGCCACGGCCCGAAAATATTTCGATTCCGCAAACTTGCAAATCGTGGTGGTAGGAGACCGAGCTCAGATCGAGGAGCAAGCAGCGCTTTTCGGTGAGGTGGAACTCTACGACCACCAGGGCAACCGCATCAGCGGGTAAGGCAGCCTTTGCCCAGCCAAAACATAGAATGTTATTGAAATAGATAAGTCATTGTTATATTACCAAGACATGACGGGGTGCCGAACCAAGAAGGCGCGATGGCTTTGTTTCCTCTTCACGATCCTGGTGCTCTGGGCAACGCAGGACCTTTGCGCCAAGAAAAAACCGCCTGTGCACCCCGTCAACCTGAATACCGCCACGGCCACGGAACTCCAGGAAGTGCCGGGCATTGGACCTGTCACGGCGGAAAAAATTCTCCAGATGCGAAAATCTTATGGAGCGTTCAAAAAAGTGGACGACCTGGAAGCCATTCGGGGCATCGGCCCGAAGAGGCTTGAGAAAATGAGGAAATACCTGACCGTCGGGAAGCCAGCGCAGAATGAGAAGCCTACCCCGCTGGCTGTGATTTCCCCGAAAACTCCGCCGGCGAAGGATCCTCGAGCAAAGGCAGCACCGTCCCCACCACCTGTGAGCGAGACGGAAGAACCGTAGAGGCAGGTTACTTCACCCTGAATTCCGAAGTTGAAGAGGGATTCCTCACTGCGCAGACTTCGTTCGGAATGACGGATTTGGGTGTTGAATGATCAAATCAACTGATGCGTGAGCTTGGGCGCGGTCAGGTCCAACGGAACCTGGTCAGCAATGCGAATGCCGTAGCCTTCGAGGGCCACAACTTTCTTCGGGTGGTTGGTCACCACACGGATATCTTTCAAGCCCAGGTCGATCAGGATTTGCGCGCCGATGCCGCTCTCGTGCTGCACCATGCGCTGGCGCGCGACTTCGCGGTCCAATTGCCCGCGAAGATGGAAATGAATCTTCGGCAAGGTCCCAGCAGCTTCCGGTGTATCAATCGTGTAGCCCCGGCCGGTGTGATGCAGATACAGGAACAGACCGCGATTTTCCTTGGCGATCATCTCCAGCGACTTGGTCACCAGTTGATTGCAATCGCAGGCGACCGAGCCGAACACATCGCCCGTCAGGCAGTGAGAATGAACGCGCACGAGCGGCGGTGTGTTGCCCTCGAGCTGGCCGCGGATCAAAGCGATATGCTGATCGTGATCGACGTCGCTCGAATATACGATCATGCGGAAATCGCCGTAGAGTGTGGGCAAGGTCGCTTCGCCGACGCGGCGGACATAGCGTTCATGCTGCATGCGGTAACTGATCAGGCTTGCCACCGTAAGCATCTTCAGATCGTGCTCCCGGCAAAACTCCAGCAACTGCGGCACTCGCGCCATCGTGCCGTCTTCGTTCATGATTTCGCAAATCACGCCGGAAGGATTCAGTCCCGCAATCCGCGCCAGGTCCACGGAAGCCTCGGTCTGTCCCGCGCGCACCAGAACGCCGCCATTCCTCGCGCGCAAGGGAAACATATGCCCGGGCCGCGCCAAATCCTGTGGGCGGGTTTTCGGGTCAATGGCGGTGAGAACGGTGATGGCGCGGTCGGAAGCGCTGATACCGGTTGTGACGCCGAGTTTCGCGTCAATCGCCTCGCAAAAGGCTGTTTTGTGAACGGATGTGTTGATCGGGGACATCAACGGCAAGTTCAACTCTTCGCAGCGCTGTTCGGTGAGCGCCAGGCAGATCAGCCCCCGCCCAAACTTGGCCATGAAATTGATGACATCCGGCGTGATTTTTTCCGCCGCCATCGTCAGATCGCCTTCGTTTTCGCGATCCTCGTCATCCACCAGAACAATCATCCGCCCCTGGCGGATTTCTTCCACCGCTTCTTCGACGCTGCCGAAGGTATTGGGTTTAGTGCTCATGGATACTCCATATCTTGCAAGTATACCCGGAAGCCGCGCCTTCTCAATCCGCGCTAGCGTGTTCCGGATTGGCGGATACTTCCGCCATAACCTGATTCGCCGGGTGGGGGCTTGGATGGACTGGTAGTCCTGCCCAAACCCTTATGATGCCCAGAACTTCTTGAGGTTGCCCTAGGAAAGTAGAGGCAGGAGGAAATGATACAGTACCGCGCCGAGAGTGGCCGCGCCGGGGATGGTCAGCAACCAGGCCCACACAATGCGGCGAGTGACTCCCCAACGCACCGCGGTAAGCCGGCGAGACGAACCCACACCCACGATGGCGCCGGTAATCGTGTGGGTGGTGCTGACCGGGATGCCGAAATGCGCGGTACCCAAAAGTGTTAGCGCGCCGGCGGTCTCTGCCGAAAATCCCCCGAATGGTGTGAGCTTAGTGATGCGTTGACCCATGGTCTTAATAATGCGCCATCCGCCGGCCATGGTGCCGCCGCCCATGGCCAGGTGGCAACAGATAATTACCCAGAAGGGCACCGCGTAGTTCTTCATCATGCCCCCGGCCACCAATGCGGCCGTGATGATGCCCATTCCTTTTTGAGCATCATTTGTGCCGTGGCCAAGGCTGTAGCCCGCGGCGGAAAGCAATTGCAATCTGCGGAACCAGCGGTCCACTTTTTGCGGCCGCTGGGCCTTGACGATCCAAGTTGTAGCGATGCTGACCGTTAAGGCAACCACCATGCCGATGATGGGCGAGAGAATAATAAATAGAACCGGCTTGGTCCATCCGCTGGCCACGAGGGTCTTAAATCCCGCATGCGCCACGGCGGCGCCGCCGTAACCGCCCATCAGCGCATGGGAAGAACTGGTGGGCAATCCCAGCGTCAGGGTAATTAAGTTCCAGATAATGGCCCCGAGCAATCCGGCAAGCAGAACTTTCTCGTTGACCAACTCAATGTGCACCATGCCCTTGCCAATGGTGTTGGCGACCGCGGTACCGAACACAAACGCGGCTATGAAATTCCAGAACGCCGCCCAAAGGACGGCGCGGAAAGGGCTGAGCACGCGTGTGGATACCACGGTGGCGATGGAGTTGGCGGCATCGTGCCAGCCGTTGGAAAACTCAAAGGCCAGAGTCAGAAAAACAGTGACGAGAACCAGGGAGAATCTATTCACAGGAATCAAGCGTTCTTCAGAATGACACTCTCGATGACGTTGGAGACGTCTTCACACTTGTCGACCGCGGTTTCAATCACTTCAAAAATTTCTTTCCACTTGATGATTTCGACGGAGTTGTTCTCCTCCTCGAACAGTTGCGCGATCAAGATGCGGCAGATGCGGTCGCTCTCGTTTTCGAGGCGGTTGATTTCGATCACGCGATGCAGAGCCTTGTCCGGCGATTCCATGGCGTAAATCGCTTCCTTGACCTCCATCGTGGCTGCGACGAGAACCTTGCATAGCTCCAGGGTGCCACGGCGAACCTCGGTCACGCGGTAAAGGACGAAGCGGCTGGCGGCGGCATCCACCAGGTCGATGACATCGTCCATGGTGCTGCAAAGTTCGTGGATATCTTCGCGATCGAAGGGCGTAATGAAGGTCTGATTGAGCTTGCGGAAAATCTGGTGGGTGATTTCGTCGCCATTGTGCTCGATGGCCTTGATGATCTGCACCTGTTCGGGCACGCCGGTGTAGTGCTCTAGCATGCTGACGAATGCCTGCGCGCCGGATACGATGTTTTCCGCTTGCTTCTGAAACAGGACGAAGAAATCTCCGTCCCGCGGCATGAGGCGCTGCAAGAATCCTGGCATGAGACTCTGCTCCCCCCTGAGGAGCGAAGCGTGGTGCCAACAGTGTAATCGAGGAAGGATGGGCCGGACAAGGAAGCAGTGGAAAACCCAGCGGTTCCGCATCGAGCTCCGGAAGAAGGTGAGAATAGGTAGGTTCGTGAAGGTTTTAAGCATTTCTGGGCATGCGACAGAAGGAACGGCTAATTCGCACGGCTTTTTCGAGGGCGGAACTGAGT
>JBAVHY010000520.1:0-3142 GCA_049686315.1 Candidatus Acidiferrum sp. | reverse complement strand
CAATGAAGTAGGACCGGTGAGCGACTCTTCGGAGACTCCGGATTTGGTCGTTTACATCAACCTGACCGATAAGGCGGGAGGTTTCGCCAACACCTGGTTCTACGCTGCAAAGGGAATTCAGAACCAGCTTCTCGATGTAGGGATTGCCGCGATAAACGGTCGCAAAGACGTAGAAGTGGCCGCTACCGCGCCCCTTCCGGGAAACCAGCCATATACCCAAATCGGTCGCATTTACGGATTGCAGCCCCAGCCGCCAGAGGCGCCTACTGAGTTCCATCAAATTAGCCTATCGCCGGCGGTTGGGAATGCAGGCCTCGCCGTTCTGGTGGTCGGTTGGAAGGATAATTCCAGCGATGAGGATTCTTTCGTCGTAAGGTACAGCGGGACCCGAGCCGGAAGCCCCAATAGCGGGGGAGGAAAGGTTGTAGGAGCCAATTCGGTGACTGCTTCCCTCAGCCTTATCCCTGAGTACAGATACGATATCCACGTCGCTGCTGTCAATTCCGTTGGCGAAACACCGTCCAATGCGATCACGGTCACCGTGCCGCCCGCGCTTCCCTCGCCAGAAGAAACGGCAACGGTCAGCTTGGAACGGCAGATCATGGACGGCCCCGTTACAATGCTTGGCGCGTTCCCTTCCTTTGGTGTAGTGCCGCCAGGTCGCGTCCTCCAGATTCATAATCCACAGATCGGCTTCGCAGACACTTTTCTCGCATTTGTGAAACTTGGCCATTCTTCAGAAGAGTTTCCCGACTCCAATGCTTTTGTCCCGCTAACAGAGGGGCAGTCGACCACCCCTGCACAAATGACTGCCATCTTCGGCGTGGCCACTCCTCCGTACTCGACGACGAATCCAATCAACTTCGTTGCCGTGTTGGGCCAACCACTGTCAGATCCCCTCCCTAGCTGGGTGGACATCGAGATAACTATTCAGCCTGACTGACCAGGGTTAGCGCCAGGTTTGGCAGCCGGGCCGCGCGCATAGGCCACAAGCTGCGGTCAAGGCGGTGGGTGCAGCACCACTTAAAATTCTACTTATCGGATAGATCTGCCGTTCGCGCAGTTGGAATCCGATCGCTATCGTCCGGGCGACAGCTTGCACGGCGGCGGCCCGTCCTTTCAGGCAGACCGAAGTTCAGAGGGAGATCCAATTGATCATTACTCCCACGTTTACGTCCGGGTTCGAGACGAATTTCGGGGTCAACGCAACAGCAGCCAAGGCATCATGGATCGCGGCGGCCAAGGTCTTCACTGACGCATTCACTAACGACATTCACATCAACATTACGGTTGACGCGGTGACGACGCCAGGTGCTTTTGGAGAGAGCTTTGCGAATTTCGGGTTTCCCATCTCGTACGCCGATCTGTTCGATCGGGTCAGCGCGTACGCGTCCACGCAAAACGATGCCATCGCCATCGGTCCGGGGGGGTCCATGACCGCTACCGATCCCACCAGCGGCCTCGGAACCTGGGCGTTGGCGCGACCGCAAGCCAAGGCGCTTGGCCTTATTCCAGATGATATGTCCGATGACGGAGGCACCACCTTCGGTGCGCAAAATGCGTTCACATTCTCCGGTCAAATCGCCACTGGCACATCTGATTTTCAGGGTGTCGCGGCACATGAGATCGCCGAAGTGCTGGGCCGGGTCGGCCTTTCCGGCGGAAACGATACGTTCAGTTTGATCGACAATTTTGCCTACACCGGTGCCGGAACTAGAGCGCTTCGCGGTGGTACAGCAAATTTCTTTTCCATAGACAATGGAACCACCCTGCTCAAGCAGTTTAACGATACTTCCGTAAATCATAAGGATACCCGGGATTGGGCGGGCGGCACCAACGACGCGTTTAATCAGTTCAGCAATGGCGGCGTGGTAAATCCGGTTTCGGCCGTCGACCTGCAGCTTATGGATGTAATCGGGTACGGCTCCGTCAATCCGATCGGGAGCCTGATCGAGACCGTGGGCCACATATCGTTCTTGCGGGCTCACGATCTCGGCACCGGCTACGGCAAAGCGCCGAATTATCTGGACGTTGAGGTCATCGTGCAGCTCGCAGAGGAACCGCTGCGCGCGTTCGGCTTTCAGTTGCGGGCGGACGTGAACAAAACAGCTCGCACAGAGATGTTTGACCTACTTCGGTCTTCCTTCATCGCCGGGCGGCCCATCCGTCTCGATTACCTTACGACCGGCCCCCGTGCGGGCGAAATCATTCGTGTCGCGAATCCTTAGGAGACTGTCCATGTCCAACTTGCTCGAAAAGATCGGAAAGATCGTTTTTCTCCGCGCGCACGACCTTGGTACCGCTTACGGTCCTCCCAACGATCAGCTGGATGTTGAAGCGGTATTCATCCTCAACGCCATCGGCGATGGCGCGTACGGCTTTCAACTCCGGAACGACGACAATCTTCCGGCCCGCCAGGCAATGTTCAGTCTCCTGCGCGACGCCCTTGTGAACAATTTGCCCGTCACCGCCGACTACCTGATCGATCCGGGCAAGCAGAACGGCATCGCAATTCGCGTCGCGCTTACGCCCAACCCGATACAGCCAACACCGCCCGTAGTGGTGACTCAGCGGGCCGGTGGCCAAGTGCTTCCCGCATCCAGTGCCGCGCCGAATCCAGCGCAAGAACCACTACAGAGCGAAGCAAGAAAAGGACCCGCAAAGTAAGCATTCAGGCTCCGGCCTTTTGAGTTGCGCTGGGTGATCGCTGGTTACGTTTCGACGGCGGGTTTGGTGTTGCGGCCGGGGTTGTGCATGTCCTGCGGGACGATCGGCGACTGTAACGTCGATGCACCAAGTGAAACGAACACACCAGCCCGGATCAGAACGCCCTCGTCAGCCGACGCACCGGACGGACTCGGACGGCTTCGAGAGTGACCGAGCCCGCCTTTTAATCCGCCGGTCGGCCGTGCCCGTTGCGTGCCCGACCGGGCCAGCCATCACAGCCAACAGCGGGCAGTCGCGGACAGACCAACAAGCCTGTGACATGCATCGCGGCTGTTCACGAGTGAGGCTGAGACAGCCTTCTAAGCTCGATCGCCGCGGCGGTCGCGCAGCCCTGAGAATTCGGTGCAGGACTGCGGGTCGTTGTCTGGCGCGGGTCGCTGCCGCTCCGTGGCGCGGTTTGCGGCCGGGAGGGCTG
>JBAVHY010000519.1:0-48693 GCA_049686315.1 Candidatus Acidiferrum sp. | reverse complement strand
TATCGCAACAACCATCGCGGTTCAACTCATTCCGGCAGGTGCGACGCGTCGGATCGACGCGGCGACGGCCCCGGCCAACTGCCCCAACATCCAGTAAAACGGGCGGATCGACGCCCCTGTGAGTTAGTCCCTGGACGCGCATCGGGCGCGCGTCCAGGCTAAGCCAAGTATGCTGCCTGCGGGATGTTTCCGGAGGCTACTCTGGATGCGACGAACCAAATCGGCTGGCTTAACAGGCGTTTGCCAGGGGCAACCGGGGAACCGATCGACGCTGGAACTTTGCTCCGCTTGACTGTAGAATCCTTTTGCGCATCATGGCGTACGAAGCTCGTCAGTTAGCATAACGACGAACATGGAATTCGCAGGCAAGTTAACGGAAGCGTCTTTGAACGAGGTGCGAAAAGACACTCGCTCAAAGATGTCTTGGGGTGCGATCAAGCCTGGAGCCATCTCCAAACTCATAATTCGGTGCCTGGCAGTGCCCATGGGTTTGGCAAGCATTGCTGCCATAACGCTCGTGGGCTTACTTTCCTTCGGAGCTTATGCTGTGGCCATGCTTCTTGGGAGGGTTCGTCCCTTACACGATGCATATCAATTTCTCTCCCAGGCTTACGACCGGTTCCTTGCTCGGCTCGGCGAAAAAGTTCTGCGGGACTCCCGGGACATCCCCGCGTTACGGATCATGGTGTCCCTCAGCCTTACCGCCGTGCCAATTTTCGTGATCCAACTCGTTTTAGGGAAACCCCGGCTTCTGCTGGTGATCGCTTTCTATCTTTCCCTGTGCGGCCTCAAGTTTCAGCGGTCTGTAAGAATGTTCAGCGCCAAACACATGGAGGCGCACCGGCCCCAAGGGTATTTCTCGGATAAATACGATAAGATCTTCGGCCGCTACGTCGAATTTTTTCTCGGATATTTGTATGGAGACCTTCCCGAACTGGGCCGGACGGTTCATGTCCGTCTGCACCATAAAGAGAATGGCGGACCCGAGGATACTGTCGCCAACAGTGGCTACGATCGAACCAGTCGACTGCATTTTCTTTGGTATCTTTCGGACAATATTTGGACGACCTTGGGGCTTGCTCCCTACACCTACTTTAGAGCGAGAGGCGACGTAAAGAACCAAAAACGAATGTTCTGGGGAATCACGCGGTACTTCATTTATTTCGCGACTGTCTTTCTTTACGATTGGAGAATTGGAATCTTGTACGTGTTGGTTCCTCTTCTCTCCATGAACTTCGTTATGGCCATCACTTCCTGGGTTCAGCACGCCTTCTGCGATCCGGAACACCCCGAGGATTATTTTGTAAATACCGTGACCGTCTTTGATGAAGTGAACTTCATGAACGAAGGCTACCACCTCTGCCATCACCACCGGTCCGGTCTGCACTGGACCGAGATGCCCGCCCATCTGGAGCGGATTCGCGACAAAATGAGAGAGTCCGGCTCGTTGGTCTTTCGGGACCTGGATTTTATGGGGCTTTTCATCGAATTGACCCTTCTTCGCCGAATGGATGTGCTTGCCGAGAAACTTGTCCCGTGGGAACCCATGGATCACGAACAGAGGCTGGCTTTGCTGGAGAACAGAACTAAGCCAGCGCGAGCCGTTTCGGCTTGAGGAGCCATAGCTGTCCTGTCAGGAGTTTACCGCCGGGAGTGACCGCCGCTTGTGTCTTCACCACTTAAGAGCATCGATGAATAAGTGTTTTCCGGCGTAGACCAGAGGAGCAAATACGATCGTACTGACCAACCAATCTCGAAGAGACTAGTCTCAAAATTGAGATGCCAGGCCTAACGTATGCAAGCGAGAAGAACAAAGATGACAAACCCATAGAGGAACGTCTCGCGGACAAAAACCCAGGCGTTCTTTCTCGATCTAACAGACCATTCTGGTTCCATCTTGTCATTAGGGAAGCACACCCATATCAGCGAAATCAAGTCTGTTCGCATGAATTTGCCCGGTTCGGCGAGGCGTCGTATACTTTGAGGTTTAGGCAGTGTGCGAAGAGCGCGCTGACTGAGCTTCTCTTGGCCACGAACGAAACCATCGCTCCGACGATTACGCAGCAAGAGGTGCTGCTCGTCCGCGGCGCCCGCGTACACAACCTCAAGAACATTACCGTTGAGATTCCCCACAACGCCCTGACGGTGGTTACCGGCGTGAGCGGCTCGGGGAAGTCGTCGCTGGCCTTCGATACCGTGTACGCGGAAGGGCAGCGGCGCTACGTCGAATCCTTGTCGGCATACGCGCGGCAGTTCCTGGAGCGCATGGAAAAGCCCGATGTGGACGAGATCTCGGGAATCGCGCCGGCCGTAGCCATCCGGCAAAAGAATTCCACGCGGAACCCACGGTCCAACGCGGCCACAGCCACGGAAATTTACGATTACCTGCGGCTATTCTTTGCGCGCTGCGGGCAGACCTATTGCATCAAGTGCGGGAACGAGGTAAAGCGCGACTCGCCGGACGAAATTGCCAACCGCATTTTGGCATTAACGCCGGGACGGCGTTTCTATGTGTTGTACACGCTGAAGGTGACGACTCCCGAAGCGCCCACGGCCGCGAAGAAGGCCACAAAGAAAAAGACCCCGGCGGCGCCAGCGGCAGACGCGCTACGATCCATGCTGGTGGAGTTGCAGAAGAGAGGGTTCAACCGGCTATACCAAGACGGAAAGGTTCATGAGTTTTCCACGCCAGAAACGCTGCTGGACGTGAATTTCGCAAAACCCGTGTACGTGCTGGTGGACCGGTTGGCGGTGAATCCGGAATCGCGGGCGCGGCTGGTGGATTCCATTGAGATTTGTTACCGCGAAGGCGGCGGGGAAGCAATTCTTGAGTTTGCGACCGATGCCGAGGGGAATCCGTCGGAACGGCTGACATTCAACGAACGCTTCGAGTGCAAGAACGACGGCACGCTATACCAGGAACCGGAGCCGCGACTATTTTCCTTCAACAATCCGTACGGAGCGTGCCCGCGCTGCCAGGGATTTGGAAACACCATCGATTTTGATTTGAATCTGGTGGTGCCGGACCCAAGCAAGTCCCTGGACGATGGTGCCATTGAGCCGTGGACAAAGCCGCGGTACCGCGTGCTGCTCCAAGAAGCCCGGAAATGGGCGCGCGCGCAAGGGATTCCAACGAGTGTGCCGTGGAGACAATTAAGCGCGGAACAGCGCCGGATGATCCTGGAAGGGGATCCGGAGCACAAGTACGAAGGGGTGAAAGGGTTTTTCACTTGGCTGGAGCGGAAGAAGTACAAACTGCACGTGCGCGTGTTCCTGAGCCGCTACCGCGGTTACGCAACTTGCCCGGAGTGCGGCGGAACGCGGTTGCGGGCGGAGGCGCGCGCGGTGCGAATTACCGGCAGATCGATCACCGACCTGTGCAAATTGACGGTGAAAGAGGCTCGGAAATTCTTTACGGAGCTACACCTAACGGAAAGCCAGGCAAAGGTTGCCGACAAGATTCTGCAGGAAATCCGGACGCGGCTGCAGTTCTTGGATGAAGTAGGGCTGGATTATTTGACGCTGGACCGCTTGACCTCGACCCTGTCCGGAGGCGAGTCGCAACGGATTCAGTTGGCGACTTCGCTGGGGTCTCACCTGGTGGGCGCGCTGTACGTGTTGGATGAGCCGTCAATCGGCCTGCACCCGCGCGATACGCAACGGCTGATCGACATTCTGAAATCGCTGCGCGACCTGGGAAATACCGTGCTGGTGGTGGAACACGACCCGGACACCATCCAGGCGGCAGACCGTGTGTTGGACCTGGGACCGGGCGCTGGCGAACTGGGCGGGAAACTGCTCTTCTCCGGGACGTATGCCCAAATTCTGAAGGATCCGAAGTCAATCACGGGCCGGTATTTGAGTGGGGAAATGAAGATCCCGGTGCCAGCGACGAGACACAAGCCAACGGGGAAATTCCTGCGGCTCTACGGAGCAACGCTGCACAACCTGCAAAATCTCGACCTGATGCTGCCGCTGGGAACATTGACGGTGATCACGGGGGTGAGCGGGTCGGGGAAGTCGACGCTGGTGCACAACGTATTGTTTCGCGCCCTGACAACAAAGCGAAATGGCGGAAGCATCAAAGAGTTTTGTGACCGCCTGGAAGGCGACGAGAACATTCAGGATGTGGTGATTGTGGACCAATCGCCAATCGGAAGGACGCCACGTTCGAATCCGGCAACTTACCTGAAGGCCTTTGACGCGGTTCGCGAGTTGTTCGCCGACGCGCCGGACGCAAAGCGACGCGGTTACGCGGCGGGGCATTTTTCGTTCAACGTTCCGGGAGGCCGTTGCGAGACCTGCCAGGGCGACGGCACCGTCACGGTGGAGATGCAGTTTCTGGCGGATGTGGAACTGATCTGCGAGGAGTGCCGGGGACAGCGGTTCAAGAGCAGCGTGCTGGACGTGCGCTACCACGGGAAAAATATTCACGACGTGCTGCAAATGACCGTTCGTGAAGCGCTGGCTTTTTTCGTGAATGTGCCCAAGGTGATTTCCAAGCTGAGAGTTCTGAACGAAATCGGGTTGGGCTATTTGCGGCTGGGACAGTCGGCTACAACGCTTTCCGGGGGAGAAGCGCAACGGCTGAAGCTTGCGGCGCACCTGACGCGAACGGAAAATCAGGGCATCCTGTATATTCTGGATGAACCGACCACGGGATTGCATTTCGACGATATTGCCAAGCTTCTTGCGGCCTTCCGCAAATTGCTGGAATCCGGCGCTTCTTTGCTGGTGATCGAACACAATCTGGACGTGATCAAGTCCGCGGATTGGGTGATCGACCTGGGACCCGAAGGCGGAGAAGAAGGCGGAAAGGTTGTCGCCACCGGCACGCCGGAACAGGTGGCGCGGAACGCTCAGTCTCACACCGCCCGATTTCTCGCCCGCGCACTGGGCAACGGGAACGGACAGGGAAAGCGCTCCGGGAATGGCGTAAACAAGGGCGCCGGCGCCACGGGAACGAAACCGAACGAGGGGAAACAGCCATCGAACGAAGTCTGATGCGCGCGCTTGGGGTTTTTTTTGTGGCGGCGCTTTGTGCATCATTTGCAACGAAGTTAGCGGGCCAAGCGCAACCGGATAAACCCTCGAAGGGCCCAGCAGGTACTGCGCAGAAGGTCAGGAATCCCCTGAACGACCTGCTGGAGGAAGCGCAGGCGGCGCTGGACAAAAATGATTTTCTCGCGGCAATTCCTCCGTTGCAGAAATTCATCGCGGAAAAACCAGACGTGGCGTACGCGCATTTCCAGTTGGCGTATGCCTACACGGCACTGAAGCGTCCCAACGATGCCCAGCCCGAATACGAGAAGTGCATCGCGCTGGATCCGAAGATGGCGGAGGCGCAGCTCAATCTGGGCATCCTGCTGCTAGAAAAGGATCCCGTGGTCGCCGTCGCGCCGTTGCGCAAGGCCGTGGACTTGCTGCCCTCGCAAAGCCGGCCGCGGTATCTGTTGGGTTTGGCGCAGGAGCGCTCCGGTGATCTAACCGGCGCGGCGGAATCGTTCGAGGGAGCAACGCGGCTGGATCCCAAGGACGTGGAGTCGCTGCTCCAACTGGGGCGCGTGTACCTGAAAAGTAATCGCCCAACGGAAGCGGAGGGGAAATTCCGAGCGGCGCTGGGTCAGGAAGCAAAATCACCGGAAGCCTTGCAGGGATTGGCGTTGAGCCTGGACGCGGAGAAAAAGCCAGGCGCCGCGGATGCCTATCGCGAATACCTTGCCGTGCAGTCGCAAGACAATGTTCTACGTGCAAGGCTGGTGCACCTGCTGGTGGACCAAGGGCAATTCGACGCGGCCTTGGCGGAACTCGACAAGACTAATCCCGGGCAGGCGCCTACCGTGGATACGCTGAAACTGAAGGCGGACATTGAAATCGGCCAGAAAAAGCTGGACGCAGCCATCGCGACTTTGAAGCAGGCGGTTGCTCTGTCGCCAAACGATGCGCCATTGCTCGGCGGACTGGGGCGCACTTATCTGCAAGCCCGGGATTTCGCGAACGCGGAGAAGGAGCTGAAGGCAGCATTGCAGCTCGACCGGGGCAATCTCACGTACTGGAAGGATCTCAGCACGACCTATTACCTTGGAGGCCACTGCCAGGCTACCCTGGCGACGTTGGATGTGATTGCGAAAGCGGAAACACCGGGAGCGGGGCCGTGGTTTATCCGAGCGCTCTGTTACGATAAACTCACTCAAGTGCTACCCGCCCTCGACGCGTATCGGAAATTCCTGGATCTCGACGAGAACAAGAATCCCGATCAGGTGTGGCAGGCGAAGCAACGCATCCATGTGCTGGAAAAAGTGGCTCAAAAAAAGAAGTAGCGGCGAGGCAAAACGCGGGGGGTTGCGGGCGGTGCTCTGTTCCTTGGTGATCCTGGCGGGGACGGTGGCGAATGGCACCGACAAAGTGAAAGAGTTGCAAGATCACTTTGACAAGGAAGCCCACGCCACCAGCAAGGTCAAGGCGCTGGACAAACTGGCTCAGGCGCAATTTGACGCAGCCGCCAAGGCCGGTGGTTTGGGTGACTACATCACCGTGGGGCTGGCCTTTGAAAAATACCGGGACAACGTGCGAGCCACTTTGGAGCTTCTGAGGAAACAGGAGCCAGATGCGGACCGGCATCCCGGTGGCTACCGCCAACTCGAGTTGCAAGTTCGCAAAGGTCTCCGCGAAGTGCAGGAGACGCTGATCACCGCACCCGTGGAGATGCGGCCGCCCCTTGAAATTGTGCGCAAGGATCTTGTGGATTTGGACGACGAACTGATCCGCTTGTTGTTTCCGAGGCGGACGAAGGAGCCTCAGAAAGTGCCGGCCATTCCCGAGGAGAAGCCATGAACCGGCGAAAACGTTTTGCAGCATGGGCGAGCGCGGTGGTGCTATTTGCCGCGATGATGGCGGCCCTGCCCGCGCGGGCGCAGCGCCCGGAGAAGGATTATTTATCCGAGATCGAGGCGGACAAGATTCGCGACGCTGAAACGCCCAATGATCGCGTCAAACTATTTCTCTTGTTCGCGGACGACCGGCTGAAAAAATTCCAGTACGAACTGGAACACCCCTCGGCGAATAAGCACGGCGAAATGCTGAACTATCTAATGAACTCGTATGGTGGATGTGTGGACGATGCCGCCGACGTGATTCAGGTTTCCCTTTCGAAGCAGGAAAATATCCGGCAGGGGATCGACCTGATGGCCACGAAGGCGAAGGAGTTTCTGGCGATCCTGCAGAAATACGCGAGTGAAGGGCCGGAGCACGACATCTACAAGGAAAACCTCGACGATGCCATCGAAGGCACGCAGGACGCGCTGAATGATGCCGAGAAGGCAAAGAAGAAGGCTGCGCCTCCACCCGTGAGGCGAAAGAATTGAGTCTGACCCGGCGAAACCGGACACGCGTACCACGCGGAGAAGCGTTGATGCGGCGAATGTTTACGCGCATCGGCTGCGAAGGGCGCCCGCCGCATTTCCAGGTGGAGTTCTATGCCTATAGCAGCCTGGTGTTGACCATCCGCCGGCGCGAAGATGCTGTGTACGTGCGGTTTTCCGACCTATTGACGCGCGCGCCGCTCGAGGTTCTGGAGGGAGGGGCAGCGCTGCTCTTGGCTCGAGTTTACCGCCGAAGACCACCGCGGGCCCTTGTTCAGCCGTATCTGGAGTACGCGCGGTCAAACCGCATGCGCAGGCGTATCGACTGGATGCGGAGACGCCGGGTGCGGCGTGTACCGGCGGTCGCCCAGGGACGGCATCACGATCTGGCGGCATTGTTTGAACACATCAACCAGCAATATTTCGGAGGAGGTCTTCAGCGGCCGCACATTGGATGGAGCATGCGGACATGGCGGAGGCAGTTCGGTTCCTACGATCCAGGGCCGAACCAGATTGTGTTGAACAGAAGAATGGATCAACCAGGAATCCCGCAGTTTGTTGTCGAGTACGTTTTATATCACGAGATGCTGCACGTGAAACATCCAACACGCCGCTCCGGATGCACGCTGGTGTCACATTCCCCCGAATTTCGCGCCGAAGAAAAGCGCTTCGCGCAGTTCGTCGTGGCTCGCAAGTTTCTGGATCGTCTGGCGCGCTGACCCGCCTCAGCTTTTTGCCTTGTCGATTTCCTTGTGTAGCTTTTCGATTTTTTTGCGGATCTTGTCGCCGTCTTCCGCGTGGGGATAAAGGTCCAGGTAGCGCTGGTAAGCTCTCACCGCGGGCTTTTTCTGGCCCTTTTTCTCGTAAGCCTCGCCCAAATAGCGGAAAGGGATTGCGTATCCGGGTTTGGCTTCGGCGGCGTCCTGAAAACGGTCGATGGCGGCGTCGACGTCGCCTTTCCTCATGTAGTACTGGCCGACCTCAAGATCCTTTTCCGCGCGCAGCGGATCCCACTTCGGCTGGTCAGGGGCGGACTTGACCGCGGAATCGGTGTTGGCCTTGGGCTTTGGTGCGTCCTTCTGTTTCGCGGGTGGGGCGGGAGCTGGATCCTGCGCCTGAGCAGGTTGTCGCGCAAAGCACGAAGTGCCAGTTGCGAGCAGAACAGCAGTGCAGAGAATAGCTCTCCGATTCAACGCAAAAAACTCCTCCTCGTTCCGATTCCAAGTGACCGGTACCGAGTTGCCCGGAGACTACTGACCGAGAAGCTCGTCGGCGAGTTTCTGCGCCCCGTAGAGTTTCCTGAGAGCCTCAGTCATAGCGCCGGTGTGCACGGCTACCGCTCGGTTCCGGTAAGAGTCATACACGAAATCACCGACCAGGGATTCGATGTTGCCATCGAAAATGAGGCCGACAATTTCGCCGTTGCGGTTGACCACCGGCGAGCCGGAGTTCCCACCGATGATGTCATTGGTGGTGACGAAGTTGAATGGCGTGGAGAGGTTCAGCTTATCCCGGCCGTCGATGTAGCGCTTCGGCAGGTCGAACGGCTCCTTGTAGTCGAAGCTGGCCGCGCGGTCGTACAGGCCATAAAAGGTGGTTTTATATGGGGCGATGGTGCCGTTCATCGGAAAGCCCTGCACCTTGCCGTAGGAAAGGCGAAGAGTGAAAGTCGCGTCGGGATAAGTGTCCTTGCCGTAGACGGCGAAGCGAGCTTTTCCGAGCAACTCTCCTGCGCGTTGCGCCACGCTCTGTACGTTGTCCTCGAACCACTTGATCTGCTCCCGACGAATGGGATCGATGCGCCGCGCCATCGCGATCATCGGATCGGTGGAGGCGTCAACGGCAGCTTGTCCGCCTTCGACAAGAGCCTTTCGGAACGCGGGATCGGCGACTTTCGTGCCCTTGATGAGCTGGTTTGCGGCGTCTTTGGGTGTGTGGCCATCCAGTACTGCTTTGAGCCAGGGGTCATCGAGCCCAAGTTCCTTCACACCGGCCTCCAAGGAACTGGTCATGCGAGCGATCTCCATCTCCGGATAAATCGGGGCCGGTGAAAACAGCCGGTGCTTCAGGGATTCGAGTTGCGAATCATGAAAACCCTGGAGACGTTGACCGTCGGGCTTCTTGACTTCCGCGATGTAGGTCACGACTTGTACGGCCAGGCCGGCGAGTTGCGAGTCCGTGGCGCGGAAGAATTGCTGCTTAATCCGCGGTCTCTCTTTTTGAAGGGCTTCGTCTTCCGTCGCCCAGGCGCCGCCATAGTCCTTCTTCCACTCCGGATTACCCATCACCTTGTTGCGGAAATCCTCGTCTTCCCTGCGCTTTTTCTCCATTAGATTCTTGTCCTGCAATCCATCGCGGCGTCCTTCGAAGACCTTGTAGCCATTTTCCAGTCCGAAGATGAGAGTCGTGGCCTGGCGGGATTGTTCGGGGCCACGGGCTGCGTATTCCTTGAGAACGGCGATGCGCCGCTTGTAATTTTGAATGGTGTAAGGAAGGTTGTCGTCCCGCAGGCTGACGAGATCGGCATACATACCGAGGCGCTGGGTTCCGCCCGGATTGCCGGGGACAAACACGAGCTCACCATCGCTCGCGCCCTTGGCATTCCACCTCAAATAATCCTCGCTGTCGATCGGCTTGCCATTCTCGTACACACGGAATAGCGCCATGTCCAGGTCGTACCGAGGATAGGTGAAATTGTCCGGATCGCCTCCATAGAACGCAGCTTGCTGTTCCACGGCAAAGACCAGGCGGACGTCGGTGTATTTCTTGTAACGATACAGCCAGTATTCCCCGCCTGCGTATAGCGTGACGACATCGGAGCGCAGGCCGGTCTTTTCGGTGCTCTCCCGCTCGATGTCGGCGATCACCGCTTTCCGCTTGGCGAATTCCTCTTCAGGAATCTTGGCAGTCTTTACCGCGGCAATCACACGCTCGGTAACATTCTCAGTGGAGACCAGGACATTGACCTCCAGATCGGGCGACTTCATTTCCTCGCCCGGCGTAGCCGCATAAAAGCCGTCGCGGACGTAATCATGTTCGGCGCTGGAGTTTTTCTGGAGTTGGCCAAGAGCGACGTGGTGATTGGTGAGCAGCAAGCCATGAGCGCTGACGAAAGAGCCGGAGCCGCCATCGTTCAGGCGAACGCAAGAGAGCCGCAAATGGTTCAGCCACTGTTGGGTGGGAGTGAAATTGTAATCCTTCTGGAGAAGCTTGAGGGGAGGATTGTCGAAAGTCCACATGCCCTCGTCAGCGCGGATGGTGGGGCAAAGGAGCGTCGCGGCCAGCAGAGCGGTAGCGGCGTGACGGAATGCGAGAATAGGATTCACAGGTGAATTCCTCGATTCTAAGGGAGTGATGCCGCGGAGCACGGCGCTCCTAAGTATATACGACGCCGGGTGTATTTGCGGAGGCTCTGCGACGACCGAGATTCGCATTGCGATGCAGGTGGCCGTAAAATGAGAGAGTCGGGCGGCTATTGAGCCGGCCCGGCATACCCCGAACTGCATGGAACCCCGAGAAAAAGCCGCGTTGTTGCCGGAGAAGCCGGGCGTTTACCTGTTTAAGGACGCCGGTGGGACGGTGGTGTATGTCGGCAAGGCGCGGTCGCTGCGCAATCGCGTGCGTTCGTATTTTCTGGAGTCGCGCTGGGCGGACGCGAAGACCGGCTCGTTGGCGCGCGAGATCGCGGAGCTTGAGACCATCGTGGTGGACAACGAGCGCGAAGCGCTGGCGCTCGAACACAACCTCATCAAACAATACCAGCCGAAGTTCAACGTCGTGCTGCGGGATGACAAGACCTACCCGTACATCAAGCTGACCATGGGAGAAAAGTATCCACGCGTCTATTTCACCCGCAAGGTGAAGAAGGATGGTGCGCTCTATTTCGGCCCGTACTTCCCTCCGAATCTGGCGAGGCGCATTCTCCACTTCATCCACAAGAGATTTCTGGTCCCCTCCTGTTTCGTGGATTTGACGAGTACGCATCCGCGGCCGTGTTTGCAGTTTTACATCAAGCGCTGCCTGGGACCATGCGTCGCCGGACTGACCACGGATGAACGCTATGCCGAGGCCGTGCACGATGTGCGGATGTTCCTGGAAGGCCGGCGGCATGACCTGATGAAGAGCATCGAACAGCGCATGATGGCGGCGGCGGAGAAAGAACGATTTGAGGAAGCCGCGTCATATCGCGACTTGCTGCGAACAATGGAAGACATCGAGGAGCGCCAGCGGATCGCGTCGACGCAAGGCGACGACACGGATGTGCTCGGATATTATGCTGAGCCGCCGCTGGTGGCGGCAAACGTGTTTCACCTTCGCGGCGGCCGTGTGGTGGACCGGCGCGAATTCTATTGGGAAGAGCTGGAAACGTTCGATCCACACGAGTTTGTCCCGTCTTTGCTAAAGCAGCTTTACCTCGAAGCGGAATACTTGCCGAAGATGATGCACGTGCCGGTCGATTTTGAGGAACGCGAACTGCTCGAAGAGACCCTGACCGAACGAGCGAAGCACAAAGTGGAGATCTTCACCCCCCAACGAGGAAGCAAGCGGGCGATTCTGGACCTGGTGGAGAGCAACGCGAAACATTCGTTTGAGCAGCGCTTCCGCGTGTTGAAGCCGACGTCCAAGGCCATTGGAGAAGCGCTCCAGAATGCGCTGAGCCTGGTGGAAGAGCCGAGGCGCATCGAGAGTTTTGATATTTCGCACATCCAAGGGACGGACACGGTTGCTTCCATGGTGGTGTGGGAAAACGGGCGGATGAAAAAATCCGATTACCGGAAATTCATCATCCGGGGAGAACCGGGACCGGGCGGCAGAGCGCGCAGCGAGAATGATGATTTTGCGAGCATGCACGAAACGGTGTTGCGCCGGTACAAAAGGCTGCAGGAAGAACAAAAGTCCATGCCGAGTCTGATTCTCATCGACGGCGGGCTGGGCCAATTGCACGCAGCCGCGCAGGCGCTGGACACGCTGCAAATCATCAACCAACCAATGGCCAGCATCGCCAAAAAAGAGGAAATCCTGTACGTGTTGGGCCAGGAAAATGAGCCGCTAGTGTTGGAGCGGCATTCTCCGGTGCTGCACCTGATCCAGCAGATTCGGGACGAGACCCACCGCTTCGCGGTGACCTTCCACCGGCAGAGGCGGGGCGCTCGGCAAACGCGCACGGAGTTGCTGGATATTCCAGGGATCGGGCCGAGAACATCCCAAAGACTGTTGCAACGATATGGGAGCGTTGCAAATTTGCGGCGGGCCACAGTCGAGGAACTAAGCCTAATTGTGACGCGAAAAAGTGCGGAAAAGATCGTGGAGCACTATGGAAGGGAAGGGGGAGCAGCATAACTGCTATCACTGCTAATACAGGTTAGACCTTATTGCGGCCATCATTTGCCTATGTTACGGTTTTTGTGGAGGTTGTCATGGCAGATAACGTGGGATCCAAGGTCAGCTTTTTCCTGGTAGGCGTAGGCATCGGGGCCCTTTTGGGTGTGCTTTTTGCGCCAAAATCTGGTGAAGAAACGCGGGAATATCTTGGCAAGGCTGCGGATGAGGGCCGGGAATTTGCGCAGAAGAAGGCGCGCGAGTTGCGGGAACGCGCGGACGAGCTGATTGAGCGTGGCAAGGACGTAGCCGCGAAGAAGCGGGATTCGCTGACTGCGGCAGTCGAAGCTGGCCGGGAAGCGTTTTTGCGCGAATCGAAGTCCTAGGGAATTTGTGGGTGTGCATGGCGGTTTCCGTGCGCTAGGCGGAGAGGGTGGGGTGTGAATGCAATTCTGGATGGAATTCTTTAGCATAGTGGCCGCCGTCGCGCTGGTTGTGCAGGTGGGAATTCTGATTGGATTGTTCCTGCAGCTAAGGCGCACCACGGAATCGATCAACCGGATGGTGAACGATCTGCATACCCGGATAGGGCCCATCCTGACGCGAACGCAAATTCTGCTCGATGATACGCAGCCGAAAATTAGCGAACTGGTCGAAGATGCCTCGCACATCGTGTATCTCGCGCGGGCACAGGCGCAGAAGATGGACAAAGTCTTCACCGAAGCATCCGACCGACTGCGCGGGCAACTGGTGCGCGCCGATAGGATTTTGTCCGGAACACTCGAAGCCGTCGAGGACGCCGGGGCGCAAATGAGTAAAAGGTTCCTCGGGCCGGTCCAGAAGATTTCCGCGATCGTTCACGGCATCAAGATTGGTCTGGATGTGCTGCGTTCGCGGCGCGCGAGGACGGAGAATTCCGCGGAGGGGTTGGAGCAAGAAGACGAGTTGTTTATTTGAGACAGTCAGGAGCCGGTGGTTTGTAGCAAGCGGCAACTGGCTCCTCCTACCGTTTACGGACTACCGACTACCAACTTCCGACTACTGACTCTTCCGGATCCAGCCGCCGGCGAGAACCAGGTCGTCATCGTAAAGTACCGCGGCCTGGCCCGGAGTGATGGCGCGCTGGGGCGCGTCGAAGATGATGCGGGCACGAAGGCCAGGGAGAGCTTCAACCGTCGCCGGCGCGGGTTCGTGCTTGTGACGAATCTTGACCTGAGCGCGCAAGGGTCCGGCGGGTTCTTCGACAGAAATCCAATTCACGTTTTCAATTTCGAGAGCACTTGTACGTAACGCATCGTCTTCACCAACGATGATGCGGTTATTCTCCGGGTCTATGCCGAGCACGTAGATGGGCTTGCCAGTGGTGAAACCAAGTCCCTTGCGCTGGCCGATGGTGTAATTGTGTACGCCCGTGTGGCGGCCAACGATGGTGCCGTCTTCGGTGACGATGTCGCCTTCCTTGTCGTGCAGCGGCCTGCCGTCTTCGCGCGCGTAGGCATGGATGAATTGCGCGTAGTTCCCGTTGGGGACGAAACAGAGTTCCATGCTTTCCGGCTTTTCCGCGACGGGAAGATTGACGCTGCGCGCAAGGTTGCGCACTTCCTCCTTGGTGAGTTCGCCGAGAGGGAACTCGCTGCGGGAAAGCTGTTCCTGCGTGAGGCCCCAAAGAAAGTAGGACTGATCCTTGGAATCGTCGCGCGCGCGGAGAAGTTGGTGGCGGCTGGTGCGCCCGTCCTTGCGGATGCGCGCGTAGTGGCCGGTCGCGAGACGCTCTGCGCCAATCTGGCGCGCCATGCGCAGTAAGGGCTCGAATTTCACGTCCGTGTTGCAATTGGTACAGGCGATGGGAGTGCGGCCCGCAAGGTACTGTTCAACGAAGGGGCGCACGACGCGCTGCTCGAACTGCTCCTCAAAATTGACAACATAGTGGGGAAAGCTCAAGTGCTGTGCCACGCGCTTGGCGTCATACACGTCGTCGAGGGAACAGCAGCGGTGCTGCGCCGGGCCGTGGCCCTGTAGTTCGGGCAGGCGGCGCTGATTCCAGAGCTGCATGGTAAGCCCGACGATGGGGTGGCCATGCTGCAACAGAAGCGCGGCGACGGTCGAGGAATCGACACCACCAGACATGGCCACGGCCACAAGGCCCGGCTGCAGTTCAGCGGCCGCAGGCAGAGAATCGAGTTGGATCTGCGTGGACATGCGTCTATCTATTTTACAGAGAAAGCGTCACGGATGCGCGGAGGCCTCTTTTTTGTATGTGGGCGAGAGCTGGCGGAGTTGCGCGACAGCGGCGGGCACGATTTCAAGCGCGGCGTCGATTTCGGCAGCGGTGGTGTGGCGGCCGAGGCTGAAACGGATGCTGGCGCGAGCTTCGGCGGCTGGCAGGCCAATGGCTGTGAGGACATGCGAGGGCTCGACGGCGCCCGAGGAGCAGGCAGCTCCAGTGGAGCAAGCCAAGCCCTTGAGATCGAGGGCGATGATGAGAGCCTCACCTTCGATGCCCGGAAAAATAATGTTGGACGTGTTGGGTGTGCGCGGCGCATCCGCGGCATTGGCGCGCGAGTCAGGGACGCGTGCGAGCAAGCCTCGTTCGAGCTTGTCGCGCAGTGCGAAGATGTGCGCGGCATCTTTCGCGAGCGAGAGCCGGGCAAGTTCGGCGGCCTGGCCGAGGCCGACGATGCCAGCGACATTCTCCGTTCCTGGACGAAATCCGCGCTGGTGGTGACCGCCGTAAAGCAGTTGGCGGAGCCGCGTGCCGCCCTTAATGTAGATTGCCCCGACGCCTTTGGGGGCGTACAGCTTGTGCCCCGAAAGAGAAAGTAGATCGAGTTGCAGGGCCTTCACGTTCACGGGGATTTTACCTACGGATTGCACGGCGTCGGTGTGGAAATAAATGTCGTGCTCGGCAGCGATGCGGCCAATCTCCGCAAGGGGCTGAACGGTGCCGAGTTCGTTGTTGGCGTGCATCACGGTGATCAAGGCGGTCCCTGTGCGAATGGCTTTGCGCAGTTCGTCAAGATTGACGAGGCCCGCGCGGGAAACGGGAAGATATGTTACGGTGACGCCCTGTTTTTCGAGTGCCTGGCAGGTGTTAAGCACGGCTTCGTGTTCGATGGAAGTAGCAATGATGTGGACGGCAGGCGCAGCGGACAAAAGCGCCTGTACCACTCCGAAGATGGCATGATTGTCGGATTCGGTGCCGCCACTGGTGAAAACAATTTCCTGAGGCCGCGCGTCTAACAGCGCAGCAACGTGCTCGCGAGCGGTTTCGACGGCGGCGCGGGCCCGCTGGCCGAAAGTGTGAATGGACGCAGCGTTGCCGAACTCCCCGGAGAAGTAGGGAAGCATAGCCTCCAGGACCGCCGGGTCGACGGGGGTGGTGGCGTTGTAATCGAGGTAGATGCGTTCCATAAAACTGCCTCAATTCAGGATAGAGGTGAGGCGGGGATGTGTCCAGTGGGTAGGGAGCCAGGCAGAGGTGGGGACTAGCATGTCAAAGCAGTGTAGAATTCACCGGGCTTCGAAGCCGTTGGGGTTGCAGGATCTGGGCTGGAACAATCCGAAAGCGCTCTACGTATATCTTGAACGGCTGGTTGGCACTCTAAACGAGGGGGAAGAAACTCCATGAAACGGATTCTTGTGGCGGCTCTGATGAGCCTGGGGGCATGCCTGTGCGCCGTGGGGCAGAGGTTGCCAGAGACAGTCGTGCCGGAGAGCTATGACCTGACGTTTGAACCCAATCTGGAAAAAGCGACATTCTCTGGCGACGAGACCATTCACGTGAAGGTGTCCAAGCCTACGGCGACGGTTACCTTGAATGCCGCTGAGTTGGAGTTTCAGGAAGTCACAATTACTGCAGGCGGTGCGGCACAGAAGGCCGCGGTAAGTCTGGATGGAGAGAGGGAGCAAGCGGCGCTAACCGTGGGCAAGGAACTGCCTGTGGGGTCCGCGGAGATTCATATCCGGTTCACCGGGATTTTGAACGACAAGCTGCGCGGTTTCTACCTGAGCAAATCCGAGCGGCGAAATTACGCGGTAACACAATTTGAGGCCACAGACGCACGCCGTGCGTTTCCATCATTTGATGAACCCGCATTCAAGGCCGTTTTTCGAATCACTCTGATTGTGGACAAGGGAGACACGGCCATCTCCAACGGCAAGATCATTTCCGATACACCCGGGCCGGAAGAAGGCAAGCATTCATTGAAGTTCTCGCCAACGCCGAAGATGTCCAGTTATCTGGTGGCCATGCTGGTGGGCGATTTTGTGTGCCGCGAGGGCGGAGCCGACGGGATTCCCATACGGGTGTGTTCGTTGCCGGAAAAGAAGGAGATGACCGGCTACGCACTGGAAGTCTCGCAGGACGTCCTGAAGTATTACAACAAGTATTACACCGTCAAATATCCGTACGAGAAGCTGGATCACATCGTGTTCCCAGACTTTTCCGCGGGGGCCATGGAAAACGTCGGCGCGATTACGTATCGTGACTCCGCGCTGCTGATTGACGACAAGACGGCTTCCTATGACGCAAGGCAGCAAGTGGCTGGGGTGATCGCGCACGAAATGGCGCATCAGTGGTTCGGCGACCTGGTGACCATGAAGTGGTGGAACGATATTTGGCTGAACGAAGGTTTTGCGACTTGGATGGAACTGAAGCCCCTGGAGTTCTGCAAGCCGGATTGGAATATAGGGCAACAGGAGATTGGCCAGACATTGAGCGCGCTGGTGAATGACTCCGTGCCCTCTGTGCGGACAATCCGCGCAAATGCCGAAACACCCGCCGATATCGCAGCGCTGTTTGACGGCATTGCTTACGGGAAAGCAGCCTCCGTGCTGCGGATGGTAGAAGCTTATGTCGGGCCGGAAGTGTTTCAGAAGGGGGTAAATGCCTACCTTGCGAAACACTCGTATGCCAATGCCACGGCGGAAGATTTCTGGAACCAGATTGCGGAAGCTTCCGGCAAGCCGGTTGAAAAGATCATGAAGAGTTTTACGGAGCAGCCGGGGCCCCCGCTGGTGTCGGTGAAGAGCGCGTGCCGTGGCGATAAGACGGAGGTCACGCTCACCCAGGAGCGTTACGTTGCCGATGCGGCGAAATTGGCTGCGGGCTCAAATGAACTGTGGCCCATCCCCGTGAATTTGCTGACTTCTACGTCCAATCAGTCCACCTATCACCTGCTGACAAAGAAGGAGGAGACCTTCGAATTACCAGGGTGTTCCGCCTGGGTTTACGCAAACGCCGGTTCGCGTGGATACTACCGCAGCAGCTACGATCCGGCAGCGTTCGCAAAAATAAGCTCTGACGTGGAGAGCGCGTTTTCTCCCGAAGAACGTGTGCGCATCCCGAGCGACGCCTGGGCGCTGGTCCGAGTAGGGCGTATGAAGATCGGGGACTATCTAAACCTGTTGCAGAAGATGCAGGGAGAACGGTCGCGAGAAGTGGTGCAGGTAATGATCGGACACATCCCGGAAATTCACGACCACTTCGTGGCGGAAGCGGACCGGCAGGCATTCGAGAAATGGGTGCGCGACCTTCTAAAGCCCATCGCCAACGATCTGGGAGAAACGCAAGTGGCGGGTGAGCCGGCCGAGCGTCAAGCACTGCGCGCGGATGTATTTGAGACCCTAGCCCGGTACGGGCGCGATCCGGAATTGATCGCCAAGGCCAGAGCCACCGCGGAGCAGTACATGAAGGCGCCCGCATCGGTGGAAGCAGGTCTGGCGGGAAAAGCATTGACGATTGCGGCCATGAATGGAAATGCCGCGCTATACGATAAGTATGTCTCGCACTTGAAGGCGGCGAAGACACCCGAAGAGTATGGCTTCTACCTCCAGGCGCTCGGTGCGTTTCCGGACACCACGCTGGCCAAGCGCACATTTGAATTGGTTCTTGGCCCGGAGGTGAAAAACCAGGACATGTATGCGTTGTACTTTCCGCTCATAAATTACGAAATACAGCCCGCGGCCTGGGAGCTGTTCAAGGGCAACTTCCCGTCGATCATGAAGAAAGTCGACGCCGCCGACGCGGTGGGATTCGCGCAAATTGCGGGAGTGTTCTGCGACGCGAGGCTGCGCGATGATTCGCAGAAATTTTTCGCGGAGAAAAAACTTCCCGGGACGGAGCGCATCCTGCAGAACCAGAAGGAAGAGGTCAATGCGTGCATCCAGGTGCGGGATCTGCAGCAGAAGAACCTCGCCGCGTATCTGGGGAAATAGCTCGGCGAGACCACCACTCTAAACGCATCACGCAACTGCACCCAGACCCGTCAGTCCGCCTGCCCTGAGCGAAGCCGAAAGGACGGACGCCGCGGAGGAATCAGGATCGGCATAGGGCTACTTCGGCTTGTTGGACGAAACTGCTTGACTCACAGTCCCCGGAATTAGGTCCGTCTTTATTGTTATTTTCTGACGCGGCAAAAGGCTGACCTCGGTCTCGAAGTCCTGGTATCCGGGAAGAGCGATCTTGACGTGGTGTTTCGCGGGGCTGACCAGCATGGCATGTCCCCCACTGAACTCGCTCACGCTGCCCACAAATGCGTCATCCACATAAACTGCTGCTCGTTCCGGAGTGACTGCGAGCTTTATCTGTGACGTTACCTCCGGAAACCGGGCCTGCGGGTCTCGCTGCATAAAAACATGCAAAACGACCCTTTTCTTCGGCTCGACGACTACCTTCTGGCTGAACTCCTTGTATCCGGACTGACGAACAGAGATTTCATGTTCTCCGGGTAAAAGGAGAACCTTGTTGTCGTTCTTTAGCTCCCCGACGTAGCCCACATATTGCCCGTCGATCCATACGCCGGAGGTCTTTTCCGCCTTGGTCTTCCCTACGAGTTGCACTTCCCCCAAAACCTGGTTTTGCGCTTGTGCCAGATTGGCTGACGCAAGAAGGAACAGCGCGAGGCAAGGGCGCGCCCACCTAAACGTGTCGTACTTGGTCATAATCGTCCCCCAGTTTAGCGTTCGACAAGGTTTTGAATGGCTGGGACGATTCTATGCCTTGCGTTACATCCTCACGCCTATTCTAAACACGTTTGGCGTGCGGAAGGGGATTTTCTGCACCAATTCTTCTGCTCGCGTGCATGGAGTTGAAAGCGCCGGCAAACTTCGGGGCTTTCTTTTCCGCCTCAAGACAGGGACAGAGTCAGCGTCCTAGGTCAGGAAATGTGTCCGGAAGAGGCGAAGCGTGCTAGTGTGTGCCAGAGGAGAGGTCTCACCACAGCGATAATGAAGATCCGCAGAGCGTGTGGAGAATGCGGGAGCTATGAGACAAATTGATACCGCGAAAGAACGAGAACGATTAACCAAACTATATGCGGAGATGAGCGATCAGGAGCTGCAAAAGACCGGCAATGATCCCGCTGCCTTGGCGGACTGGGCATTTGAGGCGTTGAGGGCGGAGATGTTTAACCGCGGGTTGGACTGGCCCGGAAAAGATATGCCGCTCCCGTCGCAGAGGACCGTTGCGCAAACCACCAAAGACCAGGGGAACCGGCCGGTCGTTCTGCGGAGGTATCGGGACATGCCGGCAGCGTTTGTCGAGAAGAGTGTGCTGGAGGATGCGGGCATAGACTGCTTTCTGCAGGATGACAATGTGGTGCGGATGGACTGGCTCTGGTCGAACGCCATGGGTGGGATCAAGCTGGTGGTACGGGAGAAAGACGCAGAAGAAGCGGAGAAAATCTTGAGCCAGGCGCCGGTGGATGAACCGGAAAACGATGGCGGCGACGCAACCTAGGATAAGCCTGTTTGTAAACCTCCGAATTCAAATGCAAAAGGCTGCGGATCGGCTGTGAGGGCGGCGTTGGTTGAGCCGCACTGGTGTTTGTCGTTGAAGCGTAGGGATCGGGCGGCCAGGGCTTTTAGCGGTTTCGAGCGATTCCGCGATGACGACCTCCAAGTTGTCAAAAGCTTCCTTGTCAACTCCTGCCGTCCGCGGCACAACCACGGAGTTCCGGGCCTCGGCGATGAAAACCGAGTCTTGTTCACGGAATGCCGCCGTGCTATGCCCATATTCGTTCGTGCTAGAGTGGCAGTGCAGAGAGCCCCCATTACCTGAAATTCCAGGAGGACGAGAAGTGGGATACGCGGATTTGCGGGAATTTGTGAAGCGCCTGGAAAAAGAAGGCGAGTTGCGGCGCGTAACAGCGGAAGTAGACCCGGTGCTGGAGATTACACAGGTGGTGCAGCGAGCACAGGCTCAAGCGGGAGTGAATGGAAAACCCGGGGGGCACGCGCTGCTGTTTGAGAATCCCAAGGGATCGCGGTACCCGCTGCTGATCAATGCATTTGGCAGCGAGCGGCGAATGGAACTGGCATTTGAAGTGGACAAACTGGACCATGTGGCGGCGCGCATCCGCGGATTCCTGGACATGCAGACGCCGCAGGGATTGTTCGACAAAATGAAGATGCTTCCCAAGCTGATGGAGTTGGGCTCGTTCTTCCCGAGAGTCGTGAAGGATGCCGCGTGCAAGGAGATTGTGCGCAAGGGAAGCAACGTCAATCTGCTGGATTTTCCAATCTTGAAGTGCTGGCCCCAGGATGGCGGCCGGTTCATTACCTTCCCGTTGGTGTTCACGAAAAATCCGGAGACTGGGAAGCGCAACGTTGGAATGTACCGGATGCAGATTTATGACCAGCAGACCACGGGGATGCACTGGCAAACGCAGAAGCACGGCGCAGAGCATTTCCGGCGGGCGCGGGCGGCGGATCCCGACGGAAGAATTTCGGTGAGCGTGGCGATTGGCTCGGACCCCGCGACCACCCTGGGCGGAATTTTGCCAATTCCCCCGGACTTGGACGAAATGATGTTCAGCGGATTCCTGAAAAAGGAAGCCGTCGAATTGGTGAAGTGCGAAACAAATGAATTGGAAGTACCTGCAAACGCCGAGATCGTGCTCGAAGGATACGTCAACTTGAATGAAATGCGCACGGAAGGCCCCTTTGGCGACCACACCGGGTTTTACTCCTTGGAAGGGGAGTACCCGGTTCTCCACGTGGAGTGCGTCACGCACCGAAAGGATCCGCTGTACCTGACGACGGTGGTGGGGCCTCCGCCGCAGGAAGACTTTTACATCGGCTATGCGATCGAGCGGATATTCCTGCCGCTGATGAGGATGACTCATCCGGAAATCGTGGACGTGTCTATGCCGGCGGAAGGGATCGTGCACAATCTGATGCTCGTGTCCATCCGCAAATCGTTTCCGGGGCACGCACGCAAAGTGATGAACGCGATCTGGTCGCTGGGGCAGGCCATGTTCACGAAGGTGATCGTGGTGGTGGATCATGACGTGAATGTGCACGACTACCGCGAAGTGGTCTGGAAAGCCTTGTGCGCCATCGATCCGGAGCGCGATGTCCAGTTTACCTTGGGGCCCGTGGATACCCTGGATCACGCCGCCAGGATGCAGGACTTTGGTTCCAAGATGGGTGTGGATGCCACCCGGAAATGGCCCACCGAAGGATTCGAACGGCCGTGGCCGGATGAGATTTTGATGGACGAAAAAACCAAGGAGCAGGTGGATATGCTGTGGAAAAGTTTAGGAATCTGAAGAAACGAGAAAGCTTGGTCACAGAAGCAAAAGCAATGCGAGCAAAGGATTACCGTCCCGTAGGACAGGCGAGTTCACGGCAGAAACCGCTATATATAGTGGTACCAAGAGCCCTTAGACACTAGGCGTGGGAGTACCTGCCTACAATACCAGGCCAATTGCCTAGGATTGCCGATGTTTTTAGCACAACTACGGAAGAGAAAGGCTTGACGCTCAGGCGTCTCGGTGACATAACGGGAACACGGTTGCACCCGAGGGAAACAGGTCTTCGGGGTGGAAAAAGAAACAAAGGGTGCAGGCAAATTCCCGCCTTGGGTGTGCGACAGATTGGATGGGCGTTCCTCGTGAGTGAATCGCGCGAAGTGATGAACGTGCGTCAGGCGTCCCAGTACCTCGGGATCAGCCCAGACACCTTGTATCGCTACATCACAGAGGGCGACATCCCTGCCTTTAAGCTGGGCAATCGTTGGAAGCTCAGGAAGACGATCCTGGATCGCTGGATGGAACGCAAGATGAGTCAAGCGGTGGCAAGGCGCCGCTAAGTTCGTCGAGGCGTGAGGGAAAGAGGCCGCGATATGTGGTTACTCGGAGGAAAAAAGAGCAAGCAACTCGTCGGGTTGGATATTGGTTCCAGTTCCATCAAGGCCGTGGAGTTGAAATCGACGAAGGCCGGGTACGAGTTGGTCAGTTACGGGATGGAGGCGCTGGCGCAGGACACCGTTGTGGACGGCGCGATCATGGATGCGCCCCAAGTGGCCAACGCCATCACCAAGATTTTCGACACCGAAAAGATCAAAACCAAGAACGTGGCGACTTCGGTCTCGGGCCACTCTGTAATCGTAAAGCGGGTGCCCCTGCCGCTCATGACCGAAGAAGAGCTCTACGATCGCGTCCCATCCGAAGCCAGCCAGCACATTCCCTTCGACATCGCCGACGTGAACCTGAGCTACCAGTTGCTGGAAGCCATGGATTCGCAGATGGACGTGCTGCTGGTGGCGGTAAAGAAGGACAAGATTCTGAATCACACCAACGTGCTGGCGCAGGCCGGAAAAACCCCTGTGGTGGTGGACATTGACGCTTTCGGTCTGCAGAATTGTTTCGAAGTGAATTACGAGCCGGATGCCGGCCAGACGGTTGCCCTGCTGAACATTGGCGCCAGCGTCATGAACATTAACATTGTGCGCGCCGGGATTCCCCTGTTCACGCGCGACGTCAGCGTGGGCGGAAACCAGTACACGGACGCCTTGCAGAAAGAACTGGACCTGAGCTTTGACGACGCCGAGCGGCTAAAGAAGGGCGAGACCTTGCCGACCGTCACAGACGAGCAGAAGGGGCAGATTCTCCGGAGCGTCTCCGACATCCTGACCCTGGAAATTCAGAAGACCTTCGATTTTTTCCGAGCCACGGCTACCGGAGAGAATATCCAACGCATCATGGTCGCCGGCGGGACGGCGAGAGTGCCCGGACTGGTGGACCTGCTGCGGGAAGAATTCGCCATGCCTGTGGAAGAGCTGAACCCATTTCGCAAGGTGCTGATTAATCCCGGTAAACATAGTGAAGATCAGATCCGGGATTTGGCGCCAAGGTTGGTGGTCGCGGTGGGATTGGCACTGAGGAGCTTCGACTAGCCATGATCCGCATAAACTTACTGGGACAGATACGGCCAAAAGCCGCGCGGAGGCCGGTGGACACGGGGGCAGCGATGCCGCTGGTGTTCATTGGGGCCGGCGTGCTGCTGGGCGGCTTGTTTCTCTTTTATTTCTTTCATTCCTGGCAGACGCAGTTGAACGACGAAAACGCCAGGATCAAGCAACTGCAAGCGCAAAAGACGGAGTTGGAGCAAATCAAGCTGCAGGTGGAAGCGTTCGAAAAGCAAAAGGTGGTACTGCAGCAGCGCGTTGGCACCATCGAGCAACTCCAGAGAGACCGCACCGGCGGTCAAGAGCTGCTGGATCAGGTCGCCAATACCGTATCGCGAGCGGAAAATTTGTGGTTGACCTCGATGACCAAGAAGGGTTCGGCCCTGACGCTAGAGGGTTCCGCGGCTTCCCTTAATTCGGTCGCCAACTTCATAACCGCCCTGAAACGCTCCGGCTATTTCCAAAAAATCGAGATTAAGGAATCGAAACAAGATGACCGGAATGCCGCGGTACAGACATTCGTGTTTACGATTAATGCCGAAATTGCTCCTAACGCACCCGTGGCAACACCGCTAGCCAAGTCGGCGAATGCTCCGGCACAGAGTGCCCCAAAGAATGTGGCACCGGCGAAGAAAGGATAAGAGGAAGCCATGGCGAATCCTTTCCGAGATATGTCGGTGATCATGCAGGGACTGGTGGCCCTGGCAATCGCGGTGATTCTGGTGCTGGCGGGCTTGTATGTGCCCTTCTCACCGGTCGCCCAAGAGCGGGCTGCTTACGACACCGCGGTTCAGGACCGCACCAGGTTGAACCAGGAAGTTACCCAGCTGCAGGTTTACAAGCAACGCTACGGTGAACTGAAGCAGGCCATGGACGCGCTCAGCAAGCAACTGGACACACTGAAAACCATCGTGCCGGAAGAGAAGGAAGTTGACGAATTTATACGCCAGGTACAGGGAGCGGCAAGCGCTTCCAACGTGCAATTGCGCCGCTTGACCGCCCAGAACATCGTGCCGAAGGACTACCACTACGAAATGCCCTTCGAGGCCCAGGCGGACGGACCGTACTTCAACGTACTGGATTTCTTTTCACGACTGAGCCGGTTGTCGCGCATCATCAACGTGGGAGACCTGCAGTTTGACGAGCCGATCGGAGGAAAGGGCGGCGGTTCGAAATATCCCCTCCGTCCGGGCGAAACGGTAAGCGGAGTATTTACGGTCACAACGTTTTTCACGAAGCCGGCTGATACGGCTCCGGCAGGAGCAGGCGGGGCAAGGGGAACAACGCCGCCTGTGAAAAAACCGTGAGCAGGAATGAGCGAGCCATGCGTCGATTGATAACAATGCTAATCGGAATACTGCTTGCCGCCATAGGGATTGGCGCGCAAGCGCAAACCGCCCCGGCCAAGGCCAAACCAGCCGCAGAGCCGTACGCCAAGGCCCCCCTGCCCGGGGCCAAGAAGGCGGCCAGTACGACGCCGAAGCCCGCGGCTGAGTCGGAAGCGAAGATCGTGCGCCGGGATCCATTTGAATCGTTGACTAACCGCCAAGATGCCGCTGCCAAGATGGCGGCGAACCTGCCTCCGGGGAAAGCCGGCCTGCAGGTGGCCACCTTGCGGCTAGACGGAATCGTGAAGTCACCGAACGGCATGATTGCCGTGGTCACCAATCCGCAGGCGAGGACCTATTTCCTGCGGGAAGGGGATCAGTTGTACGACGGAAGAGTGGAAAAGATTGCGATGGATAGCGTGTCGTTCCATGAGATCGGTAAAGACGCATTCGGAAAACCGGTGGAGCGGCAGGTGAACAAGAGAATCTACTCCAGTGCAGGAGAACAGCAATGACGACGAACTGGCGGGCCTTAAAGTGTGGCTGCCTGATACTAGCGGGCGCAATGTTGGGTGGGAACCCGGCAGGCGTTCGCGCGCAGGAGCCCGCTGGCACGAGTACGGCCTCGGCGGTCATCTCGAGCGTGGCAATTACTCAGGATCAGGAGAGAGCGGCGATTCGGGTCGAGGGCGCGGGGCGTCTCGACGTGCACGCAGTGCGAATGCAGAATCCGGAGCGGTTGGTGCTGGATTTCGCGGGCGCGCGGCTGAACGTCCAGAAAACCTCGATCCCTGGAGTCTCCGCGCCGGTACGCGCCGTGCGCATGGCCCAATTCCGGCAGGATGTGGCTCGCGTGGTGATTGACTTGACAGGCGCAACTGCTTACCAGATCGCGCATGAAGGTGACGCGGTGGTGGTTTACCTCGAGGCGCAACCGGCAAACGCCAGGACGCCGGCGGCAGCGCCATCGACGGCGGCGGTGACATCGGACAAAGAAGTTTCCTTTACCCACAAAGCTCCTGCCCACAACGAAAACAGCGAAAAGACAAGCAAGCTGGCTCCTCCTCATTTTCCCTTGCCGAACGAATTGACCCAGCCCACAGCTTCCCTGGCAACACCTGCTGCACAGCAGGCGGCGCAACAAGCCGGCAACGCAGCATCGACAGTCGCCTCGCAGCAGCCCAGCGGCCCAAGCGGGCAGCCAAGCCGCTATACGGGTGAACCTATCTCCGTGAACTTGAAGGACGTCGACCTGAAAGACTTCTTCCGATTGATCCACGAAATCAGCGGCCTGAACGTGGTCCTGGACCCGAACGTCAAGGGTTCACTTACCATCGTTCTGGACGAAGTTCCGTGGGACCAGGCACTCGACATCGTGCTCATAAACAATGGTCTGGATAAGCAACTCAACGGGAACGTACTGCGCGTCGCTACCCGGGAAACCCTGAAGAAGGAAGCAGAGTCCGCGCGCGACCTGCAAAAAGCCCAGGCGGAGGCAGTGGCACCGGTCACCGTGACGCGTGTGCTGAGTTATGCCAAGGCCGCATCCATGAAGGACACCCTGAAGAAGTTCCTTTCTTCGCGCGGAGATATTTTCTCGGACGACCGTTCCAATCAACTGGTCATCCGGGATATCCCTTCCGTCATTCCGACAGTTGACAACCTGATTCGCCAGTTGGACAGGAAGTCGCAGCAAGTGGAGATCGAGGCGCGCGTGATTTCGGCGTCGCGTTCCTTCAGCCAGGATATCGGTGTGCAGTGGGGCTTTGCCGGCACGACGACCAGCGGCCGCACGATTTTTGGTGGCGTGCCTGGCGTCGGTGTCAGCCCCGTTACGACTGGGACTGCCTTGCCGCAGCCGCCACTGATTGCCACAGGCGGTTCCGGCTCGGGCCTTCCCTTTAACGTGAACCTTGGCGCTGGCGTTCCGTCCAGTGGATTCTTTTTTGGACACCGGTCGCCGAACTTCGCGGTGGACCTGTACATCACGGCAGCGGAAGCCAAAGGCGTTGGTAAGTTACTTTCGAAGCCTAAGGTGATCACTCAGAACAACGAGAGAGCGACGGTCAAGCAAGGTACAAAGATTCCGATTCAAACCACCATCAACAACACTATTTCGGTGCAGTACATCGACGCGGTACTCAAGCTGGAAGTGACCCCGCAGATTACCGCCGAAGGCACCGTCTTCATGGACGTTATTGTGGAGAATACGCAGATCGACAACGGCATTCCGCGCGTCCAGGGCATCCCGGCGTTGAACACGCAGTCCGCCGAAACCAAGGTGCTGGTCGCGGATGGCGGTACCGTGGTCATCGGCGGCATCATCGTAACTCAACAACAGACGGACATAACGCAAGTACCGGTCGTGGGCAGTCTACCGGTGATCGGGCACCTCTTCCGCCGCAACAACGTGGTGGTAAGCTCACAGGAACTCCTGTTTTTCCTGACCCCACGAATCATTCCAGGGTAATTCCGGGACTGGTCAAGCCTAAGGGTTCAATTAGGCAGCCAAACTTCAGTTGAACTAGAATCGAGGAGACACAGGTCTCCTCGATTTTTTTATGAGCCAACAATACGCAAGCAGGCGGCGGAAACTGGTGCGGGAACTGAAACAGCGTGGACTGGATTGCCTGCTGGTGACGCACCCGGCGAACTGGTATTACCTGACCGGCTTCAGCGGCGATTCCGGAGTCCTTCTCGTCACCAACCAGGGGACAATTCTCGTTACCGATGGGCGGTTCACCGCCCAAGCAAAGGAAGAGTCGCACGGGATCCAGGTGGAATTGCAGAAATTGGCGTTGTATGGCACCGTGGGGGAATGGCTGAAACAGAAGGGAATCCAGCGCGCCGGTTATGACCCTAATCAGTGGACGGTGTCACAACTCAAAGCTCTCAGAAAGGCGAAGGGCGCAAAATGCCGCGACATTGAGGCTTCAGGGATGGTGGAATGCCTGCGAATGAAAAAAGACGCGCAGGAGCTGGCGGTGATGCGAAAGGCGGCCATTCTGGCAGGGGAAGTCCTGGAGGGCGTACTCAAGCTGCTTCGCCCAGGAGTACGTGAGACCGACATTGGGGCCGAGATCGAATACCAGATGAAGAAGAGAGGCGCGAGCGGGGCCTCATTCGAGACGATTGTGGCCTCCGGAAAGCGAGCCGCCCTGCCGCACGCGCGGCCGACCTCCAAGCGGTTGAAGAAAAATGAGTTGGTGGTGCTAGACCTGGGTGCTATACTCGGCCACTATTGCAGCGACATAACGCGCACAGTGTATCTAGGGCGGGCCTCGCAACGAATCCGGGATTGGTACCGGGCGGTCCAGGAGGCCAACCTGGCTGCCGTCGCGACTGTGAGGGCAGGCGTGACCTGCGGCGAGGTGGATGCGGCCGCGCGGGACGTCCTGAGGAGAAACAGGCTCGAAGCCCATTTCGTGCATAGCACGGGCCACGGTCTGGGGCTGGAAGTGCACGAACCACCAAGGGTAGGCCGAGGCCAGGCTATTCGACTTGAAGCTGGAAATGTGATTACCATAGAACCAGGCGTCTATGTAGATGGCGTTGGTGGAATTCGCATCGAAGACGACGTTGCAGTACGCTTCCAGGGAAGTGAAGTTTTGACCCGCGTCAGGCGGGATCTCATCGAACTTTAAAACAGGCATGAAACGGAAAAAGCCGTCGAAGGCGAGTGGAAGTTCATCGTTCGCGAACCCTGAAATCGCGCAAATTGAACAGTTGCTTCGGTTCATGAGCGAGCACAACCTCGAGGAATTCGAGTACTCGAGAGGTGATTTGCGCATCCGGCTGAAGAAGCCGGGGGTTAACTCGGTTGTGGCAGCGCTAAGGCCGGCGGCGGAAATCATCGTGCCGGGCGCAGTTTCAACGGCGGCGCCACAGAGCGCGGAGGCCGCTGCGGAAGCCGACTTGCGCGGCGGTGAGGATCTCTTCCTGGTGAAATCACCGATTGTTGGCACGTACTATGGCGCCCCCAGTCCCGGCGCTGAACCGTTCGTTAAAATCGGAATGTTTGTGGATTCCGGACAGACACTCTGCATCGTGGAAGCGATGAAGCTGATGAATGAAATCGAATCGGAAGTGAGCGGCGAGGTGCTGCGGATTTTCGCGGAAAACGGGCAGCCCGTGGAGTACGGGCAGCCCTTGTTCGGGATTCGCCCCAGCCGGAAGAGATAAGCGGCCCGCCTGACTATGTTTCAAAAGATTCTCGTAGCCAATCGCGGGGAAATCGCCCTGCGAGTCATCTGCGCCTGCAAAGAACTGGGAATTGCGACGGTAGCCGTGTATTCCGAAGCCGACCGCAATGCGCTGCACGTGCGCTTCGCGGACGAAGCGGTGTGCATCGGGCCACCGCGCAGCAGTGAGAGTTACCTGAACATTCCCCACGTCATCAGTGCGGCGGAAATCACCAACGTGGATGCCATCCATCCCGGGTACGGATTCCTTTCGGAAAACGCCAATTTCGCAAAAGTTTGTGAGGCCTCCGAGATCACCTTCATTGGGCCCAGGCCGGAAGTGATCGAGATGATGGGAGAGAAGGACCGGGCGCGCCGGGAGATGAAGCTAGCGGGCCTCGCGACAATACCTGGAAGCGACGGCGTTGTGGAAGGCGATGAACAACTGGCCAAGGAGGCCAAGCGTGTCGGCTATCCCCTGATTCTGAAGGCTGCGGCGGGTGGTGGTGGCCGTGGCATGCGCGTGGTGCGAACCAGCGACGAATTGCTGAACGCCTACCAGACGGCTCGTAGTGAAGCGCAGCAGGCCTTTGGCACGCCGGATGTGTATATGGAGAAATTCCTGGAGCATCCGCGGCACATAGAGATCCAGGTTCTGGGTGATCAACACGGCAAAGTAATTCACCTCGGAGAGCGCGAGTGCACCATCCAGCGGCGGCATCAGAAATTGCTGGAAGAATCACCCTCTCCAGCGATGGATGCCAGGCGAAGGAAAGAACTCGGCGCCAAGGTTGTCAAGGCCATGGTGGGGGTCTCCTACACGAACGCGGGAACCATCGAGTTCCTGATGGACCAAGACGGCTCGCTCTACTTCATCGAGATGAATACGCGCATTCAGGTGGAACATCCGGTTACGGAATTCGTTACTGGCGTGGACCTGGTGAAAGCGCAAATTCGCATTGCGGCCGGCGAGCGCTTGGAGGAGGCCGTCGGTGAGGTCAACTTCTCAGGGCATTCCATCGAATGCCGTATTAACGCCGAGGATCCAGAGACGTTTGTCCCGTCGGCAGGCCGCATCACCACGTTCCAAGCCCCGGGTGGCACGGGGGTGCGCGTGGATTCCGCGGCTCACTCTGATGCTGTGATCCCGCCCTACTACGACTCAATGGTTGCGAAACTGATTGTCAAGGGCCGGGACCGCGCCGAAGCTGTCAGCCGGATGAAGCGCGCTCTGGAGATGTTTGTCATCGAGGGCATCAAGACCTCGATTCCCTTGCATCGCCGGATTATGGCGGACCCGGACTTTGTATCAGGGAAGTTCGACACTCACTTCATCGAAAAACTTCTGAACAACGGAAAATAAGAGTCCCATGCGCCTTGTGATGCCCATGCTCTATGTGATATTAGACGCTGGACTGATTCGTGCGACTGTACCTGAAATTGCCACACAACTCATGGATGCGGGTGTGCGGTTGTTGCAGTACCGCGCCAAGGGCGCTCCCGCTCGGGAAATGTTGCAGACGGCCAGGACTCTGGCGGAAATGGCCCGCAGCAGGGGAGTGACCTTCTTTGTGAATGACCGGCCAGACGTGGCCTATCTATCGGGGGCAGACGGAGTGCACGTGGGACAGGATGACTTGAGCGTGGAACACGCGCGGGCGGTCGTGGGACCAGACCGCTGGGTAGGCGTTTCGACACACAATCGCGAGCAATTTGAGAAGGCAGCTGCCAGTTGGGCGGATTATGTTGCCATTGGGCCCATTTTTGCCACTACGAGTAAGGCCAATCCGGATCCGGTGGTTGGGACGGACCTCATTCGTCAGGTACGGCCTTTGACCAGGAAACCGATTGTCGCCATCGGGGGAATTCGGCTGGAAAATGCGGCGCAGGTGATGGAGGCAGGAGCCGACTCCGTGTCGGTGATCAGTGACATTTTGGGAGCTGTTGATCCAGCGCAGCAAGCCAGGAAGTTCATTCAACGACTGGAAGCCGTGAACCCTGCGGCCGGCCACTGAGGCACGCGAAGAATGGCAGAGTCCACCAGCGTTCGCTCGGCGCAAGGCACGAAAACAGAACACGAATTTGTGCGCGCCATCGGGTTGTTCGATGGCACGATGATCGTCGTGGGGTCGATGATCGGCTCCGGCATTTTCATCGTTGCCGCCGACATCTCGAGGCAGACCGGATCGGCGGGCGGGTTGCTGCTGACCTGGATACTCACGGGAATCTTGACCATTGCCGCGGCGCTTTCCTACGGTGAATTGTCTGCGATGTTCCCGCACGCGGGTGGGCAGTATATCTATTTGCGGGAAGCATTTTCGCCCCTTTGGGGATTTTTGTATGGTTGGACGCTATTCCTGGTGATCCAGACGGGAACGATTGCGGCCGTTGCGATTGGGTTCTCGCGCTACCTGGGAGTTCTTTTCCCCGCGATTTCACCAAGCACCTGGATCATCCCACCCATCAACTTTTCCTCGAGATTTGCCATTAGCTTGTCCATTCAGCAACTGGTCGGCGCGCTGATGATCCTATTCCTTACATTCCTGAATACACGCGGCGTGCGGCTCGGCAAATGGATCCAGAACATTTTCACTTCGGCGAAAATGCTCTCGCTTCTGGGTGTGATTCTCTTGTGCATCTTCGTGGGCAGGAATGCTTCCGCGATTGCCGGCAATTTCTCGCACCTTTGGGCGATCCGCGGGGCAAACACACTTGCCCCCGGCGCGGATTTCCTGCGCGGGCTTTTGCCGACTGTTACGGCGGGAAGCGGGTGGTTCGGCTTGCTGTTGGCGCTTGCCGTGGCGCAGGTGGGTTCTCTTTTTTCCGCGGATGCCTGGAACAACATCGGCTTCACGGCGGCGGAAGTGAAGAATCCGAAGCGCGATGTGGCGCTGTCGATGGCGTTCGGAACGGTCATTGTCATGACGCTGTATATCCTGGCCAATCTGGCGTACTTGTGCGCGTTGCCGTTGGGCCAGATTCAGAACGCTCCGGACGACCGTGTAGCGACCGCGGCGCTCTCCGCGATTTTCGGGGCCAAGGGGGCGGCGATCATGGCCGTAGCCATTATCGTCTCCACGTTCGGCTGCAATAACGGATTGATTCTGGCGGGCTCGCGCGTCGCCTATGCCATGGCCAAGGATGGCTTGTTCTTCAAAGCCACGGGAAAGTTGAATAACCACGGAGTGCCCGGTGTCGCCCTAGTCTATCAGGGCATCTGGATCGTAGTCCTGATTGTGATGCGCACGCGCAAGCCGGATGGGACCTACGGAAACGTCTACAGCGATCTTCTGAATTACGTGGTTTTTGCCGCGCTGCTTTTTTATGCTCTTACAATCGCGGGTATTTTCGTGCTGCGGTGGAAGCGTCCGGAGGCGGAGCGCCCGTATAAAGCATTTGGGTATCCGTTCCTGCCGCTCTTGTATATAGTGGCTGCCACGGGAATCATGGGCGTGATCCTGCTTTACAAGACGGATACGGCTGGCGGCGGCTTGGTGATAGTCCTGCTCGGTGTTCCTGTGTATTGGCTGTGGCATCGCCGGACAAGCGCCACGGCTAGATAAGTTCCTGAGAGTTTTAGCAACGCCAAAAAATGAAGGAGGAGTTGCATGGGCAACCCCCTGTTTGCGAAAAAATCCCTCGATGTGCTGATGCAGGAAGCCGGCGATACGGGTGAGCACTGCCTGAAGCGCGCTCTCGGACCGGTCAACCTGATCACGCTGGGTATTGGCGCGGTTATCGGCGCGGGTATTTTCGTGCTGACCGGATCCGCGGCGGCGCTCTATGCTGGCCCCGCCATTATGTTGTCGTACGTGGTGGCAGGAATTGCTTGCGTATTCGCGGGGCTATGCTATGCGGAGTTCGCTTCGATGATTCCGATCGCGGGCTCTGCGTATACATACGGCTACGCGACGCTCGGTGAAATTATCGCCTGGATCATCGGCTGGGATCTCATCCTTGAATACGCCTTCGGCGCGGCAACGGTGGCCAGCGGATGGAGCAGCACCCTCGTTGCCTTCCTCCAGGACTACGGCATCAGCTTGCCCCCGCAGATTTGCGACGTTCCCGGTGCGAAGTGGGTATTGTTCGAAGGCCGTTGGGCTCCCATCACCGCCCTGAGCCTTACTTCGGATCAACTGATAGGATTGCCTCAAGCTACGGCGAAGTTCAATTTGGTTGCTTTTCTCGCGATCATGGCTGTTACAACGATTCTAATTATTGGAATTAAAGAATCCGCGAACTTTAACACTGGAATTGTTTTTGTGAAGCTGGCCGCTGTCCTGACCTTTATTGCCGTGGCTTTGCCTTTCGTTCTGAAGCACCCCGACATTTCTCATGCCAACTGGAAGGTATTTCTGCCTCCCAATGCGGGTACTTTCGGCGCGTATGGATGGTCCGGCGTTTTACGCGGGGCGGGCGTGGTTTTCTTCGCGTACATCGGATTCGATGCCGTCTCGACGGCGGCACAAGAAGCGCGCAACCCGCAAAAAGACATGCCCATCGGCATCCTGGGTTCGTTGGTAGTCTGCACCTTCCTGTATATCGTCGTTTCCGGGCTTCTCACCGCCACCGTTCATTATTCGCGGCTGAACATTGGAGCGCCCGTCTCACTTGCCATCCGCGAAACCGGTGTCAAATGGGGAAGTTATGTAGTGAATGCTGGTGCTCTGGCCGGCTTAAGCACCGTGATGCTGGTCATGCTCTTGGGGCAGTCGCGTGTATTTTACTCGATGGCCCACGACGGACTACTGTGGAAATGGGCGGGGGATATTCATCCACGCTTCCGGACTCCCTGGAAATCTACTGCAGTTGTTGGCTTAGGTGCTGCCATATTTGGCTCACTGGTTCCCATTGGCAGCCTCGGGCAGATGGTGAGCATCGGCACGCTTTTGGCCTTCGTCATCGTTTGCGCAGCTGTTTTGATTCTTCGCGTCCGGCGGCCCGACCTGCAGCGGCCATTCAGGACCCCGTTCGTCCCCGTCGTTCCCATCCTCGGCATCATCGTTTCGCTCGCGCTTATGGCCAGTCTGAACAGAATCACCTGGGTTCGGCTCATCGTCTGGTTGGTCATTGGCATGGTTATTTATTTCACGTACAGTGTAAAACACAGCTGCGTCCGGCACCCCGAACTACGCGAATAGTAAGTCACGGACGACAGCTCGACGGCTGAAAACACTGAGAGCAACCTCGTCTCATCCCCACGAATCGGTTAAAGTGTCTCTGCTACTCTTTCCGCCATGAATGCAACAGCAAACAAGCGCAGTTCTTTCTGGAAGAGCCTGTCCGCTCTCGACTGGGCTGCCATCGCCCTCTTTCTGGCGGGCCTCTGGGCTTGGTGGGAGGGTGCGGCCTTCCAAGGAGCTCTTGGCCTGCTGCGATTTGTGGGGTTGCTGGCGGGTTTTTATCTGTTGTACCGGTTCTGGGTGCGGTGGCGCAACCAGTTGTTGTGGAGCCTGCGGAACCGCTTGATTGTCGCCTACTTATTTATCGCGGTCGTTCCCATCATTTTGCTCTTGATTCTGGCCGGCCAGCTGGGAGACATCATTTACTCGCAACTGGGCGCTTATCTGCTCTATCACGGCGTCGAGGATCGGCTCGAAATGTTGGCCAGTTCTTCAGAGGCCATTGCTGCGGCGCAATCAACCCTGCCTGCCTCACTGGATGAAGCCACAATGGAACGGGCCCTCGCGGCCCAAGTGCTAATCGCGGAAGGGAAGCAATTGCCGGGGCTCACGGTGAGTTTCGATGTGGACCCTAAATATTTCGCGAAAATTGCGGGGCCCGGCGCCGATTCCTTTACCGGGCTGGTGCAGCGGGAAACCAAACTCCATCTTGTCGGAATGAGGGAGTCGAACTCGCCTCGCGGCACTCGGTTCATTGAACTAAGCGTGCTTGTAACCCCAGATTTTCTGGAAGGGCTTGCACCGGACCTCGGCCCCATTGATGTAACACTGGCGGAGACGGTGGAAGGCGCTGGCTCTGGGAAAGCGGCGGTGCGTATTGAGGGAAAGGACTATCGCGCCCTTACACGTGTCCTGACAAAGAAGAGAGCCCTGCCGCCGCCGGGGTCGTGGTTCGATCCGGTCGTGGAAGGGTTTTCACAATTGAACGCCACGTATTCGGGCGCAGGCAATGTGATCGAGCGAAGCCACCCGGTCTTTGCGTTCTTCAAAGCGCGAAGATCGCAGCTCAATCACCGGATTTTCGCATCACTCGGAGAATTAAGCGGCGCAAGAGTGTCCTATCTGCAGTTGATCGCCGTAGTTTTTCTGTTGATCGAACTGGCTGCGCTGTGGATTGGCGTGGCTCTCACCCGGGCCATCACGCGAACAATTGCAGACCTGTCGCGCGCCACCCAGGCAGTGCAGGAGGGAAATTTCGCCGCGCGCGTTCCCGTAAAGCGCCGCGACCAACTCGGGATGCTGGGCGAGTCGTTCAACTCCATGACCAATTCGATCAGCCGGTTGATTACCGAGCAGAAACAGTTGCAGCGACTCGAGAACGAAATCTCCATCGCGCGGGAAGTGCAGGACCAACTGTTCCCGCGGCACTTGCCCCATGTCGAGGGCGTGGAAATTGAAGCCATCTGCAAGGCAGCGCGCAGTGTCAGCGGAGACTACTATGATTTCATCCAATTGACGCCCACGCAGATTGCCATTGCGATTGCGGACATTTCCGGGAAGGGAATTTCCGCGGCGTTGCTGATGGCCAGCTTGCAGGCGGCGTTGCGCAGCCAGTTATTGACCCCAGGAAACGAAAATATTAGCACCGCCGAACTGGTGTCTCGGTTGAACCTGCACCTGGTGCGCAATACCGGCGACGACCGCTTCGCCACTTTTTTCCTGGCGATCTATGACACTGCCACACGCAAACTCCGCTATACCAATGCCGGGCACCTGCCGGGTTTCTGCCTGTCGGATGGGAAAGCCATTCATCTTCACGAAGGCGGCATTGTGCTGGGAGTCCTCGAGGAATACCCCTTTGTGCAAGACACCGTCGACGTGCCCCGCGACGCCGTAGTCATCGGTTACAGCGACGGATTGATTGAACCCGAAAACGACTATGGCGAGCAATTTGGAATTTCCCGCCTGGAGTCGGCGGCCCAACGCGTGCGCCAGGGCACTCCGCGCAAAATCGCCGAATCCCTCATGACGGCGGCCGAAGAGTGGTCTAGCGCCCCGGAGCAGGCCGACGACATGACCGTCATCGTCGCGAAATTGAGGTAACAGGCCAGTTTCCAGTAATGCGACTCAAGGGGTCGCCCATAAAGCACCGGTTGCTAACGTTTCAATTCCTGATTTCACTAGGTGAACTAGACTCCTCGTCCTTGCCGACAGCCAATCAAGCGACCACAGGCGTCCGTCCGCCTGCATCAAGGTATACTGCCCTCATGCTGATGGTTATTTTCGGTGCCGGAGCATCCTACGACTCTTGCACGTCGTTGCCGGCCCACCGATACCCAACCACAACCCACCTGGCGAAGAGGTTAGGGCTCGTATTCGTACAGCCCTGTCGAACAACTCTTTCAGCCCTCCTTCGGTCGATCCGGGCGGTTTCACCGATTTCATACTGAGCGGCCGCGCTCGGCAATTTCTCGATCACTGAAGTCGCGGGGTACCAACGGGCCAACCTCGCACGAGGGAGATCCTCTCACGGCGGAAAAACACACTCTTCACCCGAAACTGACCTACCCAGCGAAATTGAGGTAAGGTAGTGGAGACAACGAAGTGGCCATACTGGCACGTTTTTGCGAGGATGACGAATGTCGCTGAGGAACCGAGTGGCGGTGGTAACAGGCGGAGGCCGGGGAATTGGACGGGGAATCGCGCTCCGCTTGGCGCAAGAAGGCGCGCGAGTTGCCGTTGCCTACCGTGCCAACAAGGCTGCGGCGCAAATGGCGCTTCGCCAGATGCAGGCCGCCGGAGCGGATTGCGTGGCGGTCGAGACCGATGTCAGCCAAACGGGCCGCGCCGAGCAGTTAATCAAGACAGTCGCGGACCGCTACGGACGCATCGACGTGCTGGTCAATAATGTGGGCGATTTCCGCTGGGGAACATTGACGGAATCTTCGGTCGAGGAGTGGTCCAGCATCTTTGATTCGAATGTGAAGACGGTGTTCTACATGTGCCGCGCTGCCCTTCCCATAATGCGCAAGGGACGTTGGGGCCGCATCATCAACATGGGCGCAGTGGGAGCGGAACGTGCCTTCGGCCAAGCGAAGATATCAGCCTATGCGGCGGCGAAGGCGGCGGTAGTGGCGCTCTCGCGCTCCTTGGCGCTGGAGGAAGCCAAGAACGGCATTACCGTGAACGTGGTGAATCCTTCCACCATCGACGAAAAGGACTTGACGCTCGAGGAAGCCCGCAAATTGAAGGATGCGCGCTATCCCATTGGACGGCCTCCGACAGTCGATGATGTCGCGGCAGCGGTTGCGTTTTTCGCCTCGGAAGAAGCGGAATATGTTACTGGCCAGGTTGTAAATGTAAGTGGCGGCTGGATGCTCTGAGCCTCCCTGGAAATTGACATGAAAGCCCTAACAGCTGCGGAAATGCGCGAGGCGGACCGCCTGACGACGGAGCGCTACGGCGTGCCAAGTCATCAGTTGATGGAAGCCGCGGGCAAGAGCGTCGCGGAAGTTTTCCTCGAACAATACGGACATAAGAATGCCGATCCTCCCGGGCGAATCGTGGTGCTATGCGGAAAAGGGAACAACGGGGGCGACGGATTCGTCGTGGCGCGCTACCTGAAGGAAGAAGCCGAACAGGTGAATGTGTACCTGTTCGCGAAGCCGGAGGAATTGCAGGGAGACGCGGCAAAGAATCTCCAGCGCTGGCAGGAGCAAGGCGGCAGCCTGACGGTGCTGCAGAACGAGTCGGATTGGGAGAAGGCCTGGGGAGAAATACTGGGCGCGGAAGTAATCGTGGATGCGTTGCTGGGAACAGGAATTCGCGGCCCGGCCACTGGCCTAATTGGACAAGCCATCGAGGATGTGAATCGTCTTTCGAGAAACGCCACCGCCGCGCGTCCGGCGTGGGTTGTGGCCGTGGATACGCCGTCAGGATTGCCGTCGGATGGAGAATCAGCAGCAGGACCAGTCGTCCACGCGCACTGGACGGTGACGTTTACGGCTCCCAAAATTGGACAGTTGGTATCCGCGAATGCGGGCTGCTGCGGGCAATTGGCGGTGCGCGCCATCGGCTCTCCCGCAGCATTGGTAGAGGAGACCGGGAAGGGAAGTCTACGCTGGACGGGCCCGGACGAATTTGCGGGGCTGCCGTTGGTGAGGGCTGCGGAAGCGCACAAGGGCTCGTACGGGCACCTGCTGCTCGTTGCAGGGTCGGTCGGCAAAACCGGTGCGGCGGTGTTGGCGGGACAAGCCGCATTGCGCGGTGGCGCCGGACTCGTGACCATCGCCCCTCCAGAGCCGGCACTACCGATTATTGCGGGCGCGCACGCGGAGTATATGACCGAGGCTTTGCCAGCGACGAGCGCGGGGACGCTCAGCGCGGTTGGAATACGCGCCGGGAAATTTGCGGAACTTTTGACGGGCAAGACCGTTATCGCCATCGGGCCGGGTCTGGGGCAGCACCCGGAAACTCAGGAATTCATTCGCAGCGTTGTAGCAGAGGCGGAGTTGCCGATTGTTTTGGATGCGGACGGGCTGAACGCATTCGCCGGCCGCGGGGATTTATTGTCGAAGAGGAAAACGAAGTTCCTCGTGGTCACACCGCATCCAGGAGAGATGGCGCGGTTACTAGGCCATCCCACTGCGGAAGTGCAGCAGGACCGCGTGAAAGCAGCCGCGGATGCGGCGAAACACTGGAATGCGTTTGTGGTGTTGAAGGGCTTTCACACCATCCTGGCTTCGCCGGCCGGCCAGGTGTTTGTGAATACAACGGGAAATCCTGCATTGGCAAAAGGAGGCTCCGGAGACGTCCTGACCGGCGTGCTGGGATCGCTGATCGCGCAATTCGGCACCGGAGACTTGTTGCGCACTGTTGCTTTGGGAGTCTACCTGCACGGGCGGGCCGCCGATGTGCTAAGCGAGCAGGCCGACGCCTCCGGGGTTCTCGCGGGAGAAGTGGCCCAGGCGATTCCGTACGCGCGGCGGAAACTGCTGGAGGAGCTGCAGGGGCGTGAGTGAAGAGGTGGTCACACATTCGGCGGAAGAAACCATTGCCTGGGGACGCAAACTGGCGGAGAAACTGCAGGCGCCATTATTGATCCTGCTGACGGGAGAATTGGGCAGCGGCAAGACTACGTTAACGAAAGGCATTGTAGCGGGGCTCCATGCTGCGCAAGAAGACGAAGTAACCAGCCCGACGTTCACGCTGGTTCACGAATATGGCGGCGTGAAAGACGCGAAAAAGGTGTTCCACGGCGATTTGTACCGCGTCGAAAGCTTCCACGATTTCGAGACCCTGGGATTAGAAGACGTTTTCGTGCAGCCTGCCATCGTGATCCTGGAATGGAGCGAGAAGTTTCCCCTGAAAGCCCCGTGGCCGCAGTTGCGGCTGCGGCTGGAGCACCTGGGCGGGGATTCCCGGCGGATCACTCTGCTTGACTCTTTAGAATCAGCCTAGACGCGCTTACTTTCTCGCTACCCCTGTACCTCCGTTTCCTTGCCGCACCCACAGGTGGCTGCTACGTTGGAAGGGGGCGTAATCAGGCGGTTGTATGTCCAACGGACCTACGCATAGCGGCGCAACGGAGCCAAACCGGGGCGCGTTGAAAAGCTATAACGTGACCCTGCCGTTAAGCTCGTTGGCTATAGGTGTGGATAATATCCATCACGACGTCTTCCTCAGTCCAAAATTTGTTCAGGTGGCGCGGGATTATCTGTTCGATCTCATCCGCCAGAATGCCAGCAGCACGTATCTGTCCGGGATTGAATTCCGCAGCAACAAGCCTGTTGATTCTTCTACCTTCCGCAAGGTGCTCGCGGATTTGCTGCGAAACTCCGTGACCACCGCCAAGCATGAGAAGAATATGGAGATTGACCTGCTCTTCCGCTTGGCCATCCTGAAATTCTTGACCTCCGAACTGCAGAATCAATTTGCCAACGTAATTCTGGATGGCAAGGAGTACATCCGGAAGCGCGGGGAGTATTTCGAGCGCAGCCAGCAGGCGCACGTCATCAAGGCTCGGCTGTCTGAAATGCAGTCCGCGCGGCGCGATGTCTTGCGGCTCATTGGCCAGAACGTGGCGCAAATCTTGATCGACATCGAGGAGAGCGTGATCGTAAAGTCACGCCGGGCTCTCTTCGGCGAAGAGTTTACTCCTTACTACGACATGCTGAAGAACCGGCTCATTTTTCTGGACGGTGGCAAGGATGATTTTTATTTCCTCGAGCATTATGTGCTGCTCGGGAATTACGCGCGCGACCCCGATCGTTTTGAAGCGATGGATGTTTTATTCCAGGAATTCCTGGCAGACGCTGGCGTAGAACCCCCTCAGGAGCTGCCAACCGCGAAGGTGTCGGAAAGTCTCCGCGCTCTGTCCACCGAGGCGGAGACGGTGCGTGCGGAACTTGCCCCCCTCGAAGAGCAGCGAGAGAGTTTGCGGAAGAAACTTGTGCGGGGCGACGGGCTGTTGAACAAATTTCTGAGCCCAGGCGATCCGGCTGAGCTCCGGGCCTCCTTTGGTGAGGTCGAAAAACGAATCAAGGCGCTGCAGGCAAAGTTGGACGAACTGGCGCCGCAGCTTGATCGGGCCAAACAGCAAGCCGATTTCGCGAACAAGGATCACCAGGGAAGGCTGGGGAACTACTTGAATGAGCCGGAGAACGCCCGGCACCTGTTCGATCACTCCGCGGGCGACGATGCGGAGAGAAGCGCCCGTGCGCGGTTGCTGGCCCAGTTAGCAAACAGGCTCGAGGAGCGCGAACTGACCGTCCACATCCTGGCGAGTTATGAAATCCGGCCCATCGCCAGCGACTTCTGCCCGCCTGTTCACTTGCAGCAATTGAGGAAGGCCCTGGTGTCGAAAGAAGAATCGCGGCGGGTCGAGCAACTCCTGAAGCAGGTGCCGGCAAAACGCCTTTCGATGAAGCCGATTGAAGAACTGACAAAGAAAATTCGGCGCTATTCGCGGGACGAGACACAGTCCATGGTCTTGAAATTCGCCACGGACTTCATGCGGTTGCGGCGAGATCTGCGCGATGCCGAGCACGTGGCCGCTTGCATGGAGCGCGTCAACCTGGTAACCGCGGAAAAAGTCCGTGAACTTTCGCGCATGAATAACAAGCTGTATGAATGCCTGCTCAGAGAAGAGGCGCGCCCGGAGAACGACAAAGTGGTTTCGCACGTGATTATCAAGGCAGACGTGCGCGGCTCGACAAAAATGACCCAGGACCTGCTGGCAAAAGGCCTCAGCCCGGCTTCGCATTTCAGCCTAAACCTGCATGAACCGGTGAAGCGGCTCTTGGACAGGTACTCTGCGAAGAAAGTGTTTATCGAAGGGGATGCCATCGTCCTGGCCATCTTTGAGACCGAAGCAAGCAGGGCGTACGCGAGGCCGGTCGCCAAGGCTTGCGCTCTCTCGAAACAGATTCTCTCCGTGTGCAACTCATATAACGACCAGGCCGTCTCCACCCAACTGCCACCCTTGGAAATAGGTATTGGAGTGGCATTTCAGGGTTCCGCGCCAACGTATTGGACCGACGGGGAATCGCGCATCATGATTTCCAAAGCGCTGAACCTGTCGGACCGGCTGTCGGGGTGCGCAAAATTGGCAAAGCGTATGCTCGCCAGGCAGAAGACCATGTTTTCGATATTCCAGTTTTTGACCGCCATGGAAGGCGCCTCCGCGGAAGAATTGGATGAATTCCTGGTGCGCTACAACATGAACGGCATCGAGCTGAATGAAGAAGGGTTCGAAAAACTCTCCGAGGAAATTTCGCTGGAGACCTTCCACACCAAGCTCGAATATCCCTGGAGCAAGGAAGAGTTGACCTTGTACTACGGCGAAGTGCCCATGGGCGAGTCCGTGGAGTTGCTGGTGCTGCGCAAGGGCGTTGCTCGCGAGTTGTTGCCCGACGGCAAGATCGGCAAGAGTTCCGATCACAACTATTATGAAGTTTGCACCAGCCCCGCGCTGTATGACCTGGTAGCAGCCCTCAAAAGAGCCCAAACCGTCGGAATTGAAGCCACCCGCACCTAGCCCCTATACTCCCAACGGAGGCGAAAGGGGTCCGGTGACCTTCCCGGCCTTCAAAGCCGGCGACGCGTTCCTTCGCGGAACGAGTGGTGGATTCGACTTCCACACGCCTCCGCCAAATCTCGTTTTGATTCAGCGGTTTAACTTCCGTGCAAGGGAACGGAAGGGAACAATTGTCATGTTCCTGTAGGCAGCAAAAGCCGAACGACTTTTCTATTCGCCTTTCTCAGACGCTCCGGCACAGCAGTCGTATAGATGTTCATCGTCGTGCGAATATCCGCATGGCGAAGTAGTTCCTGCTGAACTTTTGCGTCTGTTCCATATTCGTTAAGCAGAGTCGAATACGTATCTGTCGGAGCCATGCCTTCGGCATGGGGAGAGGGATGACACAGCACCGCAATCCGGCCAAACGGGGCAAGCTGCGCGCCGCGTTAGAATAGCACTTGACTGCCTGTTCTCATTGTGAGAACCTAGCTTTGCATGCGTATCATAAAACGAGGCGCGCTTGTGCAGTTTTGGCAAGAACATCCGGACGCGAAGTCTAGCCTCGAATCCTGGTACACAGTGGTCCGCCGTGCGAACTGGAAAACGCCCGCGGAATTGAAACAGGTGTATCCCAATGCAGATTTGGTCGGGCGGAGAACGGTTTTCAATATCGCCGGCAACAAGTACCGCCTAATTGCGCGAATGAACTACCAGACCCAGCGAGTGTTCGTTCTCTACATTTTGACGCACGTGGAATATGACAGAGGGGCTTGGAAACAATGAGCACTACGACAATTGAACTGAACGAAAAAACTTACGGAAAACTGCTGGGGCGTACTCTTCCTCATGTCATCCGTACGGAGGAAGAATACGAACGTCTGACGAACGAACTGCTGCGTCTGGACGAACGTGAGGATCTTTCCCGAGAGGAAAAGGAACTTGCCGAGCTGTTGACTGTGCTTATCGACGAATACGAAGAACGTCGCTATCCGATTAGGAAGGCGAGCCCGCAGCGGACGCTTCAACATTTGATGGAGGCACGTAAGCTGACACAAAAAGACCTCTGGAAGGTTTTCGGGTCAAAAGGGATTACATCCGAGGTATTTCACGGCAAGCGCTCGATCAGCAAGGCTCAGGCAAAGAAACTGGCAGAGTTCTTTCACGTCAACGTTGAACTTTTCATTTAGCCTGCTCCTGTTGAGGCCGCGGAACGGAGCCGCTGCAAGTGGCAAACCAGAATGCATCTTACTGCCGCGCCAGATACTACGACCCGCAGGCGGGGAGATTCTTGAGTGAAGATCCAATTGGTTTTGCGGGGGAGACGAACTTTTATTCCTACGCGAACAATACGGTGGTCGACTTTGACGATCCTTTTGGTCTGTGCCCCCAGGACCCGAAGTGCCAGTGCGGATGTACAAAGCGCCACATCGTGAAGATGCTGGTCACAGGTTACGACAATTCATTCCAGAGCACCGGGAAGAATCCCGGCGACCCTGGATACGGTATTACGAAGAGTGGAAGTAAAGCTGGTCCGGGCTCCATAGCAGCACCAAGGCGCTTCCCGATGGGGACTGGCATGTACGTGCCTGGCTACGGCTGCGGCACTGTGCAGGATCGAGGCGGTTCGATTAAGGGCATGCACATCGATGTTTGGTTCTCGACGACACAGGCAGCAAATAACTGGGGAGCCCCACGTCATGTTCCAGTGGAGGTTTGTGATGACTAATCGGTTTTGCCAGCGTATTTTGGCGACGTTCTTTCTGACTATCGCGTTGCCTCCCGTTGCTGGAGCGAAACCACGGATTGTGCCCCTGCAAACGAGTGTAAGGTTCTCGACTCAGGCTTCCGAGAATCGCTGGTCCGTTCCAATCAAAACGATTGATGGAAGCACGGCTTACACTCTGTCGCTTGAACCTGACTTCGATGTCGGACACCATATCGTGACGCTGGAGCTTGTGCTCCGACACTCAGCCGATAAGAGCAATTCCCCAAATCTTCTCGACCCGACAGGAAACCGGCATGGTTTGCAGGCCTACGACTTCGCGGCAGACGACTTCGCGCAAGGGGTGCAGAAGTCCGCGTTCGGCGAAAAGCGAACGGTGCCCCTCAAAAGCTTGGGGCTGGTACTACGGATTGCCGTTTCAAGGGCGGCGGTTAGCCCACTTTCAGCAGGCAACCATCAGCTCGATGCGCTAGACCTCCAGATCGAGGTGGATAACCTCAACCCCTGAGCCGACACTTGTTGAACAGAGTTGACGCGAACGGCAACACCATCGTTAATACCGACAGCACCGGCAGCACCTCATACACCTGGGATTACGAAAATCGCCTAAGCAGCCTGACCCTGCCTGGGAGCGGAGGGACGGTAAGGTTCAAATGCGATCCCCTCGGTAGGAGAATCTACAAATCCTCCAGTTCCGGCACTTCAATCTATGCTTATGACGGCCGTCCCAATCCGCATTTATGAACATGGGCCGACCCTGGATAAGCATCTTCTAGCGCCCCAGGTAGCCGAGGAGACAAGTTCTCATCGAAGAGGAGCTTCACGCGTTTGAGATTTCCACTTTGCGTTCGCGATCCGCGGCGTACGCCAGACACGCACGAATATCCTGCTCTGTAAGATAGGGGAATTCACGCAAAAGATCCGCGTGAGTCATTCCGCTGCCCAGATATTCCAGAACGTCATACACCGTGATGCGCAGCCCTCGAACGCATGGCTTTCCGGCTCGCTTACCGGCTTCGATCGTGATGATGTCGGAATACGTCATAAGTCTCACTTTATTTGAAAACCAGGTCTCAGGCAATCGGAAACACGCTTTCGCGTTCGAGGTAGCGTGTCCCCCCCACTCCCCATGCCGCAGGCATGGCTCTTCCGGCGCTCTGCGGCAGCCACTGCGCTGAATAGCCGTCAGCGGCATCAGGGCAGCCAGCTTCGCGACTACCCAATGCTTCTTAGAGAGAACTTCTCGGAGCACCGCATGGAAAACGATATCGTCTGTCCCCCTCCGCCTGCTAGTGGTTTCATATCCAAAGGCTCAAGATCAGCGGCTAAGAAAAAACTCAATTCGTCACGATGTGGTGGACCTCGACCTCCACAACCTTCGAGTCTGCGAGGATCACCTCTACAGTGTCCTGAACGTCGTAATACGGATCGGTGACTGGTGATTTGAAGGTCCTACTCGCAGCCTCGGTCTGTTCCTTCGTCATCGCCTGGCGCGATTGCCACTGGAAGCTGAGCAGGTTTCCGCGGACTTGCTTTGGAGTACCCAGCAGGGATATCAGCTGTTCGCGGGTTACCCCCAGCTTCAATCCGGCTTCCGTCTGAACATCCCTGGTCACCTGAGACGCCGTCGGACACTGGCGGTAACAAGGCCGCTCCACGCCGCCTGCAATAACCTTGAAGCCGTCCAGCTCCTGCCAGCCCCCGCTGAAACCTGCTTCAAAAACCACTTTGGTAGCGTCCTTCCCGGCGGACAGGTAGCACACTTCTTTGCTGGCTTCCTCGTCGCGTGAACACTTTCTCGCGACTGATTTTCCTAACTTAGCTTCGACGTCCGCAAGCGTGCTTTTCCCGAGCACGAATCCGAGTATCTCGAGATTACCTGCCACCTTTGGAGTGGGCTGCGACTGAGGGAACGCAAGGCCGACAACCGCAATCGCTGTTAGAAGGACGAGATTAGCTCCGACAGACTTCAGCAGCATTCGTGTCCTCATCATCACTGTTCGACGTTTACTGTGCCGCCGCCGCAATTGGAGATCGCCTGACGTACATTCCGACTCTGGATGATGCACCCATGTGACGCCGAGTGGTTGTTTTGCTTGTTGTCGCCGTGGATCAGGAACCCGCCCGGCCTACCTTGGAGGTTTGTTCCCGGTAGCGGCGTGAGAGGCAAGGTCAGAGGCCCCTTTCGCTTGGTCGGGGCGCCAATCGAGTACGAACCTTGTGGCAACGGCCCGGTATCCTCCGTGCCTTGCATGCCCGGATTGTTGAGTCCAGGACCGTTACCGGAGTAGCCCGTTCCATCCGCCACAACTTTTCCCGATTGATTATCAACGCAGCGGATGGCACCCGTGCCCTGGTGAAAGGTACAGGTACAGTCAAAGCCGAAAGGATCAATGAAATTCATCGGGCTATTGAAGACGTACCGGTAGAAGTTTATGTCACTGAAGAACCGCAGCGGATCTTCGCTCAGAAACCGGCCCGTCGAAGCATCGTAGTATCTGGCGCGGTAGTAGGAAAGACCGCTTTCTGAGTGATCCCGTCCAGTGGTCGCAGGGTCAGCTCCGCAGTTCGACAAGAAGCCCCAGGGACGGTAGGCCAACATTCGCTTTGACAGTTTGTCTGCACGTCTCTAAACTCGCTCCAATGGTAGTCCACCTCAAGCCTGAAACCGAGTCTCGCCTCAAGGAGCTATCCGCGACAACCGGCCGCGCGCCGGATGAGATTGTCGAAGATGCTATGGCTGGCTACCTAGTAGAGCTGGCCCAACTCGGGGGACCTTGGATAGCCGGTATGACGAGGTCAAGAGCGGGCGCGTAAAGCCCCTCGATGGCGAAGAAGCCTTCAACCGCATCCGCAGCAAAAGCAAACACAGACGCCGCTCATGAGCGGTTTTGTTCTCCACCCAGACGCCTTCGCAGACCTTGAGGAGATTTGGGAATTCATTGCCGGGGACTCTCTCGATGCTGCGGACCACGTGCTAGAAGAAATCTACGAAGCGATTCGTTCCCTAGCCCCTTTCCCTAAGGTCGGCCACATCCGCTCTGAACTTACTGCACGGCCTCTACGCTTTCATCCCGTGCGAGACTTCCTGATAGCCTATGCACCGGGGGACATTACCTGGATTCTAAGCGCTCGATGGCGCGCTGGCTAAGTCACGTCGGGAGTCATGTGCTCAGTCAGCCTCCCCTTCCATGAACCTCCCCCAGAGGCATCGAGGCGCCCGGTTCCAAATTGCTCCCCGAACTGCCTTGTGCTGGGCCGGTCTCAGGTCTCTTCGGGTCGAGCCGTGCTGCAGGATGCGTCGCTGAGTGTATTTGCTTCAGCATGCGGATCGAAACATGCGTGTAGATTTGTGTTGTGTCCAGCCGCACGTGGCCTAGCATTGCTTGAATGTAGCGAATGTCTGCTCCTCCTTCGAGCATCAAGGCGGCCATCGTGTGCCGGAAAATATGGCACGCACCACTCTTGCCGATCCCTGCGGCCTGGACGTAGCGACGTGCCAGCCAGCTTAAATAGTTCGGGGTGAATGAGGCTCCAATCGATGTGAGGAATACAACGCCGTTATCCGGTTTCACCACGAGGAGCGGCCTCAGCTCTGTCAGATAACGGTCCAGCCATGCCAATGCTCGATCCCCGACGGGAACTACCCGATCCCTTCTGCCTTTACCTTCACGGATGGTGACAAGGCCATGTTTCTGGTCCACATCATAGAGTCTCAAATGAAGAAGCTCCATTCGGCGAATTCCTGTCGAGTAGAGAAACTCCAGTAAGGCGCGATCGCGAATTCCCAGTCGTTCCTCCAGGTTCGGCTGCATTAGGACTAGTTCCGCTTCGTCTTTGTTCAACACGTTGGGCAGCTTGTAACCGACACGTGGAAGTTCAAGTTCCGATGCAGGGTCGTCAGAAATGTAATTTCGGCGAGTCAGCCATTTGAACCAAACCTTGAGTGGAGCAAGCCGCGAATGCTGACTGGCGACCGCCAATGGTTGGCCGTCTCTCTTCCGGTAGTGAAACAGGTAACGCTGGTAAGACTCCAGGCACGTTTTGGCAACTTCGCCTGGGAAAGTGATTTTGGCTCTTCTGCACCAGGTCAGAAACATCTGCATGTGAACGCGACGCACTCTGAGAGTGCTTTCGGCGAAACCCTTCACCGCAAGACATTGGAGATACCTATCTAGAAGTTCAACGAGAGAAATCGCCGGTGGGAAGCCCCGTTTTCGACTTGCCGCTGCTATACGCTGCTCGGATTGCTTGATTCCACTTCCATCGTTTTTTTCATATGGCCTCCGGAGCACGTCATTTTGTCATGAGCCGCACTCGGCTGCAGGCGGTGTAGCGTGGTTCTAAGCAATAAGGGAGATTGCTCCGAATCTGCGGATAGTTTCAGTTCTTGCTCATCCAGATGGATTCTCGTTTCCCTGAGATCCTTCGCCGTCGGCTTGCCATC
>JBAVHY010000518.1:0-7050 GCA_049686315.1 Candidatus Acidiferrum sp. | reverse complement strand
CTTGGGACCGCCTCTATCTTCATAAGTTGTTGTCGTGAGTACATGGACACTATATTTGGAGGAGGGCAATAGAATGGCGACTCGCAGACCCCGGGCACACAAGCACTTTCGATTGGATCCCGCAAGAATCAAGCGCGCCCAGAGGCTCTTGCACGCCAGCATCGAGCGATCGTTGGATTTGGTGATTTCAGAGCAGGAGAGGAACCGCTTGGCGGTTGAAGCCCATGAGCGCTTCGTGACAAGCGGCATTGAGATTAAAGACGTGTACGGCACCTTGGAGGAGTGCTAGGCCGGTTTCCTTAGGGCTTGTATTGCAAAATGAACAATACCGAACAAGGATACATCTTGCTTCCTGGCCGGTGGGCGGATAATCTATGAAACCTGTGCCCATTGCGTAGGCTGATTGCCGAAGGAGCAGGAAAATGGCGACGACTGTCTGGAAGGGCCACCTCACTTTTGGGTTGATTTCCGTGCCCGTGCGGATGTTTGCGGCGGCACGTGGTGAACGCATCAGTTTCAACCAACTCCACAAGGAATGCCATTCGCGGCTCAAACAGCCGTTGTTTTGCCCGGTTTGCAACCGCAACGTGGAACGGTCCGAGATTGTGAAGGGCTATGAGTACGAAAAGGACCAGTACGTTCTATTCAGCGAGGAAGAGCTGGACAAGATCGAACCTCCCTCAGCGCGCGTCATGGAGATCCTGGAGTTCGTGAAGCTGGATGAGATGGACCCGCTGTACTTCGACTCGTCCTATTACGTTAGCCCGGAGGACGCGGGAGTGAAGGCCTATCAACTGCTCATGAAAGCCATGGAAGAGTCTGGCCACGGAGCGATCGCAAAGCTCACGATGCATCAGCGGGAACACATCGTGATTATCCGGCCTGGCACCAGAGGGATGACGCTGCACACGATGTTTTATTCCAATGAGATTCGCGCCGCGGAGTCCGTTCCCACAGACAAGATCGAAATAAAGGAACAGGAAAAGAAGCTGGCACAGCAACTTATTGAAAGCCTGGCGGCTCCCTTCGATCCGCAGAAGTATCGCGATGAATATCAAGAGAACCTGCGGGCAATGATCTCCGCAAAACTCAAGGGACAGGAAGTGACCGAAGTGGCTCAGCCGCATATGGCACCGGTGATCGATTTGATGGAAGCTCTCAAGAAAAGCCTGGCGGAAAAGCGAGCCCCTGCGGCCTTGTCGGTTGCGCCTGCGTCTGAGTCCGCGGCGCCAGTACCGATAGGCAAGAAGCCGCCCACGCGAGCGGTGCAACCAGTTCCGTCGGTGGAGAAGAAGGCTGGAAAAAAGATGGCCGGTTGATTGCCCATGGGCGCGAGGGATAGATTCAGCCCCGAGGAGGTCCAGCGCATTCTGGGTCTGACGGGGAAGCAGTTGGACTACTGGGAGCGTTTGCGCCTCGTCTCCCCGCAAGAAAAAAAAGGCAACCGCTTTTACGGCTTCCGTGACTTGATCGCCCTGCGCACCGTAAAGCAGTTGGTCGAAGAGGGAGTGCCCGCCAATCGGCTGCGGCGCGCCCTTGTTGCCCTCAGTGAAAAACTCTCCCAGGTTCACGCGCCGTTGGCGGAGCTTCGCGTTCTTTCCGACGGAAAGGACATCATTGTGGAAACCGAGGGCGCGCGCCTGGAACCGCTGTCCGGCCAATTCGTATTGAATTTTGAAACTCGCGAACTCTGCGAAAGAGTGCGCGTCATGGCCGGGCGAAATGCCGACGACTGGCTTGCTACCGCATTACAGTATGAAGCCGACGGAGAAACCAGGGCCCAGGCGATCGATGCGTACGATCATGCCTTGGGCCTCGATCCACAGAAGCCCGAGGCGCTGATCAATTGCGGCACGCTGTACTACGAGGATGGAAATCTCGAAAAGGCATCGGAGTACTTCCAGCGCGCTCTTGCATTGGATGCCGAAAGCGCGCTGGCCCATTTCAATCTGGGCAGCGTTTTGGAAGAGCTCGGCGATCTAGAAGCATCACAGCAACATCTTAGGCAAGCAGTGCGTCTGCATCCGGACTATCCTGATGCGCATTACAATCTGGCTTTTGTTTGCGAGAAGCTGGGGGCGAATGCCGAAGCGCAGCAACACTGGCAAGCCTATGTCCGCCTGGACCCCGCTGGCCCCTGGTGCGGTTATGCCCTCCAACGCATTGCTTCTTGTAGGACTGCAAAACCAGTTGGTAGCAGATAAGGACCAGCCGCGTTGGGATGAGCGAGAGTAATCCTGGCCTCGGCCAATCGCAAGAGGTGCGAAGGAAATGTGTAGGAACATCAAAACCCTTTTCAATTTTGATCCGCCCGTTACCCCCGAAGAGATCCGGGCCGCCTCGCTCCAGTTTGTGAGGAAGATCAGCGGTTTTACCAAGCCATCGAAGGCAAATGAGGCTTCGTTCCTGGCGGCGGTCGACGAAGTAGCCGCCGTTTCGACGCGCCTTATCCATTCGCTCGAAACGAACGCACCGCCGAAGAATCGGGAGGAAGAGGCGGCAAGGGCGAAAGTTCGCGCCATGGAGAGGTTTGGGGCGTGAGTTCGGAACAGGTTTTGGAAGGTGCCCCTCGATTCGCCCGGCGACTGCAGTCGGGACTCACTCGGGACACCATATCCTCGTCGGATATGGTGGAGGCGGGGGGGCGGGAGATTGAGGGGTATTGACAGGACGTAAGTTCAGATCTCCTGACATACCACCAAAAAGCGGCCAACATTGGGGTTTTGCGAGAGTAGGGTGCGGACCTTAAACTGTCCGCTTTTTCTAAATCGACGGGTGGAAATCGCACGATTTTGGTGGCGCATTTTTTCGACTGGAAGTGCTCGACACCCCTCCTGCACATCCCCGGAAGCCACGACTGGCTTGGTTTTTCCTTTAGTGGGGTGCGGACCTTAAAACTGTCCGCTTTTCGAATCCGTGGAGATAGAACATGCTAAGAAAGCATGAGCCCGGCTTCACCTCAAAAGGAGCTTTTTAACCACCCTGTTCCTACCCCCGGTACCATCTTCGTAAACGATCGCGTTTGCGCTGAGACCGAGCAAGGCCAACGAGTGCTCTTCGTCCATGGCATCGTTTTCTCCCATTACTCGATTCAAGATCGCTCGGCCGAAGCCTACGCCATGGTTCAGCTTTTCGAGTCCGGATACGCGGATCAGAACGATATCGCACGCTGCTTCGGCTACTCGGCGCGAACACTTCGCCGCTATCAAGAGCGCTTGAAAGCCGGTGGATTGAGCGCGCTCGCGCGCCCGAGGGGACGGCCGGTAGCCCATTCTCCCGTAAACAAGAAACTCCAGGAGCGAGACCGCATCATTCTCCGCCTCAAGGCCAAGGAGATGAGCAATCGTTGGATTGCCGGCCGGCTCGGCCTTAGCGAAAGAGCCGTGCGCAAGAGTCTCCGTCGGCTGGGCTGGAAACCTGGCCCTGAACCAAGTCTCTCCTTCCTGCCAGAAGCAGGTTCGCAAGTACAGCTGGTCGTGGTTTCCGCAAGCACGGTGCTCGAGATTCCGCCACCCGTTGCGGAACAGCCTCCAGATAAGAGACCGCAACTGCCAAGCGATTCGGCTGCAAAAAGTCTCGACATCAACCCTCTCGATCGGTCCATGGATCGTCTTCTTGCTGCCATGGGGCTTCTCGACGATGCCCTTCCAGTGTTTGCTCCCACACGAAGTCTACCAAGAGCAGGCGTTTTGTTGGCCATTCCTGCGCTCGTTGCGAGTGGTCTGCTCTCGACGGCCGAGAAGATTTACGGCAGCCTCGGCCCAGCCTTCTACGGTTTGCGCACAACTCTGGTTGCTTATGTTTTGTTGGCGCTTCTGAGAATCCCACGGCCCGAGACTCTCAAAGAGTATCCGCCTGGGGAACTGGGCCGCATTGTCGGCCTGGATCGCATGCCCGAAGTGAAGACGCTTCGCCGCAAACTTTCTCGACTCGCTTCTCTGAAGGACAGTTACCAACTGGGCCGTGAGGTCGCCCGGCGACGCATCATCGAGCGCGGGAAGGTGCTCGGGTTCCTCTATATAGACGGCCACGTTCGGGCCTACCACGGCAAACGTAAGGTTCCCAAAGCCTATGTGACACGAATGCATCTCGCCGCACCCGCAACCACCGATTATTGGGTCAACGATCAGCGCGGCGACCCATTATTTGTTGTCACTGCCGATGCCAACGCCGGCATGACCCGAATGCTCATCCCGGTGTTGAGTGAGGTGCGCGAACTCCTGGGGCCGCGCCGGCATTCCACTGTTGTTTTTGATCGAGCTGGTTGGAGCCCAGAAGTGTTTCAGAAGCTGCTGGCTATGGGTTTTGACATCTTGACCTATCGTAAGGGACGCATCCGCCACATCGCCGAAAAGAGATTCACTCTGCACAAGGCCAAGTTGGATGGTCGGCCGGTCGAATATCTGCTCAATGACCAACCCGTTCGATTTCTAAAAGGAAAGCTGCGACTACGTCAGGTGACTCGCCTGACAGAGACCGGCCATCAGACGCCGATCGTGACGAGCCGCTGGGAGCTACGCGCCATTGTTGTTGCTCATCGCATGTTCGAGCGCTGGCGCCAAGAAAATTTCTTTAAGTACCTGCGGGAGGAGTATCTGATCGACGCTCTCGCGGATTATCAGATCGAACCCGACGACCCCAGCCGTTCCGTTCCCAACCCAGCACGAAAAGCCGCCGTGAAAGAAGTTTACGCTGCACGTGTTCATCTCAGGAAACTACGGGAAAGCTATGGGACAACGGCAATCGATTACATCAATAGGCCCACATCCGCGGACTCTAGTTTTGAGATTGCGGAAGAGAAAATTCGCATGGAGATTGCTAAGGTCATAAAACGCATCAAGAAGCTCCAGGCTCGGCGTGACTCTCTCCCTGCTCGCGTGACAGTTGCGGATGCCTCAGAGGGCCAGGAGATGGTGAAACTTTCTACCGAACGAAAACACCTAACCAACGTTTTGAAAATGGTTGCGTACCAGACCGAGAGCGATCTGGTTGAGCTAATTCGCCCCCACTACAGCCGCATTGAAGAGGAAGGGCGTACTTTCATTCAGATGGCGCTGCAGAATACAGCGGACATTGAGCCGACCGGTGAGCAACTTCGGGTAAGGCTAGCCCCGCTCAGTTCGCCACATCGGTCGCGTGTCCTCGAAGCCCTTTGTGATGCCCTCAACAAAACAAAAACGCCGTTCCCGGGCACCCGACTTCAAATGTATTATGAGGTCGCACCCTCCTGTCTTGGACCAAAAAGCGGACAGATTTTCGACCAACCAGGTCAGGAGGTCTGAAGTTATTGATTTTGCGAGACGCCAAAAACGCCGCATACGGCAAAAATACCCCTAACTGGAACGTATCTGGAACGCGGAAATTTCATGTGCGCGAGTCTTGCGGCCGTGTCGAAGCAATTGAGGGCAAAATAGTCGAATGTTGTCGACGGAGAATCGCATTTACCGCAGCAGAGACGACAAGGTTCGAAAGAATTCAGCGGGGGTAGCAATGCGCAGTCCAGTTCGCTTCGCGACTGCCTGCGTGAAATGTTTGGTATTGTGCGTCAGCAACCAGTCTGGCTTACGAGCCATCGCCGACAGAAGTACCGGAACATCTGCTGCGTGCCGGATCAGATGACGGCTTGACTGCACGAGTTCGCTCGCGGGGTAGGCAACGATCTCAGGATCAGCCAGTTTGACAAGCCGACGATAGTGTTCAATAAGTTCTTCAGCTTCGAGAGTGGGCAGGCGCTCCGCATGGAGCAATAGATTCTCTTCTACCTCATCCCGAACAACCTCGGCGAGGACCAGTTTGCACAGCCGCGCCGCGCACAGGGACAAAGCCGCCTTGTCGAGGCCCCAAGGAGAAACAATGCCTCCGGTGAGAACATTCGAATCGAGAAACAGTCGAATTCGCCGTGGACTGCTCACTTAACGTCGTCGAGACAGGCGGCGTGACGTCTTCCGGGAGGGACTGGACTTGCCATAGTGCCCTGCATAGACGCGCTTTCGTGCTTCGGGCAATGACGCCAGCAGTGCCTCCGGCGTGACACCAACACGAGTGAGAGCGGACCCCACCTGTTCGCAGAGATGCTCAAAGCGCTGTTGCTCTGGCAAAAGAACGAGACCATCCCCTAAACGCAAAACGGCAAAGGGTGCGCCGGTGCCCAAGCCAAGGTCCTTGCGGAATTGCTTTGGGACAGTGAGTTGCCCCTTCTCCCCGATTTTTGTCGTAGTCAGATATTCGAGAGTTGTTTGGCGAGTTGCCATGAGTTCCCCTTGGTAGGAATATCCTACCACGACCATGGTGACCTGGCAAGCCCATGCACAACGGCGAAGTACAGTCCCATATGATCAATCGAATATGTGGTGGAGGCCGGAGCGTCGGATTCGGACCACCCCCGCTGATCCCACGTAGCCTACTCATTCTGTTAAAAGCGAAAAACAGCGAAAACACCGGACTCGCCCACGTGCAGTACACGGCGGGTATATCGGTTCTTCAGATTTTGAGTCCGGAATCTGAGTCTACGCCGCCCCCAGACAAGCCCTTGAAAACATGAGATCGTTTTTGTTTTCAAAGAATTAGACCAAACACCAAGAGTTGTGGTCCGTTTGCTTCCATTAGGGCACGGTCGGTCGGCTCGGGCATAGAACGGGCATAGGATAATAGTTGGAGCATGACCCTTCGTTCGAGGATAGTCCCCCCAACGGCCTCAACATTACTCATAAATACAAGGTTTGTGCACGGTGCACGAAGATCAGTCGCATAGCGTCTGCCTTCTAAGCACAACACCCGCTTCCAAGCGCTCCATTCTTTCCTTTCACTTTTCAATGTTTTCAACTATTTGGGGAATCTGCTCTTCGCTCAAGGCTAGGCCCCGACGTTTGAAAACAGGGCATTCTGGTACAGTTTTGGTACAGCATTCCCGCGTTTCGATGCGGTTGCAGTCGCCAAAATTGCTCACTGAGGTAGACAAGAATCCAAAAATCACCGAATTTGTCAGGCGAGTGGACTCGTCTTTCGAATTCGATTGAAAGCGATGGATTCTGTGTGCACCTGCAGGCCACA
>JBAVHY010000517.1:0-4674 GCA_049686315.1 Candidatus Acidiferrum sp. | reverse complement strand
CTCAAGACCAACACCGTCAAGCGCCGCGTGCATTCATTGTTCCGTCAGGGTTGCATGCTGTACGATCTTATCCCCACCATGCGCGAAGAGTGGCTGGGCCCGCTGATGCAGCGCTTCTCGCAAATGCTGCACGAGCAGCCGCTGTTCACAGACGTTTTTGGGCCGGTTTGAGAAATGAGGGGAGTTTGTGTCAAGAAGGTGTGCAAGCACCATGCTGTACGAGAGATGAAGGTGGACCCTTCGGAGCCGCCCTGCAGGGGGAGGTTTCAAACAGCCATAAGCTGCTTCGGCCGCAAGGCCGCGGTGGTGAACGTTATGGAAAAGGCGTGACGATGATCACGTCATGTGTGGACTGGAGAGACGAGCGCAAGTGAACCTCCGACGATGCATCGAAACATTTTCTGACGACGCCAAAACCGGGGTCAACTCCCTGCTCCGGGATAAATGCATGGAAGATACCTGCTTACTGTCCATGCGGTGTCCGGTGTAGAGGAGGCGTGACTCCAATCTGGGCTCTCGTACGGAACTTGAGAACCTGGACGGCGATGCCAAGGGAAAAGACACAAGTGGCCCAATCCACGAGGTCGAAAGTACCGATACGCCGACCAGGGGCGGACTCCTCCGTAGTAGCGATGAAGTGGGGTAATGCCCATGGAGCAAAGGGAGGGGGTCACCCGCACAGACATTGGTGGGCCAACGGGAGACCGGAGGAGCTCACGAGTGTCGGTGGGAGGCGACAGCCTTTTGGGGTGGCACGAGCCGTATGAGTGGAGACGCTCACGTCCGGTTGTGTGTCCAGCGAAGGCTGGCATGTTCAGCAGGAGACAGACCTGCCGGGGTAAAAGTCAGAGCCCCGTAGTTTGGATAGCAGAGGTGATGGAAACTGAAACTCTGAAGCCTATCGACGAGGTCTCCCCAGGGGAGGCCACGAGTCACCGGGCCGTAACAAAAGTGAACGCGTTGTGGCCTCGAAAATGAGTATCCCCGAGGGCCGAGCCTGCAACCGTAGGGCGAAGGCAACATGAACAGCCGAAATCTGACCGACGCGGCTGATCACCTTGGCGGGGTGGAAGCGGCAGCACGGTGACGAGGACATGCTGAGCAACTGGAGAAGCCCTCCTCGTCCCAGCGAGAAATCGCTGGAACAAGGTAGGTCGTATAACCGGCGAAACCGGGAAGTCGGCCGAAGACGAGAGGGTGGCGGCTGGGTCCGCAGTAGCGATGAAGCGAAGCAATGTCCGTGGAGCGAAGGGGCCCTGCCATTTGCAACGCCTCCGGCATAGGGGAAGGCAAGGACGAGATGATAAAGGCGTCCATCGATTTGCAGGACCTGAGGCGGAGGATATACGTCAAGGCGAAGGCTGAACCGTCCTGGCGTTTCTGGGGTTTATACGTCCACGTCTGCAAGATGGAGACCCTGCGCGTCGCGTATGAGATGGCGAAACAGAACGACGGTGCCCCGGGAGTAGACGGGGTCACTTTCGAGGCCATCGAGGCGCGAGGGGTGGAGGCTCTGCTCGAACAGCTACGGGACGAACTGACTGGGCACACCTACCAGCCACTTCCAGCGCGGAGGCAGGAGATACCGAAGGACGGGGGCAAAGTCCGCGTCCTTTCAATTCCGGCGATCCGCGACAGAGTGGTGCAAGGCGCGCTCAAGCTCATACTCGAGCCTGTCTTCGAGGCGGACTTCCAACCGGGATCGTTTGGTTATCGGCCCAAGCGGACAGCACATGACGCGATCAAGCGAGTCGCTGAGGCAATAGTCCAGCGGAAGACGCGCGTCCTCGACTTCGACCTGCGAGCGTACTTTGACAACGTCCGGCACGACCGGCTGTTGGCGAAAGTGGCACAGCGGGTTGATGACGCGGAGATCATGCATCTTCTGAAGGTTATGCTGAAGGCTTCTGGCAAGAAGGGCGTCCCACAAGGCGGAGTAATCTCGCCCTTGCTCAGCAACCTCTACCTCAATGAGGTGGACCGAATGCTGGAACGAGCGCGGGAGGTCACGCGGAATGGCAAGTACACCTACATCGAATATGCGAGGTTCGCAGACGATCTGGTGATCTTGATCGACGCCTATAAACGGCATGACTGGCTGATTGGTGCGGTAGACAAACGACTCCGGGAGGAGTTCGGCAAGCTGCAGGTTGAAATCAATGATGAAAAGAGCCGCACAGTCGACCTTGAACGGGGCGAAAGCTTCGGATTTCTGGGATTCGACTTCCGCTACCTTCGCAGTCTACGCGGAGCGATGCGGCCGCATTACACGCCCAAGCTCAAAAAGCGGACGGCGCTGATGCGGGAGCTCAAGGAGGTGTTCCGCCGACACCGGTCGCAACCGATCGAGAGGGTGATAAACCTGATCAATCCAATGCTGCGGGGCTGGGTGAACTACTTCGCTGTGGGGCACTCCAGCGAGTGCTTCAGCTTCATCAAAGATTGGGTGGAGAAGAAGGTCAGGCGCCAACTGGCGCATGCTCAGAAGCGAAAGGGCTTCGGCTGGGGACGATGGAGTAAGCCGTGGCTGTACGACACTCTCAGGCTGTTCAACGCCTATCGAGTGCGACGAGACGGGCCGAAAGTCGCCCCAGCAGGATAGGTCCCATAAGCCTCGGCATGAAGCGAATGGGGGCGCGCAATGCGGGAAATCCGCACGTTGCGTGCGACGTGGAGGGGGCTGGAAACGTGGCATGGTCGGGATGCCTCGGCCTAGACCGGCGCACCAGTCCTCGACCCTACCTGTGAGAGTTGCGCCTTGAAAGCGCATGAAACCTTGTCGCCTGGGATGGCGACCGCGGCAAAGCCTAGCCGGCAGCCGTGTACCGAGTCTTGCGTGGTGTCCGGTAACGGACCCTGCGAAGCGTAGACAGGGAGATTGTAGGCCGGAACGAAAGTGAACGGAGTGTTAGCCCCGAAATCGAACGTGGTGGAAGTAGCCGACCTTGTCTCTCAGTGGGGAAGGCAGGATCCCAGGACGCGGTATGGCGAGCATCTTGGGGTGCTTCCGGGGTTCGTACCGCCGGCATGCAGTCAAAGGGTTCCATGTGAACAAGGGAGAGCCGTCGTGTTCAAGCGAAAGCTTGTAGGACCCGCCAAGCTACAAGCGAGAACGGTCCAATGACCCGACGGCAGTCAGACTGGCTGATAGTACTCCGCGGCTGGGAGAGCCAGCCACATGGGGAAGCGGCCAGCGAGCGTCGAATTGTTCGAAGGCGACATGGCCTCCATGCAATGGGAGATATGGCCATCTATGCAAAGAGATGAATCGCCTGCCATGGAAACGGGACTCGAACGAATAGCAGAGAGAGCGCGGTGCGAGCCGAAGTTCCGGTTCACGTCGCTGGCGCATCACATCACAGAGGATAGGGTGTGGAGGAGTCTTTGTCAGATTCCCGAACGCTCAGCCCCGGGGGTGGATCGCCAGAGCGTGTCGGAGGCCAAGGAAAGCTTCGAGGGATGGATTGGTGAAATGCTGCAATCTGTCCACCGCAAGGGGTACAAGGCTCCGGACATCCGGCGCGTCTATATTCCTAAGCCCGGCAAACAGGAAAGGCGCCCCTTGGGCGTGCCAACTGTATCTGATCGGGCGCTCCAGCGCGGCACAGCTCAGGTGCTATCCGCCGTATACGAGCAGGACTTTCTACCGTGCTCGTTCGGTGGACGCCCTGGGTTGGGCGCCCACAATGCACTGTCGACCCTCGTTGAGGTCATCGCCGGAGCCAAGGTGGCATGGGTGCTGGAGGCGGACTTGAAGAATTTCTTCGGCAGTCTCGACCACAACTGGCTACTCCAGTTCGTGCAACACCGCGTAGGGGACCCACGCCTGATCAGTTTGATCCGGCGCTGGCTGAAAGCGGGCGTACTGGAAGATGGAGTGGTAACGCCAAGCGAGATGGGAACCCCACAAGGAGGGTCGATCAGCGTTCTGCTGAGCAACGTATATCTGCACTATGTGCTCGACCTGTGGTTCGAGCGCGTGGCCAAGCCTCGCTTGCGAGGGGAGGCCTACCTGGTGCGATATATCGACGACTTTGTGTTGTGTTTTCAGTATCGCGAGGATGCTCTACGCCTCCAGGATGCTCTGCGGAAGCGACTTGAGAGGTTCGGCCTCACGCTCGAACCGACCAAAACCAAGTTGGTCGAGTTTGGCCGGTTCGCGCAGCGGCACGCGAGCAAACGCGGTAGAAAGCGCCCGGAGACAATCTACTTCGTGGGCTTTACGCTGTATTGCACGCGCAACCTGAAGGGCAACTTCAAGGTTGGGTTGCGCACCGAGAAGTCACGCTTGCGGCGCAGCCTTGTGTCGCTACAAGAGCGAATGCGGCGGATGCGGCATCTCACGATCGGACAACAGGTAGACGAGCTCAACGACACCCTGCGCGGCCACTACGCCTACTATGGCGTTGCTGGAAACGTCCGCTCGCTACAGAGGGTGCATCGACTGGTCGAGCGTTACTGGTTCAGGATGCTTCGCAGCCGTAGCTGGGCGGGCAGGCACCTCACCTGGGCTGACTTCCACCAGCTTAAAGAGAAGATCCCGTTGCTGCGACCAAAGCTGCGGCTGCCCTACCAGGCACTGCAGGCTCTCGCGGTACTGTAAAGCGATGCTCGAAGAGCGTAGTGCGATAAATCCGCACGCTACGTTCTGTGGGAGTCGGGGACGGGTGACTG
>JBAVHY010000516.1:0-13817 GCA_049686315.1 Candidatus Acidiferrum sp. | reverse complement strand
CGGTGGACCTGGAAAAGATAAAACAACTCGGCCTGCCGTTCTGGCTCGCGGGCGGATACGGCACCGCCGAAAAGCTCCGCAGCGCGCTGGCTGCGGGCGCGACCGGCGTGCAAGTGGGAACCGCGTTTGCTTTCTGCATGGAATCGGGATTGAGGGATGACTACAAGCAAGCGCTTTTGAATAAATCAATTTCCGGGGAGGCCGAGGTTTTTACCGATGCCATGGCCTCGCCGACAGGATACCCATTCAAAGCCGCGCAGTTAGAAGGCACGCTTTCGGAGCGCGAAGTTTATCTTGCCAGGCCGCGCATCTGCGACCTTGGTTATCTCCGTGAGCCATACAGAAGCGCGGAAGGAACGATTGAATACCGCTGTGCGGGAGAGCCCGTTAGCGTGTACCTTGCCTCAGAAGGACAGGAAGAGAAGACGGTGGGGCGAAAGTGCCTCTGCAACGCTCTACTGGCGAACATCGGACACGCTCAAGTGCGCGGCGGGAAATACACGGAAAGTGGGCTGGTCACCTCCGGAGATGATCTGAGTGAAGTTCAGTCCTTTCTTCCACTGAACAGGGCGGGCTATACGGCTGCTGACGTGATTGCAAAACTGCTTGAGAGTTGATCCTGCGCGCGGCCAAGTTGGTAGAAATTACTTTCTGGCTCACAAGCGCTCCAACGTGACGGCCTGCTTTGCTTCACAGGGACCCTACAACGCTCTCTCGGCCGAAGATTTTTCCGCCTGACTGCCATCCCGTGCCTGAAGGACTGGATCGACTGCTTGAAGCCAACCCTCGCCGCTACATGAACGCCCCACCGAACACTTGCTCCTAATCAAGGAAACCTTTGCTGCGGGAGCATCTGGTCCTGTTTTTACAAATATTTTACAAGTGTTTTGACTCTCGTGAAATGTGTCGCTCGTTTCGACAGTGGTTATTGCTCGACCCGCAAGAAACGCAAGGGACGCACAGAGAGGCCTCGTCAGTTTCTTGCAAGGAGATTTCTGTTTTGGCGTGAAAGCATCTTTCCGGAAGCAGTTGCACTTATTTTTTACAGGTATTTTACAAGTTTGATAACACCTTACATCACTGATGTTTGTGGCGAGAAAGTTCGGAAAACTGTTTTGCGGCAAGAAATTTGTTTGACCAAGCACAATGACGCTCTCCGATCCCAAGCCTACGTTGCTCACAGTTCGCATTTGTGCCTTGCGAAGCCGCCTCTATTTTTCACTGGAGGAGAAGGCGGAACGTGCAAGGAACCGAATTGTGACGAGCTCTGCGGCACTTTCGAATGCCGCAGAAGTGTCCGGTCGAGCCGGCAATCATTTGAGCGCGCGAGCTCACTTCTCGCACGACTTCAGACGGGGAGGTGCAACGTGAGAAGGCGATTTGTTGTGGCCTTGGCCTTAAGCGCGAGCTTTGCTGCCGGCCTGCTGGTCGGAGGATCCGCTCATAAGCCCCAGCTCACGGCACGCAATCCGCGCTTGGAGGCCGACGCGGCCTTTCGCGATGGTGTCTACCAGGCAAAACTTGACGTTCAGTCGGGAAGAAAACCTCACCTCTCAATCGCCCGCTGGAATACGGAAGCAGCGAGAGCTTTGTTTACATCCGGCTATTGGCAGAGCTACCGGGAGCTCACTGGAGAGCTGTCCGGGCCCAGCGTCGCGGAACTCGCCGCCGCAGGCTATCGCGACGGGAGGTTAGACGGCGACAGACATCGCATGGAATCCCAACCCTACCAAGCCGAACAGACCACCAATTATGGCGACGCTGGCCTGGCTTATGCCGAATCAACTTCGGATACCGAGAAACACAAGCGGTTCTATCGCGAGGGATATCTGAGCGGCTATCAACAGGCTTATTACTCCCGGCCAGAGTAGACAGTGGAACAACAAGAATTTACAAAGGAGGAATAGGGTATGAATGTTCGGCGTCTAACTATAGCTTTGGTGGTAGTTTTCTTTGCTCTGCTGGCGAGACTCGAGAGCTTCACCGCGTGGAAATTGGGCGCCGCTCGCGCCGATAATCCCGCGGGCGTCTCAGTGACAGGTGTCGTCAAAGTGGAAGGTCAGCTTCCGCAGGAGGCTCGCATCAGCATGAACGCCGATCCGAGTTGCGCGAAGGCGCATCCTGGGGCAGTGCCGAACGAAGACTTTGTTGTCGGCAGCGGCGGAACCCTTGGCAATGTGGTTGTGTTCATCGCGGACGGGCTCGGCAACCGCACTTTCGAGGTTCCCGCCCAGGCTGCAGTTGTTGAACAAAAAGGGTGTGTTTATATGCCGCATGTCGCCGCCATCCGGGCCAACCAGAAACTTCAAGTTGTCAACAATGATGCCACCACGCACAACATCCATCCGATCCCGGCCAACAACCGCGAATGGAACAAGGCCGAACCGCCGGGTTCGACGGTGGAAGAAACCTTCGCCCGGGAAGAGGTGGCCATCCCGATCAAGTGCAACGTGCATCCCTGGATGCGCGCTTACGTTTCAGTCTTTAAGCACCCGTTCTTCTCCATCAGCGGCAAGGACGGTCACTTCCAACTGCGCGATCTTCCGCCGGGCGAGTACACCGTGGAAGCCTGGCACGAGAAGCTGGGGACTCTCAAACAGAAACTCGTGGTTGCTTCCGGGGAAAGCAAGAACTTGGAATTTGTGTTCAAGGCCCAGGGACATTAAGAAATAAGAAGGAATCCAGCGGCGGGGCCCGAGATTCTACAATGCTCGCGCCCCTTCTGGGTTTGTGATCGAGCGTATTCGGAAAGCATTCCGGCCCGATATGGGCAAGTGCGGGCAAGTACAGATTCTCGCTAGCCGTTTGAAAGCTCAAATTTCTTCCGGCACAACGTAAGGCGCTCGGTAACTGCCACGCAAGAGGGCATTGGCTTCTTCATCGGCGATGACCAGCTCCTGCACAGGATCAAATCGCAGCGTACGCCCCAGGCGGTACGAGGCATTGGCCAGATGCACGAGTGTCGTCGAGATGTGCGCCTCCTCAATCGGCGAATGAATGTCTTGGGCGCGACGGCTGCGGACGCAATCAATGAAGTTCGCGTAGTGGTCAGCAGAACCCTTACCATGTGGCCCAGGTTCGACGTGGTCCGTTATCCATGTCTTGTATGCGTCGTATCCATCGATAGCGAGATAGCCGTTTGATCCGTAGAAGATGTTGCCGATGGTGTTCGTTTTCGCATCTTTCGGTCCCAAGGGCTGTTTATTAGCAGGGGTCTTGTTCGCCCCGGCGCTCAACCCCGCGGCAGGCACAGCACTCGTTCCATAAGAAGCAGTGCCAATCTCCGCTTCGTGGTTGGTGATCCAGTGCCGAACTTCAAGCTCCATCATCTTGCGCGTACCCTGCGGGCCATCGAAATAGAAGGTAGCATTCAAGACATTGGGCGTCTCCTGGTCGTCCTGGAACATGAAGTGCCCGCCCATCGCGGACACGGACACAGGAAAGCCCACACCCAAACCCCACCGTGCAATATCGATTTCGTGGATTGCCTGGTTGCCGACTTCTCCGTTCCCCGTGTCCCAGATCCAATGCCAGTTGTAGTGAAAGCGATTGCGGGTAAACGGCTTCAGCGGCGCAGGGCCGGTCCAAAGGTCATAATCAACGCCGGCCGGAACGGGTTCGGCTGTGGCATGCCCGATCGATGCCCGCCACTTGTAACAGAGCGCACGGGCCATGTAGACGTCGCCGATGGTTCCGTCACCTAAATGCTGAATCGCTTCCAGCATGCCGGGGTTCGAGCGCGACTGGCTGCCGTGCTGGCAAATTCGATTGTACTTTTTTACCGCGCGCACCAGTTGCCGGCCTTCAAAGCAGTTATGCGAGCAGGGCTTTTCCACGTACACATCTTTCCCGGCTTGGCAGGCCCAGATGGCCATGAGCGAGTGCCAATGATTAGGCGTGGCGATAGATATGGCATCAATGTCTTTATCCTCAAGCAGCTTGCGAACGTCGACGCAGGACTTTGGCTTCTTCAAGCCCAACTTCTCCATGTCATCGAGTCGCTGGTTCGATACGTTTTCATCGATATCGCAGAGAGCGGCAACCTCCGTTCCTGGGACGCGTGCAAAACCTTGCATGTGGTCTTTGCCGCGGCCGCGCACTCCGCAAACCGCTACGCGCACACGATCATTTGCACCTAGAATTCTGCCACCCAGCGCAAGCGTTGCCGCACCAACCGTTATTGCTTTTCCCGTCGTCTGAAGAAATTTGCGCCGCTCGATTGTCATGACCGCCTCCTTTCGGAGCATTTTTGCTGATCGAACAGCGTAAACTTCCGGATGCGTCAACTCGGAGTCCCAATGGAAAAATGGAGGAGGCACCGAGCTCACAGACTAATCCATTTCAGACCTAAAACGTTAGCTTTGCGCCGAGTTGAAGCACGCGGCCCCCGGCGGCACTCGTGATTTGGCCGAAGCTTGCGCTGCCCAGCGTTGTCCCCGCAGCTGTACCGCCTGCCGGTGTGCCGTTCGTGTTATTGAAGGTGAACTGCGGTGTATTGGTCGCGCCAAATGCTTCCATGCGCAGGTCAAGACTGTAGCGTTCTGTAAACCGGATCGACTTGGAAAGTGCGGTATCCAGGTTGAAAAAGTTGGGTCCGCTGAGAAAGTTCCTTCCAACATTGCCGAACGTACGGGCAGCCGGAGCAGCAAAGCTCGCCGTGCTGAACCAAGGACTGGCGATTCCGACCCCATGAAGGATTTTCACGGGAGCAACCAAATCCGGAGTTTGAGTGTTATCCGGGGCTAACAGAGAAGATCCGGGCGCGGTAAAGTAAAGGGGAAGGCCGGACATCAGCGTGAGGAAGCTGGACACGCGCCAGCCACCCAGAATGGCCGCGCCCACTCCAGAAGAGACAAAGCGCTTGCTCCTCCCGAACGGCAGATCGTAAACAAGGCTCTGTACAAAGGTTTGTGTGCGATCGAAGTCGTTCCGGGCGTAATCGCGGCGCTGGTTGATATAGAACGAGAGGCCGCCATCGTCGCCGGTTTGAAAGCTCATGCCTTTGCCGAATGTGTAAGCCGTAGTGGTCGCAAAACCGCCGGAGAATCGCCGGTCAAACTTCACCTGCAAGGCGTGGTAGCTGGACGAGTATCCGGCAAAGAGGAGATTCGTGGCCGCGGTGCGTCCGAAAGGAAGGAACTCGGGACGTCCGTTATTCGCCGTCTGGGAGGTGAGGCCAATCACCGTTGCCGCGTTGAGGTTGTAATTGACGACCGTGTCCACGCCGTGATTGCCGACGTACGCTACATCGAGAACGAAACGCCAGGGCAGAGTCCGCTGGATGGCGGCGTTCCACGATTCCACATACGGGTTCTTGAAACTCGGATTGACCACAAAATAGTTCGAGGCTTTCGTCGGGTTGGTAATAATCCCGTTTGACGGAACTGTCGGGAGAATGAGAGCTGGGAAGCCATTTTCAAATGTTGCCGGTTGTCCACTGGGAAGCACTGCCGGGCCAAAACTCGCAACTGCTGGATTGAAGGCGTTATTGGCCCGCACCGGGAAATTGTACGCGTAGCTATTGTCGGGAAACGGGTTATAGCTGATCCCGAATCCAGCGCGAAAGACGGTTGATTCTTTCCAACGGTAGGCCAGTCCTATACGAGGCGCGAAGTATTTGTAATGCGTCTCGATCCCGAGGTCATTCGGAATGCTGCCGTAACCGCTAACCGCGAGGGTGTTGTCGGCGGGGTTGTAATTAGAAAAGCCCCCCTTAGCAACCGGCGTGGCCGGTGGATAGAACTCCCAGCGGACTCCAAGATCCGCCGAGAATTTGGGTGTGACTAGCCACTTATCTTGCACGAAACTGAAGAATTGCCACGCTCGATAGTTCGGGAAAAAGGTCGCCAGATCACGTCCCGCTTGGCCCGGCACATCGAGCAGAAAGCTGGCGAAGTTGTTTGTAAAACTGGTTTTGGAAGCACCACTGCCAGTAGCAGGGCAGCCAGGACTCCCATCTCCAGCCGTGCAGTTGCGTGCCGTCTGACCATCGTTGAAAGTATAGAGACCGCGTGGGCTGAACGTCTGTTCCTGGAGCAATGCATCGCGAACCCGGCGCAGGTCAACGCCGAACTTGACGGTATGATTGCTGAGAATCTTGGTCCAGGTATTAGCAAAGTCAATATTCGTTTCTGACCGGATCCACGGCAGACTCGCCGAGAAGCCAATCAACGGATTGGAAAACGTGCCGCCGTTGATCGTAATACCTACGATTCCGCTGGTAATCGTCTTATCGAGGTTAACGCCGGGAATGCCGAGTGTGGTTGAAGTGTTCGTGCCGTAATCGCTGTTATGAGCCTCATTATGGTACCAGCCTGCGCCAACGCGGAACTCAGCCACCAGAGTATTCGAGAAAATGCGATTGTAATTGAGACCTATGCTATAGGTGTTCTGAAGGCCCGTCCCTTCAAAATTGCCCTGCGCGGGTCCCCCGGCGATGCCGAATATCGGTGCTTGGAAAACGGATGGTCGTTGGTAGCTGAATCGTGCGCTCAAGCGATCTTTATCGGTAATGTTAGCGTCCACCTTACCATCAACGAAATCCGTATCTTTGTGGTAGGGCAGCAACGCAAAGTAGTTGTTCGTATTCCCTGCGGCAGTGGGGGGCGGCAGAAAAGCCATAAGTTTGGCGGAAATGGGGTCAATCAAGGCTGCCGGAATGATGTTGGCGCATCCCGCTGCATTGGTACAAACAGGGTTAAATGCATCCACTGTGGTTCCATTTGGTCCTGGCACTGTTGCCACACCTGGGGAGGAGGTGGCGACGAACTGCTGGCGCCCCGTGCCATCTGAATTACCGCCAAAGGGGTTATAGATCGGCGTCGTTGAAGTGCTGAGGTCTCCCGAGCGGAAGGCCGTGGTTGGGATAGAAATCGTGTTTGTATTTGCCTCGTGATCAAAGACCTTCAGATAGTCGGCGAAGAAGAAGAGCTTATTCTTCACGATGGGACCGCCAATATTGCCGCCAAAGTAGTTATAGACAAGATGTCCGACAGATTTATCGAAAAAGTTGCGGGCATTGAAATAGCTGTTCCTTGCGAATTCGTAGGCGGCACCGTGGTAGTTGTTGGTTCCCGACTTCAAGATGACGTTGGTAACGGCGCCGCTCGCCCGGCCCAACTCCGCGTCGAAATTGCTCGTGGACACATCTACCGTCTGGATCGCTTCGAGTGGCGGCACCAGGATCTGCAGAAGGCCGGTGCGTTCGTTGTCGTCAATGCCCTCGATCTGATAGTTATTGCCCATGCGCAGCTGGCCGTTGACTTCCGTCTGTAACGAACTGCTTGCGTTGAAGAACTGCGAATGCTGGAAAGTAGCGCGAGTCGTGCCGGGCACAATGTTCAGAAGGTTCTGGAAATTGCGATTGGTGCCGAGCGGTACATTCTCCGTCAGCACGGTTTCGAGCTTGCGTCCGGTGTCCGCGCGCTCGGTCTGGAGGATGGGAGTTTCCGCCTCGACGGTGATGGTCTCTAAGCTGCTTCCGGGCTCAAGCACCAAGTCGACGCGCTCGGTCGTGTTCACGATCACATCGATGGCCGGTCTTGACGCCCGCTTGAACCCCGGTTGCTCCGCGGTTACCGTATACGTGCCCGGCGGCAGATCTGGAACTACGTAGTTGCCGCTTTCGTTCGTTTGGGAAGTGCGGCTGATCCCCGTGTTCGTTTCCGTGATCGTCATCTTCACGTTGGCAACCGCGGCTCCGGAAGAGTCCGTCACGGTTCCTAGCAAAGTTGCGTTGACCGCTTGGCCCGCGACTGGCGCGGAAAATCCCACGAGGATTGTCCCAAGCAGCAGCACCATGCTGAGGTGCCGTCGTTTGCTCGGACCAGGGTCAGACGAACCAACCAGTTTTTCCATCACACACCCCACTTGTTTGAACAAAGCGCCGACAGGGCGCCAGGACACTTGGAACTGGTTCCACACCCTAGCTGAGCAAGAAATGTCTGTCAAGTCCGAATCTTCGGAAAACAAGTTCATAAAATTGGCTTACTGACTGCTTGTCAAAAGCGGGTGCAGGGCCTATCAGACGCACTGGTTATTACGACCGCGGGTATGGTTATGCTAAACTTGCGCACGGAAAAAGGGAGGCGCGGACGTTGCCCACCAAACCCTGTACGCATTAAGGAACACAGTTTCCATGGAAGCGGTTCCACGAAAAACAACGATACGCGAGGTCGCGCGCGACGCGGGTGTAGGCATTGGAACGATTTCGCGGGTGTTAAATTCCAGCCCGCAAGTGAGCCGGAAAACACGCGCGCGGGTACTTGACGCGATCCGCCGTCTCGGATTCCGCCCCAATGCGCAAGCCCGCAGAATTCTCAAACGACGCGCGGAAATGGTCTGCTTTCTGCTGAGCAACCGCGATTTTCTCCATCCTTTTCATGCTCACATCCTGCAAGGGGTCGAATCCTACGCTAGCGGCCTGAAACAACACGTGCTGTTCGCGGCCCTGCATTATTCCCCGAGGACGCCTCCCGATAAGATCGATCTGCCTCCCGTTCTCCAAGAGCATGGCTTGATTGACGGAGTCATTCTAGCGGGGACCATTTATCCCAATCTGCTGCGTAGAATCGAATCTATTCAAATGCCATTCGTTGCGTTCAGCAACAACGTGGTGGGAATGGACGACGAGCAGCAATTCGACCAGGTAGGATTCGATGACTTCAACGGAACGCTTCATGCCACGCGGTACCTGATCAGCAATGGGCATCGGCGTATTGTTTTCGCCGGAGATATCTCCTACCCCTGGCTTCGCCGGCGCTTCGAAGGATACCGGCAAGGATTGCGCGAGTACAAACTGAAACCCTCTTTGATCACGGCCCGAAATTCCCAGAGCTTTGGCGATTTCGGTCAAGGGAGCCTAGGGCGGATCCTGACCCGGCGGCCGCGACCCACTGCTGTGGTGGCCGGCAACGATGAAATCGCCTATGGACTTTGGCGATCGTTGTGCCGCCGCGGGATCAAGGTGCCGGACGAAATCAGTTTGGTCGGGTTCGACGACCGCGAAGAAGCCGTCATGATGGATCCGCCGCTTTCAACCGTCCGCGTCCATAAGGAGGAGATAGGCGAAACTTGTATGAAGATGCTTCTCGAACGTCTGCATCATCCTCAAATGGCCTTCAGCCAGCGGGTTCTGCCCACGGAATTTCTGATCCGCGGAACCGTACGTCAGCTTCCATGAAGCACGAACGAATCGCCGCAGGTATCGCGCGCGTACCATGCAAGTCCCATCCCAAGCAAATGCATTCACGAAACCTGCTTCAATCCAGTCTTCCCGAGGCCCAAACGTTGGGCCTTCTCTGAGCGTCGCAAATTGCGGCGCAGGTAATCCTTGGCTCGGAAGATCGTCATTCTGACTGCGGGAAGGCGGGTGTTAAGCTCGCGGGCAATCTCGGAGTAACTCATCCGTTTGTAGTAGCGCAGCACGAGTGGAACTTTGTATTTGTCCGGCAGGCGAGTCAACTGTTCCCTGACCTGGCGCTGTTCGTCCTTGCGCAGGATTTGGGAGAGTGGCGAAGGAGTCGAACGGTCGGCGACAGTGCTAAGGTCGATTTCCTCCAAGAATGAACTTCTCTCGAACTTTTTTCGCCGCAGCTTATCAATGCAGTGGTGCCCTGCCACCTGCGAGACCCAGGGACGGAAAGGCAACGTCTCGTCTTTTTGGTGCAGAACCCTGTAAAGCTTCAAGAAGACCTCTGCCGCCGCATCCTCGGCTTCCTCTGGTTGCCGAAAAAACCGGCGGCAGATCTGCAAAACGTGGCGATAGTGCGCCGTGTAGATTGTGCTCAACACTTCGGGGTGGACCGGTTGGGGCTGGTTCAAGACGGCGCAGAGTTGCGTTTCTTCCATGAGCAGTACATCCGATTTGCTTGCCATCGCCAATCCTCCCCTTTGAATCTGGGCACACCCGCACTCTCGGGCCCGCACGATACATGTTGTCGAGCTCGTCGTTACATTTGCTCAGCTATTTGTAGTTGCTCCCTCTCTGTTCGCGACTTGCCTTGATCGCACAGCCGGAGTCAGCCGGCGGCGAGGCCTCGAAAAATCCCTGTTGCCCGCGGAAGTTTGCCCCGTCAAGATAACTTCGCGGCGACGTAGAACCAACAGTGTCAAGTCATCGCCCGGTGAGCACGTATCGGCAAAGTCGAGTACTGCCCCAAGCGTGGAGAAGAGAACTTGGTTTGCGGTCGCACCACTGACCGCCTTCGCCGCCGCCGATAGCCGCCCCATCTCAAACTCATCTTCCTGGGGATTCTGGCATTCCGTCAGGCCGTCGGAGTAAGCGAGCAACATGTCGCCAGGGTTCAGGCGCACGCTCCCCGAGTTGTATGTGGCTTCTTGCACAGCCCCCAGCATCGGGCCGCCCTCTTGCAGCCGTTCGACGGACTTGTCGCACCGCAAGAGCAGGGGGGGTGGCAAGCCGGCGTTACAGTACACAAGTTCACTTCGCTCCGGATCGAGTCGCGCAAAGAACAGGGCCGTGATCGGCGGCTCACTCTGATCCTGGCATAGTTCGCGATTGACCCCGGCGACGGCATCGGCTGGATGGGGGTAGGTTCGCGCACAGCGCTGAATCAAGTCGATCAGATGCGCTTGCCAAATTCCCGCGGACAATCCTTTGCCCGCGATGTCACCCACGGCCAGTCCAAGCACAGAGCCGAGTTCCATCACCTTGAAAAAATCTCCCGAGAGATGGCGCACTGGAAAAATTTCGCCGGCGACCTCGAACTCTCCCCAAGCGAGTTCGCGTGGGGCGCAGAGCTTCCGTTGGACCTGGGCAGCCTCGTAGACCGCCTGTTGCAGTTTTTCGTGTTCACGGCGCGTTGTGTCGAGTTCATTCCTCAACGAATGGATGCCCTCTATGACACCTGTTGTCGAGCGTTTTGTCTCGATGGCCGGACGATTGACAGGCAGCTTTCGCGTGCCGTTCAAAGCTTCCGCGGTTGGCGTGATTATATTCATTTCATCCTACGAATCTGTAACCCACTCCGTGCACGGTCAGAAAAAAACGCGGCTGCTCCGGAATTGGTTCGAGTTTCTGGCGAATTCTTACGATATGAGCATCCACCGTCCGGGTTGTCGGGAAGTTCTCGTAACCCCAAACCTCGTCGAGAAGCCGGTCGCGGCTCAGCGTCTCCCCGGAGTGACAAAGGAAATGCTTCAGAAGCTCAAATTCCTTGCTGGAAAACTCCACCGGCTGTCCTCCGCGCAGCACCTGGTAACTGCGCAAATTCACCTCGACATCCCCGAAGGCATAGCGGTCCTGCTCTTTCGGGAGTGTTTGCGCGCGCCTCAGAACGGCCTTCACGCGCGCAAGCAATTCCCGGATCGAGAAAGGCTTGGTGACGTAATCGTCGGCGCCCAGTTCGAGGCCGACGACTTTGTCCACCTCCTGGCCGCGCGCGGTAAGCATGATGATGGGAATCGAGGGCCGCTTGGCCTTTAGCTGCTTACATACATCCAGGCCGCTCATGCGTGGCATCATCACGTCCAGCACGATCAGATCCGGGGAATCCTTCAGCGCCCGATCGAGTCCTTCCACGCCGTCGAGAGCCGTGATCACCTGAAAGCCCTCGTATTCGAAATTATCTCGTAGCCCCGCGACCATGTTCGGCTCATCTTCGACGATCAGAATTTTCGTTGTCGCCATGACCTCTTCCTTGTTTCTCCCCAGACTATCGCGCGACTCCATACTCATGCGAGTGCGCCCCCGGCCCCCGAAACGGGTTCTAATGGTAATGCGATGATGAATTTGCTGCCTTTCTCGGGGGTGCTCTCGACTTGCACGTCCCCGCCGTGCGCCCGGACGATATGGCGAACGAGCGCCAGACCCAGGCCCGAGCCCTTGATGTTGTGAACCAGCGGATCGCCACAGCGGTAAAACTTCTCAAAGATTTTCTGTTGCTCGCTGGGCGGGATACCGATGCCATGGTCGCGAACTTCCAGTTTCACGGAACCGTTGGTGCGGTACAAGCTCACGCCGATGAACTTCTTGTCCTTGGAGTACTTCAGCGCGTTGTTCACCAGGTTGAGCAGCGAACGGGCGATCGCTTCGCGGTCCACGTTCACCGGGGGGATATCGGGCGAGATGTTTTCCTCGAAGGCAAAACCATTTTGTTCGATCTGGAAACGGTAAGAGTCGAGTGTGGAGCGAACGAGTTCGCCGAGATTGGTTTCCTTGAACTCGTATTCCTTGCGCCCGGCCTCGATGCGCGAAAAGTCCAGGATATTATTGATGAGCGCTGAGAGGCGCTCGCTTTCTTCCCGGATGATGCGGAAATATTCCTGGTATTTTTCTTTTGCTGTGAGCCGCCCAAGTTCCAACGTCTCCGCATAGAGCCGGATCAGCGCCAGCGGCGTTCGCAATTCGTGGGAAACGTTCGCGACGAAATCGGATTTTAGCCTGGCGAGATTCATCTCACGAGAAATGTTGCGATAAGTAAGAAAAATGCCAGCAATCATCAGGAGGGAAAGCGCAGCGAGGATGGCATAGTTGTTTCTCGAGAATCTGGCGCTAATGTCGGCGACCGTGGTGCCAGGGTATTTAATTGCCCAAATCATGCCGCTGAATACTTCCGCGAAAGGCCGCTCCACCTCCGCCTTTCCGCCATCCCAGTTCTCGGATACAACCCACGGTGTGTAGTCTCCCTTCGGATGAATCATCATGGCGGGGGGATTCGCATCCGCCCGCAAGGCCTCATTTTTGCTACTCAAAATGTGTTTCATTATTGAAGGGAAGAATGTCTTCTGAAGGTAATCCTGATCGAAGGATAGGATCCCGAGGGTCGCTCGATCCTTCGGAGTGCCCGGAGGAATAAACATAATTTCATTTTCGTAGGTGCGGGAGTCTTTCTTGATGGACCACGCGCCATGGACCATCGGTGAATCGTCGCCCTTCTCTGACATGCCTCGGAGGTGGGTTGCTAACTCAGATCCCTCCATAGATACCCAACCCTGGACCATGTTTATTTGATCCTGCATAAGAGAGCAAAAGCTCTCGTCACGTCCGCCGGTCTGCGAACGAGCGACAAATACGCCCTTTTTCTTGTCGTAGAGAGCGACGAGGGAAATTTCTGGATGTTCAGCGAGAATGCGGTCGAGTCCAGCTTTGATTTCGGAGGGACTGTCGTCCGGGCTAGGAAAGGTCTTTCGAACCGGCTCGACCAGCTCATTTGCTCTGATCCAGCTCTTCTTTTCAGCAATGCGAAGAACAGATTGAAAGTCGCGTTGGATGGCGGCTTCGATAAACTTGTCGCGCTGAATATGCTTCAAGTTCCAGATGCTGAAGGCCATCAAGGCCGCCGCCGGGAGCACAATGGCCAGCTCCAGCATAAGAAGAGTTCGCGTGCGGTCTGTCAATCGCCACTTCTTGGACATTCTGAACCTCGCTCAATCCTTCACTCGCCCCTACCAGGGCAAGACTATAAAGACCCTCGAAAGGGGATGTGTCAAGCCATCGCAAAGGATTGTAAAAAGTTGTAAAGCAATCCGGACAGCCTCATGCGAACATAAGTGCTTTCATTCCCAACGCCAAAGCGTTTGAGCGGCTAATTTGCTAAACCGCTTGGCTCGGAAGGGCCACATCGGAAAAGACTTGACGCCCTGCCATTCGCGCGGATACTGGTGGGCATCCTCGGCACCCCCAGTGCCTGTTGTGTAGTATTGTGCCGAGCTTAGTATATGAACTCAGGAGCGCGTGTCATGGGAAATCAGGTTCAGGGCAGGGCATTTCGCGTGGGCATCGCCGGGCCCGTGGGGTCTGGCAAGACCGCTCTCGTGGACTGTTTAAGTAAGAAACTCTTTCCCAAATTCAGCCT